>QHTB01000073.1 GCA_003220615.1 Candidatus Rokuibacteriota bacterium
GAGGCGCTCGTGTGCCCGCTCACGTGGAACGACTGGCCGGAGTCCGCGCGGAAGATCTTCCAGTTGATGCGATCACCGGCTGGCGAGGAGCTGGTGCTGCAGAAGAACGTGTTCGTCGAGCGCATCTTGCCCGCCAGCATCATGCGCAAGCTGAGCGAGGACGAGATGGACGTCTACCGGGCGCCCTTCCGCGAGCCGGGTGAGTCGCGACGACCGACGCTGACCTGGCCGCGCGAGATCCCGGTCGACGGTGAGCCGTCCGACGTCGTGACGATCGTGAGCGACAGCGCGTCATGGCTGGCCAGGAGCTCGACGCCCAAGCTGTTCATCAACGCCGAGCCCGGGTCGATCCTGGTTGGCACCCAGCGCGAGGTCTGTCGCGCCTGGCCGAATCAGCGCGAGGTCACCGTGCGGGGCCTGCACTTCGTCCAGGAGGACTCGCCGGGCGACATCGGCCGCGCCGTGGCTGCGTTCGTGGAGAAGCAATAGCCACCCTGCGCGTGCTCCGGTGGTCGCCGGGCGCCGACGAGCGCTGGCAGGATTACGCGGTCGAGGCCGGCGCCGACACGACCGTGCTCGATGCGCTGGTGGAGATCCAGCGTGGCCAGGATCCGGGCCTCGCCTTTCGTTACGCCTGCCGCGTCGGCATGTGCGGATCGTGCGGCGTGGTCGTGAACGGGCGTGAGCGCTGGGCGTGTCGCACGCCGCTCTCGACGCTCGGCCCCGGACGCATCACCGTGCGTCCGCTCTATCACTTCCCGGTGCTGCGCGACCTCGTGGTCGACATGGCGCCGTTCACGGCCCGGATGCGCGCCGTGGGGGCGGCCTTCACGCCGGGCGATGGCGAACGGCGCGACGCGCGCATCAGCGGTGACTCGGCGGAGCGGCAGGAGATCGACGAGGCGATCGAGTGCATCGGCTGCGGGCTCTGCGTCTCCGCGTGCACGATCGTCGCCCACAACGCTCGCTTCCCCGGACCTGCCGCGTTGAACCGGGCGTTCACCCTGCAGCGCGACAGCCGGGACGCCGCCCGCAGCACGCGCTGGGGCGTGCTGCTCTCAGACGACGCGCTGGCGCGCTGTCACGGCCAGGCCAATTGCACGGAGGTGTGCCCGATGGGGCTGGCGCCGACGCGGTCGATCATTCGCCTGCGCCAGATGGCGACCGCCCAATTATTTAAATGGCCCCGATATGGCCCCCATGCCCCAGAGCCGTGACGCTCGTCTGAGGGACGTTCCGCTTAGGGACTTTCCGCGGTCGCCGGTGCCTGCCACGCGACGATCACGGGACCGTGCGGCGGTTCCTCGGTCCTGGTCCCGCGTCGATAGTCGCTGACGTTTGCGATGATCAGCACGGCGAGCACCGCCACCAGGACGATCGCGCCCGAGATGATGAGGATGATGACGGTGGGTTCCAGCGCTTCGGCCCGCGCGGGCCGGACGACGGTGACCAGCACGACGACGAGCACGAGAATCGTCAGCAGCCGACGAAGCGTCATGACGGCGAGCGGTTCAGGAGGCCGTCGATGATCTCCTTGAACGCGGTGAACGGCTGCGCCCCGCGCACCAAGCGGACCACGCGCATGCGCTGATCGGGCGCCGGCACCCCGATGAAGAAGCTCGGCGTCGAGTTGACGCTGGCGCGGATGCCATCGGCGAGATCGCGGTGCACCCGCACGGTGTACTTGCCGCTCTCCAGGCACTGGCGAAACGCGGCGACGTCGATGCCGACGGCCTGAGCGTGACCGGGCAACTCTTCGCGCGTCAATTCGGTCTGGTGAGCAAAGAGCCGGTGGTGCATGGGCCAGAACGCGCCGCCGTCGCCGGCGCAATGGGCCGCCTCGGCGGCCTTGAAGGCGTCGGCGTGGATGGACTCCAGCGGGAAGTCGCGGACCACGTACCTGACACGCCCGGTCTTGATGTACGCCTGCTCGATCTGGGGCATCGTCTCACGGACGTGCCGCGCGCAGAACGGTCATTGGTAATCGGAGAACTCCACGATGACGACCGGAGCCTCCGCCTTGCCCATCGACGGCGAGCCGTCGATCGTGAGCAGCAGCAGCGGCGGTTCGGTCGACCCGGCCGGAAACGTCGACAGCAACAGGACCAGCAGAGGAAACACGAGGCGACGCAACGTAAACGGATGATGACACACGGTTCGCGCGGCCTGCAAGCTATAGTAACGAGCGTGCGCGCGCTCGGCGTCCTCGGAGCATTGCTGGTTGCGCCGGCTGCGCTCGCCCAGCCGGTGACGCCGTACGTCCAACCAGCGCCGTACGTGGTCGGCTCGGGCTCCGCCGTGGCGTCGTGGGCGCTGCCTTCGCACGAAGAACGTCGGGCCACGATCGTCTCGGCGCTCCCGGTGCCGCGCCGTTATCGGGTCTGCAACGCCTCGAACACCACGGCGGTCCTCACGAGCGACGCTCAGCCCGGCGGGTTCGATCTCCCCGGGCGCACGTGCGCCGACCTCGCCGCGCGCACCATCACGATCACGCAGCGGGCAGCCGGCACGCCGCCCTTCGGGACGTATGCCGAGCGTCCCATTCCTTGACCCTAACGCCGCGTCGCGTTAGAGTTATTCGGCATTCAATCGCCTCCTGGCCCTTCACGGGCGGGAGGCGAACGTCCGTCAGGAGGTCGCGATGTCCGCCGTTCAGCCGCAGATCCGTGCACTCTACGCCGCGATGCCCGATCGTCTCGCCCGCGCGCGGCGGACGTTCGGACGACCACTGACCCTCACCGAGAAAATCCTGGTCGCGCACTGCTGGGATTTCGACGCCCAGACGTGGGAGCGCGGGAAGGCGATCCTGAGGCTGCGCGTGGATCGCGTGGCGCTGCAGGACGTCACCGGCCAGATGGCGCTCTTCCAGTTCATGATGTCGGGACGCAAGCGCGTCGCGGTGCCGTCGACGATCCACTGCGACCACCTGATCCGCGCCGAGAGCGGCGCCGCCGAGGACTTGCAGCGCGCGGTCCGCGAGAGCGAAGAGGTCTACAACTTCATCCGCTCGGCGGCGCGCAAGTACGGCCTCGGGTTCTGGCGTCCCGGCTCGGGCATCATCCATCAGGTCGTCCTCGAGAATTACGCGACACCCGGCACGTTGATGATCGCGGCCGACTCCCACACGCCCAACGCGGGCGGCCTCGGCATGCTCGCGATCGGTGTCGGTGGCGCCGACTGCGGCGAGGTGATGGCGGGCCTGCCCTGGGAGGTGCTGCATCCGAAGCTGATCGGCGTTCATCTGACCGGCAAGCTGTCGGGGTGGACGGCGCCGAAAGACATCATCACCTATCTTTGCACGCTGCTCACCGTGAAGGGCGGCACCAACAAGATCCTCGAGTACTTCGGGCCGGGCGCGGAGGCGATCAGCGCGACCGGCAAGGCGACGATCTGCAACATGGGCGCCGAGCTCGGCGCGACGACGTCGATCTTCCCGTTCGACCCGCGGATGGCGGCCTACCTGCGCGCCACCGACCGCGGGGATCTGGCCGCGCTGGCCGAGGAATTCCGGGAGCAGCTCGTGGCCGATCCGCAGGTGGCCGAGCAGCCCAAGGAGTTCTACGACGAGATCATCGCGATCAACCTCGACGAGCTGGAGCCCCACATCGTCGGCCCGCATTCTCCGGACCGCGGACGCCCGGTCTCGAAGCTCGGCGCCGAGGTGCGCGAGCAAGGCTGGCCGGCAACGATCACCAACGCGCTGATCGGGTCGTGCACGAACTCGTCCTACGAGGACATGCGGCGGGCCGCTCACATCGCCACGCAAGGCTTCAAGGCCGGCCTCACGGCCAAGGCGAAGTTCCTCATCACGCCGGGCTCCGAGCGGATCTACCAGACGATCAAGCGGGACGGGCTGATCGACACGTTCGCGCGGATCGGCGGCACCGTGCTCGCCAACGCGTGCGGCCCGTGCATCGGCCAGTGGAAGCGCACGGACATCGCGCCGAACCAGAAGAACACGATCGTCAGCTCGTTCAACCGCAACTTCCCGGGACGGAACGACGGCAGCCAGGAGACGCTCTCGTTCATCACGAGCCCCGACGTGGTCACCGCGCTCGCGTTCGCGGGCACGCTCGAGTTCAACCCGATGACCGACACGCTGACCGCGCCGAACGGCCAGCGCGTTCGGTTCACGCCGCCCGAGGGCGAGGAGCTGCCGCGCGACGGCTTCGCGCGGGGCGCCGAGGGGTACGAGGAGCCGGCGGCTGATCCCGACTCGGTGCGGGTCGAAGTGCCGGCCAACAGCGAACGGCTCCAGCTTCTCGGTCCGTTCGTGGCGTGGGACGGCAAGGACTTCATCGACCTGCCGATCCTCGTCAAGACGAAGGGCAAGACCACCACGGACCACATCTCGCCAGCCGGGCCGTGGCTGCGCTTCCGCGGTCACCTCGACAAGATCAGCGACAACATGTTCCTCGGCGCCCTGAACGCCTTCACCGGCGAGACCGGCAAGGGCGTCAATCCGCTGACGAGCGCCGCCGGCCAGCCGCTCTCCACGATCGCTCGCGAGCTCAAGGCCAAGGGCCTGCAGTGGATCGTGATCGGCGACGAGAACTACGGTGAGGGCAGCAGTCGCGAGCACGCGGCCATGTCACCCCGCTACCTCAACTGCGCGGCGGTCATCGTCCGGAGCTTCGCCCGCATCCACGAGACGAACCTCAAGAAGCAGGGCCTGCTCCCGCTGACGTTCATCGACCCCGCCGACTACGACCGCTTCGAGCAGAACGACCGCGTGACGATCTCGGGCCTGTACGCGCTGGAGCCCGGGCAGCCGGTGAAGGTGCTGATCAAGAAGCCGGACGGTCGCGTGCAAGAAATCCGGGTCCGGCACAGCCTGACCCGCGAGCAGATCGCCTGGTTCCGGGCGGGCTCGGCGCTCAATGCCGGGCAGGTGATCGACCCCGCGACTGGCCAGGCCGCCGACCTGAGCGACGTGAAACTGAAGCCGACCGATACCAAGGCAAAGCCGGGAAAGGACGTCTAATGGCTGGCAGGGTCAAGGTCCCCGCGGGCGACAAGATCACCATCGAGCACGGCAAGCTGCGAGTGCCCGATCATCCCGTCATCGCGTTCATCGAAGGTGACGGGACCGGGCCCGACATCTGGCGCGCTTCCGTCCGCGTGCTCGACGCCGCGGTGGAGCAGTCCTCTCGCGGCAAGAAGAAGATCGCGTGGATGGAGGTGTACGCCGGCGAGAAGGCGCAGGCCGTCTACGGCGCCGACTGCCCGCCCAACCTGCTGCCCGAGGAGACGCTCGACTACATCCGCCAGTATCTGGTCGCGCTCAAGGGCCCGCTCACCACCCCCGTCGGTGAAGGCTTCCGCTCGTTGAACGTCACGCTCCGCCAGGTGCTCGACCTCTACGTCTGCCTGCGCCCGGTCAAGTACTTCAAGGGCGTGCCGTCGCCGGTGAAGCGGCCGGACAAGGTCGACATGGTGATCTTCCGGGAGAACACCGAGGACATCTACGCCGGCATCGAGTGGGAGCAGGGGACGCCCGAGGCCAAGAAAGTGGTCGAGTTCCTCCAGCGCGAGATGAAGGTCAACAAGATCCGCTTCCCGAACACGTCCTCCATCGGCATCAAGCCGGTGTCGAAGGAGGGCTCGGAGCGTCTCATCCGCGCCGCCATCCGCTATGCCATCGAGAACAACCGCAAGAACATCACCCTCGTCCACAAGGGCAACATTCAGAAGTACACCGAAGGCATGTTCATGAAGTGGGGCTACGCGCTGGCCAAGCGCGAGTTCGGCGACAAGACGGTGTCGTGGGAGGAGTGCAACGGCAAGCCGCCGGCCGGCAAGATCCTCATCAAGGACGCCATCACCGACGCCTTCCTGCAGCAGATCCTGACCCGGCCCGACGAGTTCGACGTGATCCCGTCGTGCAACCTGACCGGCGATCTCCTGTCCGACGCGCTGGCCGCCCAGGTCGGCGGCATCGGCATCGCGCCGGGCGCCAACATCAACTACGACACGGGCCACGCGCTGTTCGAGGCCACCCACGGCACCGCGCCGAAGTACGCGGGCCAGGACAAGGTCAACCCGGGCTCTGTCATCCTCTCGGGCGAGATGATGTTCCGTTACCTGGGGTGGACGGATGCGGCCGACCGCCTCGTGGCCGGACTCGAGAAGACCATCCAGTCGAAGGTCGTCACCTACGACTTCGCCCGCCTCATGGAAGGCGCCAAGGAAGTGAAGTGCTCGGAGTTCGGCAGCGAGATCATCAAGAACATGGCGACCCTGTAGGCGCGAGGAGAATCGAATGACCGCCCGCGCGAAGATCACCGTGGTCGGCGCCGGCAACGTCGGCGCCAGCGTGGCCCAGTACGCGGTGGAGAAGGAGCTGGGTGACGTCGTGCTGGTGGACGTCGTCGAGGGCATTCCCCAGGGCAAGGCGCTCGACTTGCTCGAGGCCGGGCCCGTCCACGGCTACGATTCGCTCCTGACCGGCAGCAACACGTACGACGAGACGGCCAACTCCGATATCGTCGTCATCACCGCCGGCCTGGCCCGCAAGCCCGGCATGACGCGTGACGACCTCCTGTTCAAGAACGCCGAGATCGTGGGTAGCGTCGTCGATCAGGTGGTGGCGCGCTCGCGGAACGCGATCCTGATCCTCGTCACCAATCCGCTCGACGCCATGGTCCAGCTGGCGTGGAAGAAGTCGGGCTTTCCGGCCGGGCGCGTGATCGGCATGGCCGGCGTGCTCGATTCCGCGAGGTTCCGCACGTTCATCGCCCGCGAGCTCGACGTCTCGGTCGAGAACGTCAACGCGTTCGTGCTGGGCGGCCACGGCGACAGCATGGTCCCACTGCCGCGCTACTCGACGGTGGCCGGCATCCCCATCACCGACCTGCTGCCGCCCGATCGCATCCAGGCGCTCGTCACGCGCACCGCCAACGGCGGCGCCGAGATCGTCAACTATCTCAAGACCGGCAGCGCGTACTACGCGCCGGCCGCCTCGGCCGTCGAGATGGTCGAGGCGATCCTCAAGGACAAGAAGAAGATCCTTCCCTGCGCGGCCTACCTGAACGGTCAGTACGGCGTGCACGGCCTCTACGTGGGCGTGCCCGTGAAGCTCGGCCGTCGCGGAGTCGAGCAGGTGATCGAGATCAAGCTGACCGCGGATGAGCAGGCGGCCTTCCAGCGTTCGGTGGGCGCCGTCCGCGAGCTCGTGGAGAAGCTGAAGCTCTAGGTCGGCACAACGGTGGCAATGGTGAAGTCCGCCGCCGACGGCGGGGTGGTCGTGCGTGGTCGGCGGCAGGTCACGAGCAAGATTCGATGCCCGAGGAGATCGGTGCGTGCGATCGGGCGGTCTTCTCGGCGATGCAGGGAGTGATGTGATATGGCCAAGCAGATTCCGGATGGTTTCCACAGCGTCAACAGCGCGATCACCGTTCGCGACGGCGCCAAGATGCTCGAGTTCTACCGGCAGGCGTTCGGGGCCGAGGAGCTCATGCGGATGCCGGGCCCCGACGGCAAGTCGCTGATGCACGGCGAGATCAAGATCGGCGACTGCATCGTGATGATCAGCGACGAGCAGCCGGGCGGGTGCCGGGCGCCCCTGTCGGTCGGCGCGCCCACCAGCTACCTCTACCTCTACGTGCCCGACGTCGACAAGACGTTCAACCAGGCCGTCAGGGCCGGGGCCAAGGTGGTCATGCCGGTCTCCGACATGTTCTGGGGCGATCGCTTCGGCCAGGTCGAGGATCCCTCGGGGCATCGCTGGGGCCTGGCGACTCATAAGGAAGACGTCCGCCCCGACGATATGGCCAAGCGCGCGAAGGAGTTCTTCGCCAAGATGAGCCCGGACAAGAAGTAGCGCGCATGCGCGACATCCACGTCAGCGCTATCAGCGACGCCGTCAAGAAGCTCTGCATGGAGGCCAACTGGGAGCTCGAGTCGGACATGCTGCGGGCATTCGACCGGGCGCTGACGACGGAACGCTCACCGGCCGGCAAGCACGTGCTGCAGATCCTGAAGGAAAACGCTCAGCTGGCGAAGACGAAGCGCATCCCGTACTGCCAGGACACCGGCTTCGTGGTGTGCTTCGTCGAGCTGGGTCAGGACGTCCACGTCACGGGCGGGCCGCTCTATGAGGCGATCAATCAGGGCGTGAGCCAGGGCTACAAAGAGGGTTACCTGCGCGCGTCCATCGTGCGCTCCCCGTTCGACCGGGTGAACACCGGCGACAACACGCCGGCCGTCATCCACCTCGACGTGGTGCCCGGCGCCGCCATGAAGATCATGGTGATGGCCAAGGGCGGTGGCTGCGAGAATCGCTCGAAGTACAAGATGCTCACGCCGGCGGAGGGTGTCGAGGGCGTCAAGGAGTGGGTCATCGAGTGCGTGAGGACGGCGGGGCCGGATGCCTGCCCGCCGCTGATCCTCGGCGTCGGCGTCGGCGGCACGTTCGAAAAGTCCGCGATCCTCAGCAAGAGGGCCTTGTTCCGGGAGCTGGGCTCGCCGAATCCCGATCCCACACTCGACGCGCTCGAGAAGGAGCTGCTCGACAAGGCCAACCGTCTCGGCATCGGGCCCCAGGGCTACGGCGGCGACACGACTGCGTTCGGCATCCACATCCTCACGTATCCGTGTCACATCACGTCGCTTCCCGTCGCCGTCACCATCGAATGCCACGCGCATCGCCACAAAGAGGTGACGCTGTGACGGTATGGTGACAACAGCGCCGGACGGCACCAAGGACATCACCACTCCGCTCACCGACGCCGATGTCGAGTCGCTGAGGGCCGGGGACCGCGTGCGCATCACCGGCGTGATGTACACCGCGCGCGATGCCGCCCATGGACGGCTCTTCCCGCTCATCGAGAAGCGCGAGCGGCTGCCCATCGACGTCTACGGCGCCATCATCTATTACACGGGCCCGTCGCCGGCGCGCCCCGGCGACGTCATCGGCTCGGTCGGGCCCACCACGGGCAGCCGCATGGACAAGTTCACGCCGGCCTTGCTCAAGCTGGGCCTCAAGGCCACCGTCGGCAAGGGCCACCGCGGTCAGGCGGTGAAGGACGCGCTCCGGCAGTACAAAGGCGTCTACATGGGAGCCATCGGCGGCGCCGGCGCCGTGCTGTCGGAGTTCGTCAAGAAGGCCGAGGTCGTGGCCTATGAAGACCTCGGCACCGAGGCGATTCGCCGGCTCGAGGTCGACCGCTTTCCGGCCATCGTCATCAACGACTGCCACGGCGGGGATCTCTACCAGGACGGGATGAAAGCCTACGCCAGGGAGGGCGCATGAGTCGCGTGATGTCGGAGGCGAGGCCGCCCATCGCGGCCGCCTCGCTCCGCAACGACACGTGGTGGGCGCTGCCGCTGACCGTCGTCGTCGTGCTCGGCAGCTTCATCGTCTACTCGACGTGGGCGGCGCTCCAGAACGCTCACTACTACGCTCCGCCCTATCTCTCGCCGTTCTACTCCCCGTGCATCTCGAAATCGTGCCTGCACTCGACGTTCGGCTGGGGCCTGCCCGACATGACGTTTCCCGTCATCGGGATCGTGTCCCCGGCGTTCCTGATCCTGTGGGGCCCGGGGCTCTTTCGGCTGACCTGTTACTACTACCGCAAGGCGTACTACCGCTCGTTCTGGCTGGCGCCGCCAGCCTGCGCCGTGCGCGACGTCAAGGCCGGCTACAGCGGCGAGACGCGGTTTCCGTTGTTCCTGCAGAACTACCATCGCTACGCGTGGTACGTCGCCGTGGTCTTCATCGTGTTGCTCACGTGGGACGCCGTCCTGGCCTTTCGCTTCCCGACGGCGGCCGGCGGCCATCAGTTCGGTATGGGCGTGGGCACGCTGGTCATGTGGATCAACGTGGTCCTCCTCGCCGGCTATACGTTCTCCTGCCACTCGTGCCGTCACGTCTGCGGCGGTAATGTCGACGTCTTCTCGCAGGCCAAGGGACGCTACACGGTGTGGCGCTTCATCTCGCGGCTCAACGAGCGGCACCCGATGTTCGCCTGGCTCTCGCTGTTCAGCGTCGGGCTCGCGGATCTCTACATCCGTCTGGTCTCGATGGGCGTCATCAGAGACGTGAGGATCTTCTAATGGCCGGTCAAGCGTACGAGACGCACGAGCACGACGTCATCGTCATCGGCGCCGGCGGCGCCGGGCTGCGTGCCGCCATCGAGGCGGCCGCCCAGGGTGTGTCGGTCGGCCTGGTCTGCAAGTCGCTCCTCGGCAAGGCCCACACAGTGATGGCCGAGGGCGGCATCGCGGCCGCGCTCGGGAACGTCTGGCCAGAGGACAACTGGCAGGTCCACTTCCGCGACACGATGCGCGGCGGCAAGATGCTCAACAACTGGCGCATGGCCCAGCTTCACGCCCAGGAGGCGCCCGAGCGCGTGCTGGAGCTGGAGCGGTGGGGCGCGCTGTTCGATCGCACCAAGGACGGCCGCATCCTCCAGCGCGACTTTGGCGGCCACCGCTACGCGCGGCTGGCCCACGTCGGCGATCGTACGGGCCTCGAGATGATCCGCACGCTCCAGTATCACGGCATCCACCAGGGCATCGATGTCTACATGGAGTGCAAGGTCGAACGCCTGCTCAAGGACGGCGACCGGGTGACCGGCGCCTTCGGGTACTGGCGAAACACGGGCCAGTTCGTGCTCTTCAAGGCGAAGGCGGTGGTGCTGGCGACGGGCGGCATCGGCAAGGCCTGGAAGATCACGTCAAACTCGTGGGAGTACACCGGCGACGGCCACGCGATGGCCTTGTGGGCGGGCGCCGACCTCATCGACATGGAGTTCGTCCAGTTCCATCCCACCGGCATGGTGTGGCCGCCCTCGGTGCGCGGCATCCTGGTCACCGAAGGCGTGCGCGGCGATGGCGGGACGCTGAAGAACAACACCGGCGAGCGCTTCATGTTCAATTACATCCCCGAGTTCTTCAAAGGGGAGACGGCCGATAACGAGGCGGAGGCCGACCGCTGGTACGCCGACAAGAAGAACAACCGGCGCACGCCCGATCTCCTGCCGCGCGATGAAGTCGCTCGCGCCATCAATTCCGAGGTGAAGGCCGGGCGGGGCAGCCCCCACGGCGGCGTGTTCCTCGACATCGCCACGCGGCGGCCGGGCGACTACATCACCAAGCGCCTGCCGTCGATGTACCACCAGTTCAAGGAGCTGGCCGACGTCGACATCACGAAGGAGCCCATGGAGGTCGGTCCCACCTGTCACTACGTGATGGGCGGTGTCCGCGTCAACGCCGACACCACCCAGGCGACGGTGAAGGGGCTGTTCGCCGCCGGCGAGTGCGCGGGCGGTATGCACGGCAGCAACCGGCTCGGCGGCAACTCCCTCTCCGACCTCCTCGTCTTCGGGCGCCGGGCCGGCCAGTACGCCGCGCTCTATGCCAAGGACTTTGGCGGCCGGCTCACCGTCGACAACGCTCAGCTCGAGTCGATCGCCCAGGAGACGCTGGCCCCCTTGACGCGCGCCCACGGCGAGAACCCGTACGCGATCCAGGCCGAGCTGCAGGACGTCATGCAGAACCTCGTCGGCATCATCCGCAACGAGACCGACATGAAGACCGCGCTCAAGAAGCTCGAGGTCCTCAAGGACCGGGCGAGCAAGGCGCGGGTCGACGGCGGGCGGACCTATAACCCCGGCTGGCACACCGCGCTGGACCTCGTGTCGCTCCTCGCCGTCGCCGAGTGCTCGACGCTGGCCGCGCTCGAGCGGAAGGAAAGCCGCGGGGGACACACGCGCGACGACCATCCCTACACCGACGACACGTGGGGCACGGTCAACGTGGCGGTGCGCCTGCGCAAGGGGCAGCTCCAGATCAGTCGCGAGCCGCTGCCCCAGATGCCGGCCGAGCTCAAGGCGCTCTTCGAGAGGAAATGATGCCGATCTTCACGATGCGGGTCTTCCGCGGCGACGCCCGCGGTGGTGAGTTCAAGGATTACAACGTCGAGGCCGACGAGGGGATGGTCGTCCTCGACGTGATCCACCGGATCCAGGCCACCCAGGCCGTCGATCTGGCCTGTCGCTGGAACTGCAAGGCCGGCAAGTGCGGGTCGTGCAGCGCCGAGATCAACGGCAAGCCACGACTCATGTGCATGACGCGCATGAACCTGTTCCCCGAGGGCGACATCATCTCGGTGGCGCCCATCCGGACCTTCCCGCTCGTGCGCGACCTCGTGACCGACGTCTCGTACAACTACGAGAAGGCCAAGCAAGTGCCGCCGCTGCGGCTCAAGCCGCCCGAGCCCGACGGCACCTACCGGATGTTCCAGGAAGACATCGATCGCATCCAGGAGTTCCACAAGTGCATCGAGTGCTTCTTGTGCCAGGACGTCTGTCACGTCATCCGGGATCATGAAGAGCTGAAGAAGTCGTTCTCGGGGCCGCGCTTCTTCATCAAGATCGCCGGGCTCGACATGCATCCGCTCGACACGGTGGACCGGCGCGAGTTCGTCGGCCGCCAGGCCGGCATCGGCTTCTGCAACATCACGAAGTGCTGCAGCGAGGTGTGCCCCGAGCACATCCACATCACCGACAACGGCATCATCCCGATGAAGGAGCGGATGGCCGACAACTACGACCCCCTGGTGTGGCTGTTGAGGAAGTTCCGCGGTCACAAGAAGCAGCCCGCGTGAAGATCCACGAGTACCAAGCCAAGGCGCTGCTGCGCGAGTTCGGCGTGGCGGTGCCGCGTGGCGACGTCGCCGAGACGCCCGCTCGAGCGCGCGAGATCGCCCAACGGCTCGGCGGCAAGGTCGTCGTCAAGGCGCAAGTTCACGCTGGCGGCCGCGGCAAGGCCGGCGGCATCAAGCTCGCGGACGATCCGGCCCAGGCCGAGAACGCCGCCCGTCAGATCCTCGGCATGATGCTGAAGACGCCCCAGACGCCGCCCGAGGGCATCCGGGTCCGGAGCACGCACGTCGTGATGGCGTCCCAGGCCGGGGGCATGGAGATCGAGGAGGTCGCCGCGCGGACGCCCGAGAAGATCCTGCGCGAGTGGGCGCATCCCGCGCTCGGCCTCGGCGATTTCCAGGCGCGGAGCCTGGCCTTCGGCCTTGGGCTGGCCGGCGATCAGCTCAAGCAGGGCGTGGCGCTGATCCGGAGCCTGTTCGCGCTGTACCTCGCCAAGGACTGCTCGCTGGCCGAGATCAATCCGCTGGTGACGACGAAGGACGGCCGGGTCTTCGCGCTCGATGCCAAGCTGAACTTCGACGACAACGCGCTCGCCCGGCAGAAGGACGTCGCCGCGCTGCGCGACGTCCACGAGGAAGACCCGCTCGACGTCGAAGCCTCGAAGTACGGCCTCAACTACATCAAGCTGGACGGCAACGTCGGTTGCATGGTCAACGGCGCCGGCCTGGCCATGGCGACGATGGACATCGTCAAGCTCGCCGGGGGCGAGCCGGCCAACTTTCTCGATGTCGGCGGTGGTGCTTCGCCCGAGCAGATCGAAAACGCGTTCCGGCTCCTCTCGTCCGACCCCAGCGTGAAGGCCGTCTTCATCAATGTCTTCGGCGGCATCCTGCGCGTCGATCGACTGGCCGAGGGCGTGATCGCGGCTGTCAAGAAGCTCGGGCTGAAGCTTCCGGTCGTGCTGCGCGCCGAAGGCACCAACGTCGAGCTGGGCAAGCAGATGCTGGCGCAGTCTGGTCTCGCCCTCACGATGGCCGACGACATGGCGGATGGCGCGAAGAAGGCCGTGGCGTTTGCCCGGACTGGCAAATGAGGGACGAAGTGAGGCGCAGCCGGGGCGCACCTCGAACGGCCCACCCACGGCGCGAGCCGGCTCAAGTGAGGCGCAGCCGGGGCGCACCTCGAACGGCCCACCCACGGCGCGAGCCGGCTCAAGTGAGGCGCAGCCGGGGCGCACCTCGAACGGCCCACCCACGGCTCGAGCCGGTCTCGCGGATCCTATAATGTCCATTCTCGTCGACCGGAACACGCGCGTGGTGGTGCAGGGGATCACCGGCAAGGAAGGCGCCTTTCACGCGGCGCGCTGCAAGGAGTACGGCACCACCGTCGTCGGCGGAGTGACGCCGGGCAAGGGCGGCACGACCCACGAGGGATTCGCCGTCTGGAACACGGTCGAGGAGTCCGTCCGGGCCGAGGGCGCCAACTGCGCGCTCATCTTCGTGCCCCCGGTGGCCGCCGCCGACGCCATCATGGAAGCGGCCGCCGCCGGCGTGCCACTGGTCGTCTGCATCACCGAGGGGATTCCCGTCGGCGACATGGTGCGCGCGAAGCACTTCGTGCGCGGAACGGCGAGCCGGCTCATCGGCCCGAACTGTCCCGGCCTCATCACGCCCGGCCAGGCCAAGGTCGGCATCATGCCCGGTCACATCCACAAGAGCGGCCACGTCGGCGTCGTCTCGCGCAGCGGCACGCTGACCTACGAGGTCGTCGGTCAGCTGACGTCGAGGGGGATCGGCCAGTCGTCGTGTGTCGGGATCGGCGGCGATCCCGTCAACGGCACCTCGTTCGTCGACGTCCTCGGCCTCTTCAACGACGACCCTGAGACGCGCGCGATCATGATGATCGGCGAGATCGGCGGCACCGCCGAGGAGGAAGCCGCCGCGTTCATCCGCGCCCGGGTGAAGAAGCCCGTGGTCGCTTTCATTTGCGGCCAGACGGCGCCCCCAGGCCGCCGCATGGGACACGCGGGGGCCATCATCGCCGGGGGAAAGGGAACGGCGGCGGAGAAGATGAAGGCCCTGGACGCGGCCGGGGCGACGCTGGTCAAGAGCCCGGCCGACATGGGAGCGACCGTCGCCAAGGTGATCGGAGCGTGAGCACGATCCAGCGAAGCCTCGCCATCATCAAGCCGGACGCCGTGGCCAAGGGCGTCATGGGCCAGATCATCACGCGCATCGAGCAGGCCGGCCTGAAGATCCTGGCCGTCCGGCTCATCCACATGGCTCACGACGAGGCGGCCGGGTTCTACGCCGTGCACCGGGAGCGGGCCTTCTTTGCGAGCCTCTGCACCTTCATGACGCAGGGGCCCTGCCTGACCATGGTGCTCGAGGGCGAGAACGCCATCCAGCGCTGGCGCGACCTGATGGGTGCGACCGATTTCCGCAAGGCGGCTCCCAAGACGATCCGCGCCGACTTCGCCTCGTCCATCGAGGCCAACGCCGTGCACGGCTCCGATTCGCCCGAGTCGGCGGCGATCGAGATTCCCTACTTCTTCTCGGCGCTCGAGATCCACCCGCGCTGAGCGGGGAGTACTTCGGCGCCACGCTGGGCCGGAGCGAGCGCTGGTCGACCATCGCGGGCGTCGCCCTCGGCGTGGTCGGGGTCTCGATTCTCGGCGTGGCCTTCGCCGTGACGACTGGCAACCCACGGTGGATGTTTCTCAGCCTGCCCTTCGCGGTGATCCTGTTCGTCATCGGCCGCTATGCGCCGCAGGGGTATCGCCTGGCCGCCGACGGGGTTCACGTCGAGCGCCGTGCCGGGCCGCGCGTGATTCCGTATCGCACGATCCGCTCGGCCGATCGCGTCGCGCGACCCCTGGCCGGCATCAGCGTGACTGCCTCGAAGGGCCTCTTCGGGCGCTTCGGCCGCTTCTGGAACTCGACGCTCGGCTCGTACCGCCTCTTCCTCACCAATCGCGACACCGTCGTGTGGCTCCAGACGACCACCGGCCTCATCGGAATCTCGCCCGACCGCCCGGACGAGTTCGTCGCTCTTCTGCGCACCAGAATCTAGGCGCTCGGGCGCGCCTGGTACGTCTCGTGCTCTTCTCAGGACGCAACCGGGCGAAGCCCGGTATCTTGCGGAGATCGCTCCCAACGAACGCCGCGGGTCGGCAGGCATTGCCGGTCCCCGGCGGCAGGATCTGCCGCCATCGGAGCGTGACATGTTTCCAATCATCGGCTCGCTGCTCGTCGCGGCCGCCGGGCATCTCCTCGGCAAAGCTGCCGGGAAAGTCTGGGACACCCAGGCCAAGCGCGAGACGGCGCCCGCGGCGGGAGCCTCCTCGGGCTCGTTCGCCTCGGCGCTGTCCAACGAGACCCAGCGTCACGCCCAGGCGCCAGGCCTCACGGCGACCGACGCCTTCCGCGGGCCCGGCCTTCCGCCGGCCAGCGGCGATTTCGGCGGCCTTCGCGACGCCGCGGCCGAGCGGATCGAGGCGCCCTAGCCTCCCGCGGTATCGTGAGAGCGGGAGGACCCGACATGGAGCACGAGATCGGGGAAGCCGCGGGACAGATCTGGCGGTGGCTCGAGGAAAATGGCGAGACAACGGTCGCCAGGCTGAAACAGGACACCAAGCTCACCGAGCCGCTCGTCTACATGGGCATCGGCTGGCTCGCCCGCGAAGGCAAGATCGAGCTGATCAAAGACAAGCGGACCGTGAAGGTCGTCCTCAACCGTTCTCGGGCCGCCTGACCCGCACCTGTAACACGAGCGCGCACGTGGCAAGGGTGACGAGGCCGAGGACGCCCGCGAAGACGCCCCGGCCGGCCGCGGCCGCCGGTCGCACGCTCACTCGTCCGATCACCGGCCGGAACAACCACTCGTTGCGGTCACCGGGGCTCGCGCCTGGGCGGACGAAGACGACGAGCAGCGTGATGAACCCCGCGGGCCCGTCCTCGCGCCACGAGGCGATCTGCGACGTCGGCGTCGCCACGCTCCGGTGGCGTTGCCACGGCGTCGGCTCGAGCGTCCACATTCCCGTCGAGGACAGATAGCGCAGCACGGGCTGACGGGACGGGATGCGAATCACGTAGACGTCGAACGGGACACCACCGCGTGGCGAGTCGGACGCCTCGAACGTGACGGCCGCGTCGCGGCCTTCGTGAAGCCTCGAGGGCACGCCGACGTTGAGCGGCGCCTCGGGCAACGTCGCGGCGACGGCCGGCGGCGCCGCCGCAAGCACCGAAGCCGCCAGGGCGAGGACCGTGAGCGCTGCCGCACCTGCGCGCCTTCGCGGGACCAGCAGCGCTCCGACGACGCCCGAAGCGACGAACGTGATCATGAGGCCGTCGCGGACCGAGCGCGGCGCATAGGTCATCTCGACGTCGTGGCGCCCGGCTCCGAGCGCGACCGCACGGAACGCGTAATCGGCGCGCCCCACGGGCTGCGGGACGCCGTCCACGCGTGCCTGCCAACCCGGAAACCACGTGTCGCTCAGCACGAGCCAGGCTGGCCCGTCGCTCTCCGTCGTCAGGCGCACGCGCTCGGCCTCGTCGACGGTGAACGCGACGTGGGCGACACCGAGCTCGGCGACGCCCGGCGGTGGCGTCAGGCACCCGCTCAGCACGACCTCGTGGCGAAGATCCACCTCGGCGTCACGGATCAGGCGAAGCGCATCCTGATCGTTCGCACAGCGTGCGCGCGCGACGAGGAAGGCGCGGGGCAACGCACGGGAGTTGGTGACGATCCGCGCATCGCGGCCGTCGTAGTCGGCCACGACGTGCGCCGGCAGTGCCGCGGTGCCCCGCGAGACGATGACGCGGCGGATCGCGAGGAGATCGAAGACCGGGCTGGCCGCATCCACCGTGACGTCGATCGAGCCGCTGGCCAGGAGCCAGCTCTCGCGCCGGGGACCGGCGAGGTGCTCGACGCGATGCGGCGTCAGCCCGTCGTAGCCCGCGACCTCGCGGAGCCCGTACAGCACGCCCAGGTTCTTGCCGGCCCCGAGCACCACGCGCTCGTGAGGATCGGATCGCGCTCGCAGGTGCGTGATCGCCGGCGGCTCGGGATAGAAGAGCGACGACGCGATGGCCGGATTCTCCGTCGCGGCCGTCGGGGCCAGGACGGCGACCTGGGCCGCGAGGAGCAGCCACGCGGCCCGAGAGCCCGCCGGCGCCAGCGCCGCCAGCGTGGCCACGGCGAGAAGGACGAGGAAGAGGACGTACTGGGCGGCCGTCGCGTAGACGAGACCGCCACGGACGAAGATCGGATAGTCCTGGACGACGAGCACACAGGTGAGCGCGGCGAGCGCCACGACGCTCCAGCGCACCGCCCGCTCCATTCGACGCCGCACCTCGGGCGAGGCCGTGGCGAGGGCCTCGAGGCCGAGCGCGGCGAGCACCGAGAGCGCGAAGGCGAAGAAGACGACCATCCGGAACGTGATGACGAACGAGAACGGCGGCAGCGCGCCCAGCCATCCGGTCACACCTGGCGTGTCGTAGCAGAGCACGGCGGCCACGAGCGCGAGACCGAGGAAAAACCGCGTGCCCGGCCCGCGCCACGCGCCGACGATCGCCGCGGGCAGCGCCACCCAGGGCACGACGCCGACGGTGGCGGCGATCTCGTTCGGATTGAAGTAACCCCAGTAGTCACGGCCGGTGGCGCTCCCGAAGTACCCGGGCATCAGCAACGCCAGCGCCGAGCGCGGTGGCGCCGCCATCACCGGCATCCACTGGGCGCGGTACGCATACACGGCGCTCTCACCGAGGTACTCGAGGAATGGAAGGATCTGCACCGCCGCCAGCGCGCCACCGATCACCGCGCCCGACGCCCAGGCGCCGAGAAATGACCACGGCCGCCGGGTCGCGGGAGCGCGGACGAGAGCCCAGGCGCCGGTCACGAGAAGGGCGACGGCCGTGATCTGCGGGTAGCCGGCGAAGATCGAGACGGCGACGGCCAGGGCGAGGGCGGCGACGGCACGCCGACTGGAGCGCTGCCGCAGCCACTCGCTCGCCGCGAAGAGCCACGGCAGCATCGCCATCGCCGAGCCGACCGCCCAGCCGAGCCACATCACGAGCGCGCCGTTGAGCATGAACGACACGGCACCGACGGCCGAGATCAGCGGCCGGACGGCGAGGAGCCGGAGGAACGCGTACAAGCCGACGCCGGCCACCGACAGCTTGAGGACCATGATGAGCGTGATGGCGAGCGTCGCCGGCAAGACGTACGCGAGCCACGTCAGGGGAAAGAGCAGGGCGGTCTGAGGATTGGCGAAGAACGGCGCCCCGGCGAACGCGTACGGGTTCCAGAGCGGGAAGTGACCGGACGCGACCGCGCGGCCCGCGTAGATCAGCCAGGGATCGAACATGAAGGCGACGTCGGACTGGAGCGGGTTCGCTGCGAGCAGGCCCGGCGCCAGGCTCGCCCACGGCGGAAACGTCATGAGGATGTCGGCGGGCGAGAGCACCCGGCCGGGCCAGAGCGCGTGAGCGAAGATCACAAACGGCAACAGCGTGAGCGCGATCACGGCCACGGCGTCAGGATGGCGGCGAGCCAGGCCGGTCACGCGATCGCCCACTCGGCTACAATACCGCGCCATGGCCACGAACACCGAACGCGCTGATCAGATCGTTCACGTCCGTTCCGACCGCCTGCGCGCGCTGATCGCCCGGCTGTTCGCCGCCCGCGGCGTTCCCGGCGCGGACGCCGAGACGATGGCCGAAGTCCTGGTCGAGGCCGACCTCCGCGGCGTCGAATCCCACGGGTCGACCCGGGTGGCGGGTTACTGCAGCATGATCCGGCGCGGCCTGCTCAACCCCAAGCCCGACGTTCGCGTCGTGCGCGACACGCCCACCCTCGCCATGCTGGAGGGCGACGGCGCCTCGGGCATCATCGTGGCTCGCCGCGCGATGCAGATGGCGATGGACCGTGCCGCCGCGGTCGGCATCGGCTGCGTGACGGCTCGGAACGTCACCCACACCGGTCTCGTCGGCTTCTATCCGATGATGGCGGCGCGCGCCGGCTTGATCGGGATCGCGATGAACAATGGCCCGGCCATCCTGCCGCCCTTCGGCGGCACCACCCCGACCCTCTCGACCAATCCGTTCGCGGCGGCCTTCCCGGCCGGAGATCGCGAGCCGATCGTCCTCGATATGGCGACGTCCATCGTGGCCGGCGGCAAGCTGCGGCTGGCCCTGAAGAAGGGCAAGCCGATCCCGCCCGACTGGGCGCTCGATCGTCATGGCGTGCCCACGACCGATCCCGACGAGGCCATCTTCCACGGCTTCCTGCAGTGGGCCGGCGGCTACAAGGGCTTCGGCCTCGCCACCGTCGTGGAGGTGCTGGGCGGCGTGCTGTCCGGTGGGCTGTTCGGGAGCGACGTCCCGCCGATGAAGTCGTTCGGTCAGGAGCCGCTGATCACGAGCGCGTTCTACCTGGCCCTCGATCCCGCGCAGTTCATGCCACTCGACGAGTTTTGCCGCCGCATCGACCGCCTGGTCGAGATGGTGAAGAAATCGGAGCTGGCGCGCGGCGTGGACGAGGTCTTCATCGCGGGCGAGATCGAGTTCCGTCGCCGCGCCGACCGGCTGCGCGACGGGATCCCGCTGAGCCAGGTGGTGTTCAAGGAGCTCGAGACGCTGGCCGAGGAATCGGCGGTGACGTTCGACCTCGTGTAGCCGTCGGCGCGCGCGTTCGCCCCCATGACGCTTCGATCACTCGCTCCTCCCTCCGCTGCGACAGCGTGAACATCATGGTCTCGTCGCCGAATCGCCATGAGGGCGACACGGCTGCCGCCTTCACCGGATCGCTGTACGTCAAGACCGACGACGTCGAAGGCCCGTGGCAGCGGCTCGAGACCAGGGCGCGCATCTGCTATCCGATGGAGGACTTCGAGTACGGGATGCGGGAGTTTGCGATCTACGACAACAACGGCTACGTGCTTCAGTTCGGGCAACCGCTCGGAACGCACCCGCGAGGGCCCGACCATCAGTAGCTGGCTCAGTCCCAAGACCGAGAAGCGCACGAGCCCGATCGAGGGCCGGGGGCTCTTCGCGCGTGACACGATCCGCGCGGGTGAGATCGTCGCGGTCAAGGGCGGGGTCGTCATGGATGCTGCCGCGCTCGCCCGCGTCAGGGACGAGGTATCGCCCGCCGAGATTCAGATCGAGGATGGTCTCTACATCGCACCCGGCCGCGCCGAGGACGTCGAAGCCAACCTCCTCTGCCTCAACCACTCCTGCAACCCGAACGTCGGGGTCCGCGGTCAGATCACGTTCGTGGCGATGCGTGACGTTCCCGCGGGCGCCGAGCTGACCATCGACTACGCGATGATCGACGGTGATCCGGCCGGGCGGATGGCCTGCGCGTGCGGGGCGCCGGAGTGCCGAACGATCATCACGGGCAGCGACTGGCGCCTGAAGGAGCTTCAACGGCGCTATGCGGGCTACTTCTCACGGTACATCCACGATCGGTTCGTCGCGGACGGCGGATGACCTCGGGCGGCGCGGGAAGGGTCTGAGTGCGGTAGAGTTGGGGCAGGCGTCGAGGACGGCAGGAGGAGAGCCATGATTCAGGCGCGCAAACTCGGTCACGTCGTGCTGAAGGTCCGTGATGCTGGTACATCGCGGGACTTTTACACGCGAACGCTCGGGCTGAAGGTCGCCCACGAAGACCTCGAGCGGGGAACCGTCTTCCTCAGCTTCGGCAAGGAGCACCACGACCTGGCCCTCTTTCAGCTCGCGTCGGGCGAGACGCCTGGGCCGACGCAGCCCGGTCTGCACCACATGGCGTGGCAGCTCGGGAGCTTCGAGGAGCTGAAGGCGGCGTACCAGGAGCTCAAGGCGATCGGCGTTCCGGTGGAGTCCACCGTCGAGCACAACGTGACCCGGAGCGTGTATTTCCCCGATCCCGACGGCAACCGCGTCGAGCTGTACTGCGACATGACGGACGATGGTTTCGAGACCATGCGCACCGTCGGACCCCGGCGGGACCACCTGGATCTCGGGTAGCCGCTCCGCGATCCCGCGGCGCGCCTGGTGACAACTGGCATGGCGAGCGCCGGCGACGCGCCCTCCGCGGCGCCCAGGGTCGTGATCGACGTCCCGTCCTGGGTCGAGTCGGCGACGAGATCCCGCCAGGCGTACGGCACGGACGACGAGAAGATGGCGCTCGTCATCAGCCTCGCGCGCGAGAACGTCGATCGCCGTACCGGCGGGCCGTTCGGCGCCGCCGTCTTCGAGACCGCCTCGGGGCGCCTGGTGGCGGCCGGCGTCAACAGCGTGACCCGGCTGCAGAACTGTGTCCTGCACGCCGAGGTGGTCGCGATCATGCTCGCCCAGCACCGTGTTCGCTCGTTCACCCTGGGGCCGCCCGCCCTGCCTGCCCACGAGCTGATCACGAGCTGCGAGCCGTGCGCGATGTGTCTCGGCGTGACGCTCTACAGCGGGGTGGGCCGCGTGGTGATGGCCGCCGCCCGTGAGGACGCCATGGCAGTCGGCTTCGACGAAGGCCCCGTCTTCGCCGAGTCGTACGCCTACCTCGCCGAGCGCGGCGTCACCTTCGTGCGCGACGTGAAGCGCGCAGAATCCGCGAGCATCATCCGGGCGTACCGCGACGCGGGTGGCCCGATCTACAACGCCCGGTCCACCCCGGGGCCGCCGGGACCAGGGTAGCGTCAGCCCTTGACCGCCCCCGCCGTCATCCCCTTCACGAACCACTCCGACAGGAACAGATAGAGGACGAGCACGGGCAGGGTCGCGATCATGAGCCCGGTGGCCAGCATGCCGACGTCCTGGTACTGATCGGAGACGAGGAACTGGATGGCCAGCGGCAACGTGCGGATCTTCTGCTGGGTGATGAAGACAACCGCATAGAGGAACTCGTTCCAGAAGTAGATGAAGTTCAGGATCACCGTGGTGGCCACCGCGGGCAGCGCCATCGGGAACATGACGCGCCAGAACGTCGCCCAGTCGCCGCAGCCGTCGATGCGCGCGGCTTCTTCCAGCTCGGTGGGGATCTGGGCGAAGAACGCGCGCAGGAGATAGATCGTCAGCGGCAGCTCGGTGACGACGTAGACGAGCGTGAGGCCGATGAGGGAGTTGAAGAGCCGGTACTGCACCAGGATCTGGAAGAGCGACAGCAGCATGATCTGCGGCGGGAACATGATCGACAGGAAGATCAACAGGAAGAGCGGCTCGCGCAGCGGGAAGTGGTAGCGGCGGCGGCCGAAGGCGAAGCCGGCCATGGCGCCGATGAGGGTCACGATGAGCACCGAGGCCACGGCCACGATCAGGCTGTTCTTGAAGTACGTCGCGTAGCCGAACTCGTTCCAGGCCGTGGCGTACTTGGCCCAGTGGGCGGGGATGGGCGGCGCGTAGTGGCTACGATAGATCTCGTCGGTGGTGCGCAGCGACATCATGGCCGTCCATAGATAAGGACCGGCCGAGAAGGCCGTGTAGGCCAGGACGGGCACGAGCAGGAGCAGGCGGCCGAGGCGGCGCGACACGCTCAGAACTCCAGGGCCTCCCGCCGCTGCAGCACTCGGGTCAGCAGCAGCGAGAGCCCGAAGATGATGACGAACCAGATGACGGCGATGGCGGACGGGTAGCCGAGGTCGAGCGTCTTCCACTCGAAGGCGCGCTTGACGACGTAGGTCGCGACGGTCTCCGTGCCCCACATGGGGCCGCCGCGCGTCATCACCCACACGAGCGCGAACTGCTTCATCTTGCCGATGAAGTCGAGGATGACCAGGTTCACGATCGTCGGCCGCAGCAGAGGGATCATGATGCGGGTCGTGCGCTGCCAGGCGCGGGCGCCGTCGATCGATGCCGCCTCGAGATAGTCGGACGGGATCGCGTGGATGGCCGCCAGCAGCACCACCATGTTGAAGCCGGCGAACATCCACGTCGTGACCAGGATGAGCGCGGGCAGGGCGGTCGCCGGTGACGCCAGCCACGCCTGGGCGAAATCGCCGAGGCCGACGGCGCGCAGGACGAGGTTGGCGATGCCCCAGTCGTAGTTGTAGACCCATAGCCAGATCACGCCGACGACCGGGTAGGACATCAGCACGGGCGTGAACCACACGGTGCGGAAGAAGCGCGCGAAGGGCACGCGCGCGTGGAGCGCGAGGGCGAGGACGAGCGCCAGCGGGATGTCGACGATCGGCGCGACGACGGCCCACACCAGCGAGTTCCGCGCGGCCTTCCAGAAGACGTCGTCGCTCGTGAGGATCTCGCGGAAGTGCTCGAGGCCGACGTACTCGTACAGCATGCCGAGGTCCATCCGGAGCGTGTGCAGGCTGTTGTAGAAGGTCACCAGCACCGGATAGATGGTGAAGGCGGCGTAGAGCAGTACCGTGGGGCCCAGGAAGACGGCGAGGGCGCCCCACGGACGGCGCGCGCGGGGGCGGCGCACGGCCGCCCCCGTGAGGATCAGCGACTCGGTGCGGGCCAGGCTACTTGCCCTTGAGGCGCGCCTCTTCGAGCTTGGCCAGCGCCTCGTCGGCGCCGATCAGCTTGTTCGGCAGCCCCTGGTTCACCGCGGCGACGTAGGTGTCCCACACGCCCGGCTTCATCTGCAGGCGCACCTGCTGGGCCGTGAGGTCCACCCACTTGCTGTTCTTGTTCACCCGCGCGTACTCGTCGAAGTAGCTCTTGAACGGGCTGTCGATCTTGGAGACGTCGGTCTTGATCCCGGTCTGCACGCCGGTCTTGGCCATCCAGAGGTTGCCGATCTCGACGTCGGCGAAGGCGTCGACCACCTTGACGGCCAGCGCCAGGTTCGGGCTCTTGGCGGCGGCGCCCAGAGAGCCGGCCACGCCCAGCAGTTTCTGGTTGTGGCCCCTGCCATCCTTCATCAGCGGGTAGTTCATCATGCCCAGCTCGAAGTCCTTGGGCTGGCCGCCCTTGTCTTGAGGTACGAACGCGCGGCCCGTGTACCAGGAGCCGACCGGGAACATGCACGCCTTCTGCTCGGTGTGGAAGTAGCGATGCGCCTCGGCCAGCGTCATGCTGGAGAGCGTCTTGGCGTAGGCCCCCAGGTCGATCAGCTCCTTGTAGTACTGGAAGACCTCGACCACGCGCGGGTCTTTCCAGGAGAGCTCACCCCGGAAGAGGCGCAGGGTGTCGTCGGCGCCCAGCTTGTCGAGCAGCATCCCGTTGGGCATGTAGTGCGCGGCCCAGTCCCGGTCGGCGGCGCCGGTCGCGAACGCCGCGTAGCCGGCCTTCGCGCACTTGCCCACGAGGTCCTTGAACTGCTCCTGGGTGAACGCGCCGCCCGGCGGCACCGTGACGCCGAGCTGCTTGAAGATCTTCTTGTTGTAGTAGAGCTCGTCGGACGCCGCCTCGAGCGGCAGGGCCCAGACTCCGGTCTTGCCGCCGGGCCCCGGCCGCGTCCAGAAGGCCTTGCCATAGGGCTCGACGTTCTCCCAGCGCACGCCGGTCGAGAGGTCGGCCATCCACCCGGCCTGCATGAATTCTGGCGCGTCGATGTCGTAGTAGAGGACGTCGGGGAAGCCGGAGCCGGCGGTAAAGGCGGCCCGTAGCGCCGTGAACATGTTCTTCTTCTCGTAGAAGGTGATGGTCACGGTATGGCCGGGGTTCCTCTGCTCGAACCGCCGTTTGGCCTCGAAGAGGACGACCTTCTTGTTGTCCTCGATGGCCCAGTGGCTCCACCACTGGAGCTCGACGGCCTGAGCAATTCCCACCCCGGCCGACCAGACGGATGCGGCGAGCAGCAATGACCGGATGAACCCTCGCATGGACGCCTCCTTCAACATGACGATCGCGCTCTGATTAGACTGGACGCCCGGCTGCGTCAAGGGCCTTTACATTTCGGCCATAGATCGAAAGTTCATCCCCATCGAAGTGCGTATTTTCCCGACGCCGCAGAGGCTGGCGCGAAAAATGCCTGCTGTTTCGCACCAACGGCGGAGCCAGCCTCGAGAATTGGCTCGAGTGCCCCGTCGTATACATATTGTTTTCATTTATATCTTTCATAACGCACGGTGCAGGAGGTTGTTATGCCGGAATCACTGAAGTTACTCGCAGTCTGCCTACCGGACGCCCAGGTCAAGGCGATCGTGGAGGGCCCGATCGACGCCGTCAACGACCATCGTGACGGCGGCGGCACCATCACGGTCATGGGGATCGTCATCCAGATCCCCGAGGGGACGCCGATCACCACCCCGACGGCGTCGCTGTCCATGGCGCAGCTCGCCGACTCGGCGGCGTTCCCCGGACGCTCGCAGCCCGGCTTCATCGGTGGGGTCGCCATCGTCAATGGAAGCAGCACCGACGGCGTGATCACGGCGACCGACGTGTTCGTCGCCCCCGCCCAGAATTTCCTCGTCGGTCAAGTCACGGGGAATCAGCCCCTCAAGGTCAACGGGGTCAGGGTGCAGATCCTGAACGACGCCCGAATGCCAGGAGGCGTGCTGAGGAACATCTACGAAGGGTTTCCCGTGGCGCCGGCGTCGGTGCCGATCGGCGGCGCGGCGACGGTCGAAGGGTACGTCGGTATCACCGGCACGCTCCACGCGACTCGCGTGGAAGTGGAAGGCGGAAGGCCGGCCAAGACGATTCCGGCTCGCGCTCCGGCCAAGCCACGGCCGACCTGGGGCCGTGACCGACCACTGATCACGTAGCTGCACTGATTTCGTCGCTGAGGAGACGGCTTCGGCGAGTCGAGGCGCGAGCCTCGATTCGCCGCGCGCCGTGTCGACCGCCGGCGTGCGTCAGCCCGGCGAGCCGTGTCATGGCACGGGCCGTGTAATACGATGGCGCCGTGAGCTTCAACGCCGCGACCTTCTTCGTGGACCGTCACGTGGCTGAAGGGCGCGGCGAGCGCTCGGCCTTCCGTCATCACGGCAGGACGATCACCTGCGCCGACGTCGCCGAGGCGGCGAATCGTGCCGGTCACGCCCTGGCCGGGCTCGGACTCGGCATCGAGCAGCGCGTCGTGCTCGCCCTCGACGACTCCCCGGCGTTCGTGGCGACGTTCTGGGCGGCGGCAAAGCTCGGCGCCGTCGCTGTTCCGGTCAACACGCTTATGCGGAGCGAGGAGTATGCCTTCCTGCTCCAGGACAGCCGCGCCAGGATCGTCGTCGCCGAGCCGGCAGTCGCCGAGACCATCCGCGGCGTCAGCACCTCGAGCCCCTGGCTTCGCGCGGTGCTCACCACCGACGAGCTTGCCCGCCTCATGGCCAAGGCCCCGAGCGACCTGACGCCGGCCGCAACGGTCGACGAGGACGTGATGTACTGGGGCTACACCTCGGGCTCGACCGGCCTGCCCAAGGCCGCGGTCCACTCGCATCGCGACTTCGTGGCCGCCGCCGATCTGGTCGGCGTCGGGATCTTCGGCCTGGGACCCGACGACCTGACGTTCTCGGCCTCGAAGATGTACTTCGCCTTCGGCCTCGGCAACACGCTCTACTTCCCCCAGCGGGTCGGGGCATCCTCGCTGCTGGTACCCGAGCGGCTCGATCCGGCCCGAATCTTCGAGCTGATCGAGGCCGAGCGCCCGACCGTGTTCTTCGCCGTCGCGACCGTGTACGCGCGGCTCCTCCAGATCGCCGACGCCAAGCCGCGCGATTTGTCGTCGCTGAGGCTCTGTGTGTCGTCGGGCGAGGCCCTGCCGCCGGCCGTCTTCGACGCGTGGAGAGAGCGCTTCGGCCTCGTCCTGCACGACGTGGTGGGCTCGACGGAAGCGCTCCACGACTTCATCGCCAACCCTCCCGGCGCGACGCGACGTGGGTCCGCCGGCAAGGTCGTCCCCGGCTTCGAGGCCCGGCTGGTCGACGACGAGGGTCAGCCTGTGGCGACCGGGACCGTCGGCCATCTCCTGATCAAGGGCCCGACGACGTCGTCGTACTACTGGAACCGCCGCGAGCGCACGCGGACGACCATGCTCGGTGAGTGGCTGCGGACCGGCGACATGTTCTCACGGGACGAGGACGGCTACTTCTACCTCGCCGGCCGCTCCGACGACATGCTCAAGGTGCGAGGCATGTGGGTGTCGCCCATCGAGATCGAGGCGGCCCTGGTCGCACATCCCGATGTCATCGAGGCCGCCGTCGTCGGCCGTCCCGACGGCGACGGCCTCCTCAAGGCTCACGCCTTCGTGGTGATGCGCCCCGGGCATGCGTTGGCCGAGACCGACATGAAGGCCTTCCTTCACGAACGTCTGGCCGGCTACAAGATCCCCGATCGCATCGAGGTGGTCGACGACCTTCCAAAAACGGCCACGGGAAAGATCCAGCGCTTTCGCCTGCGCTGATGCGCATCGTCATCGATCGGGTGGCGAAGACCTACGTCGATCATCGAGGCCATGCCGTGGACGCGCTCCGCGACGTGAGCTTCAGCGTGAGCTCTCGGGAGCTCGTCGCCCTGCTCGGGCCTTCGGGTTGCGGCAAGTCC
>QHTB01000126.1 GCA_003220615.1 Candidatus Rokuibacteriota bacterium
TCTGTACGAAGCGCGACGGCCCCGTGTTGAGCCAGCGGAAGCGGTAGCGCCGCGGGCTGACGTGCAGCACCGGCTGGATCACGCCGTTGACGAGGAACTTGTCGCCCAGGATCCCGTCGAGGTTGAAAAGGTCGAAGGCGAGCAGCTTGCTGGTCGGATCGAAGCACTTGTCGGCGAACATCATCGGGATGTCATAGGTGGGGAAGGTGGGCAGGCGGAAGCCCGTCGTCTCGTTGCCGGTGTCGAACTCGTTGAAGAGCAGGTAGAAGCCGGCGAGGCCCTTGTAGACGTTCTGGGAGGTGAAGTCCACGCGGTGGTCGTGGTACCAGAGCGTGCTCATGGCCTCGTTGATGTCGCCGTTCGGCCGATGGGTCGAATTGAATCCGGCGTACTTGTTCGGATAGTACTGGTCGTAGAACGAGACCGGACTCGACTCGAAGAAGTCACACGGAAACCCGTCGCTCTCCGAGGGCGTGTGACCGTTGTGCAGATGCGTGCTCACCGAGTTCTTGCCGAACCCGCCGTTGTCGGCGGGCAGGTTGTTGAAGTTCCGAACCAGGATCGGCGTGTTGTAGTACGCGACATACGTCGGGCCGGGGCTGATGCCGTCGAAACCCCAGATCGTCTGGGCTGGAAGCTGGTTCGACATGATCACACTGCCGTCACGCTGCGTCACCTGATACAGCTTGGGCGGCGGAAACGGCAGGCCGACATCGGGAGCCTGATGGGGGCGGGTCCGTCCTTCGCCTGCTCCGGTGTTTGGCGCTACCGTCGGTGCGGGAGTCAACGAGCCCACCGTCTGTTTGACCGGCGGGATTGGCATCGCCATCGTGAAGGGCGTGGTGGGAGGGCTCGCGCACTGGCCCGTCGTCGTGCCGGCGGCACTGACGGCCCGCGCGCTCAACCCGTCTTTCGCGATGAGCATGCCTGTCCCCGCCAGCAGCCCCATCTTGAAGAGATCGCGGCGGCTGAGGCCGGCCTTGATGATCTCCTGTCGATTGAGGAACGCCCGATACTGCGCGCGCTGCCTGGCAGGGTCCGGACGGGACTTGGGAAGATAGGCCATGAGCATCTCTCCTTGGCTACGGTGAACGGCTCGAAAACGAGGCTTAAGCGAACGACGACGAGTGTAGGAACGCCAACGAGTTCGACCAAGGGGAAATTGATGTTGCCGACCGGAGACAAATCTTTGAATGTGAAGAAGTTGTAGTCCTTACATCAGAACGTAATGTTTTTCTCAACCGCCGATCAAACGCGAGGTAGACGCCCTGACCAGATTCAGTACACTCTGAACACTTTTCGTTCAATTGCACCCGACGCGTGTAAACCTAGATGGCCGACATTCCGTCGGTCCTCACGTGGTACTGGATTTGCCATAGAGCCCACCATGACATGGAGAAGATCAGGACGGCCGCTGATCGGCACTGGCGGCACCGTGACGGGCGTCTTCACGCTCACGACGATCCACCAGGCCATGATCACGGCATGGCGCGCGAGGCATGGCTGCGCGAGCGCTTCCGAGGCGATCCGTCAGATGATCGAGATCGCTGAACAGACGGATGCCGCAGCGACGCACGGGCGCGAATCGAGCACCAGTCCGAGCTGAGCGCTGTCAGGCCTTCTTGGGCTGCCAGAGCCCGAGCATCGCGCCCGTCGGGTCGGTGATGATGCTCAACGAGCCCGCACCCGGCACCTCGGTGACATCTTTCATCACGCTCGCGCCGAGCGACCGGGCTTTGCTGGTCGCGGCCTTGATGTCGCTGACCAGCACGTAGGCGAGCCACGCCGACGAGGCTCCGGGGATCGGGTTCTTCATCAACCCGCCGCCCGTACCCTCACCAACCTTGATCATCGTGTAGCTGCCGTCGCTCATCGGCATCTCTTCGAACTTCCAGTCGAACAGCCTTCCGTAGAACGATTTGGCGTTGCCGACGTCGTTCGACATCAGCTCGACGTGCACGAACGGATTTCCCATGATGCGACCTCCTGTGAAGGGTGACTCTTGATCATCACGACACGCTCGGACTCGGCAGCGCCGCGCCGAGCGGCCGTGGTGCTTTGAACGTGAGCGCGATGGCCACGGCTCCCAGCCCGATGCCGGCCGAGCCGATGAACAGCCAGACGTAGCTGCCGAACACGTCGTACAGCCGCCCGCCGGCCCATGGCCCCAGCGCCATGCCCAGCGTGGACACGAACGCCACCGCACCGAACACGGCTCCCATGATGCGCTGGCCGAAGTACTCGCGCACGAGAATGGCGTAGAGCGGCATGATGCCGCCGTAGGCGAAGCCGAACAGCAGCGCGAGCGCGTAGAAGCCCGTGAGGTCGCGCACCATCAGATAGAGGCTCACGGCCACCGCCTGGATGGCGAGGCCGATGACCAGCACGCGCTTGGCGCCGACGCGGTCGGCCAGGACGCCGCAGATGAGCTTGCCGCCCAGCGAGGCGAGGCTGGCCGCGCTGAGCACGGTGGCGGCGGCCATCGCCGGCACGCCGTGGTCGATCGCGTGCGTGACCATGTGGAAGATTGGCCCCGAGTGGGCCGCGCAGCACGCCAGATAGGTGAGCGCGATGGCGGCGAATTGCGGCGTGCGCACCGCCTGTGCCACGGTGAGGCCAGCGGGCCGGGCCGCTGCTCCGGGAACGACGGTGGTCGCGGACGCCGGGTCGCGCACGAGGAAGGCGGCGGGGATGATGACGAGCCACACGACGTCGCCGATGATCAGCATCGCGAAGCGCCAGTCGTGGGTGGTGATGAGCCAGCGCGCGACCGGGCCCATGATCGCCGAGCCGACGCTGAGGCCGGCCGAGACGAGGGCGACGGCGAGACTGCGATGCCGGGTGAACCAGCGCGTGGTCGTCGCGGTCAAGGGTGTGTAGAAGCTGCCGGCGGCGAGGCCGACGACCACACCGAAGACGAGCTGGAACTGGACGAGGCTGGTCGTCTGGCTCGCCGTCACCAGCCCGAGACCGAGCAGGACACCGCCGGCCAGCACGACGGCACGCGTGCCGAACCGGTCGGACAGCGCGCCCCAGACGAAGCCGCCGAGGCCCATGCAGAGCCAGTTGATGAGCGCGGCCGTCGAGATCCCGGTGCGCGACCAGCCCATTGCCTCGGCGATCGGCGCGAGGAACACGGTGAGCGAGACCATCGCGCCGAAGCCGACGCAGGTCACGACCATTCCCACCCCGACGATCGTCCAGCCGTAGAACGGTGTGCTCATGGACTCTTCACCTGTTTTCTGGCCCGAACGACCAGACAGAAAGGGCGCCGCCGCTCGTGGATCCATTCCGGATGCCGCGCGATCTGCTGCTCGTCGGGGACGGGCTCCACCACGCGCTCGATCGCGAGTCCCGCGTCGATCAGCCCGTTGAGCAGGCTCGACAGCGTGCGGTGGTACTTCTGCACGCCGTCCGTGAACCAGTGCTCCTCGCGCAGGCCCTCGTCGGCGTAGGCGTTCACCGGCCAGTGCAGTGGTTGTCCGGCGGCGTCACGGATCCAGCCCTCGGCGCAGGCTCGGGTCAGATAGACCGGATGCTCGGTCGAGTAGACGAGGATGCCGCCCGGGCTGAGCCAGCAAGCGATGCGCTGGACGAGGCCGTGATAGTCCGCGACGTAGTGGATGGCGAGCGAGCTCACGACGAGGTCGAAGCGGCGCGGTCCGAACGCTGCCTGCTCGATGGCCATGCGCAGATAGCGCAGCCGCGGATGGCTCCGCTCGGCGCTGGCCAGTGCGATCATGCGCTCGGAGATGTCGACGCCGATCACCTCCGCGGCGCCGCGTTCCGCGAGGTGATGGGCGAGCTGACCGACGCCGCAGCCGAGGTCGAGGACGCGGCGGCCCGCGACGTCGGGGAGCAGCGCCATGAAGCTCGGATGCTCGAGCGCCCTGGTCCAGCCCGGGCCGAACCGCTCGAGCCGCGAGTAGCCCGCGAAGAACGCGGGATCGTCGTAGATGTTCTGCGGCGGTGGCTCCGCGGTCACGCGCCCTCGTCGTACCGATCGTGGTGACGCACCCACGCCATCGTGAACGGCAGGGCGTCCTCGTCGCGCATAGGTGGAGTACGTGTGGAAGACGTCGCCGTGCTCGTCCTTGTAGAAGACGCTGAGGCCAGGGGCTTCCTCGCTCGGGAACTCGCGGCGGGCGAAGTTGTAGTCCACCGCGCCCTTCGCCATCTGCTCCTTCGTGAACGAGACGTGAAAATCGACGTTGAAGTCGGTTCCGGACGATGACACCCACGTGAAGCGCCAGCCCATGCGCTTCTTGAACGCGTCGATCTGGCGGAGCGGCGCGCGGGACACGGCCACCAGCGTCACGTCGCGGTGCGCGAGGTGCACGACGGCGCCGTCGATGTGGTCGGACAGGAACGAGCAGCTCGGACACCCCTGCTCCCACCCCGGACCGAACATGAAGTGATAGACGATCAGCTGACGGCGGCCGTCGAAGAGGTCAGCCAGCGTCACCTTGCCCTTCGGCCCCTCGAACACGTACGTCTTGTCCACCTTCACCCACGGCATCGCGCGCCGCTCGGCGCTGAGCTGATCGCGCAGCCGCGTGAACTCCTTTTCGCGCGCCAGATGCGCCTTGCGCGCTTCGAGCCATTGCTCTTTCGACACGATGGTGTGACTTGGCATCGTCGTCCCCTTCCCGACTGCTCAATCGTCGATGGCCTGGTAGGCCGAGGTCCAGAAGTCGAGACAGACGTCCGGAGGGCTGGGCGAAGTCCAGGCGCGCTGGGTCATCAGGATTCCCACCATGTCCTCCTTGGGGTCCGAGCGCCACGAGGTACCCAGGCCTCCGTCCCAGCCGAACGTTCCGACGGACTCCGCCAGGTTTTCGCGCCGGGTGACCACGGCCATGCCGAACCCCCACCCGTGGCTCTCGAAATAGGCGGGGATCAAACCGGACGCCGCCTTCTGCCCGGGCGTCAGCTGGTCGCTCGTCATGGCCTCGACGGACGGCCTCGACAGGAGACGCTCGTTCCCGTGCTTGCCCAGGCTCAGCATCATCTGGCCGAAGGCCAGATAGTCGTCGATCGTGGAGACCAGCCCGCCACCGGCCGACGGGAATGCGGGTGGGCAGCTCCATTCGCCACCCTTGGCTTCGTCATAGAGCCCCAGCGCCCCGGTCTTCGGATCGACCTGGTAGCTGGTGGCCAGCCGGTCGATCTTCGTCGCGGGCACACTGAACCCGGTGTCCTTCATGCCGAGCGGCTCGAAGATGCGTTCTCGGAGGAACGTCTCGAGCGGCTGGGATGAAGCGCGCGCGATCAGCACGCCGAGCACATCGGATGCCGTGTGGTACATCCATCGCTCACCCGGCTGGTGCATGAGCGGCAGAGTCCCGAGCCGGCGGATCCACTCATCTGGCGCCGGCGGTGTCTGCGGCTTCGGCGGGCCCTGGCCGAGCAGCAGTGTGCTCATCGCCGCCTGGATCGGATACGTGTCGGGCGGCGCCATCACGATGCCGTAGCCCGCGCGGAAGGTGAGCAGGTCGCGCACGGTGATCGGCCGGCTCGCGGGCACGGTCTTGTCGAGCGGCGCGTCGAGCCGCGTGAGGACCGTGCGGTTCGTGAGCTCGGGCAAGAGCCGATCCACCGGCTCGTCCAGCCGCAGCTGGCATTCTTCCACGAGGATCATCGTCGCGGCCGCCGCGATCGGCTTGGTCAGCGAGGCGATGCGGAAGATCGTGTCGCGCCGGATCGGGGCGCCGCCACCCACCGCCTTCGTGCCGATCGCGTCGACGTGCACCTCGCCGTGCCGGCTGACCAGCGTGACGATTCCGGGCACGTTCCCACGCTCCACATAGCCGGCCATCACGTCGTGCAGGCGGTCGAGCCTCGCTTTGGACAATCCTCCCCGGCTCATCGCTTTCCTCGCATCCTCCCCAGCTCCTCGCGCATCGCGTGCTCGCGCGCGGCGTCCGGGGGCGGCAGGACCTCGGGAGGGAAGTCCGCCGCCTCGAACACCTGGCGGATCTCGATCACCGCGCCCTCCGTGAAGGGGACGCGCTTGGCCCATTCGATCGCTTCGTTCTTCGACTTCGCCTGGATCATCCAGAACCCGGCGACCAGCTCCTTGTCGGGAAACGGCCCGTCGGTCACGGTGGGGGCTCCCCGCGAGAACGTGATGCGCGCGCCCTTCGAGCTCGGGTGGATCCCCTCGGCCGCGAGCAGCACGCCGGCCTTCATCATTTCTTCGTTGAACCGTCCCATCGCGGCGACGAGCTCCTTGCTGGGGAGCACGCCCGCCTCGGTGTTCTTGTCAGCGCGGACGAACATCATGAATCGCATCGTGGTCTCCTCGTTCGTGCCTCATCTCGGCGGGCCCTCGCGCACCGGCCTGATTTCGACGGTGCTCGAGCGCGCCAGCGGGATGCGGGCGGCGATGGCGATGGCCTCGTCGAGGTCCTTGACGTCGATGATCATGTAGCCGCCGAGCTGCTCGCGCGTCTCCGCGAACGGGCCGTCGGTGACGATCCGCTTGCCGTCGCGCACCCGGACGGTGGTCGCCGATGACGACGGCTGCAGCGGGTGCCCGGCCAGGTACTGCCCGCGTGACGTGAGCTCGTCGGAGAGCTCGACCATTTCGGCATAGAGCCGCTGTCGCTCGGTCACGTTGAGCGTCTCCCAGGCCGGCTCGTCGCGGCAGATCAGCAGCATGTATTTCACGAAGGCCTCCATCGGTGAGTCGAACGGCGGGAGCCTGAATCGACACCCGGCGGAAAATTATCTAACGTGGAGTATGCGCCCGGATGCAAACGCGGCCGTCGACGCGGTCTATCGCTCCGATTGGGGCCGGATCGTCGCCACCCTGATCCGGCTGGTTCGCGACTTCGACGTCGCGGAAGAGGCCGCGCAGGAAGCCTTTGCCGCCGCGGTCGACCAGTGGCGGGTCTCCGGCATCCCCGAGTTCCCGCGCGCCTGGATCATCCAGACGGCCCGGCACAAGGCCATCGACCGCATCCGTCGCCGGACGCGGTTCGCGGAGAAGCTGGACGCCTATACCGCGGCGGGGGCGAGCCTGACCGTCGAGGCGCCGGAGTTCGACCCGGGCGACATCCCCGACGATCGCCTTCGCCTGATCTTCACGTGCTGTCATCCGGCGCTGGCGCTCGAGGCCCAGGTCGCGCTCACGCTCCGCACGCTGGGCGGCCTCGAGACGGACGAGATCGCGCGCGCCTTCCTGGTGCCGACCACGACGTTGGCGCAGCGGCTGGTGCGTGCGAAGAGCAAGATTCGCGACGCGGGCATTCCGTACGCCGTGCCCGACACGAAGGACATGCCCGCGCGGCTCGACGCCGTGCTGACCGTGATCTATCTCGTGTTCAACGAGGGCTACGCGGCCACCCGCGGCGCGGCGCTCGTCAGGACCGATCTGTGCGCCGAGGCGATCCGGCTCGCGCGTCTCGTGAGAGCGTTGATGGCGTCGCCGCCGCCGGAAGCGACGGCCCTCCTCGCCCTCATGCTCTTGCACGACTCGCGGCGGGACACGCGGCTCGACGAGGCCGGCGACCTCGTCCTGCTCGAGGAGCAGGACCGTCGTCGCTGGAATCACGATCAGATCGCCGAAGCGCTGCCGCTCGTCGACGAGGCCTTGCGCGGCGGCCCCGGTCCCTTCGGGCTCCAGGCGGCCATCGCGGCGTTGCACTGTCAGGCCGCGCGGGCGGAAGATACGGACTGGCCTCAGATCGTCAGGCTGTACGACCTCCTCGAGCGGCTGCAGCCCTCCCCCATCGTCTCCCTGAACCGCGCCGCGGCGGTGGCCATGGCCGACAGCCCGAAGTCGGCGCTCGTCCTGATCGACGCGCTCACCGCGGCCGGCGATCTCGACCGCTATTACCTGCTGCACTCCGCGCGCGCCGATCTGCTGCGGCGGCTGGGATCGTGCGCGGAAGCGGCGAGGAGCTATACGCGGGCGATCGAGCTCTGCACCAACGACGCCGAGCGCCGATTTCTCGCGCGACGGCTCCGCGAGGTCCAGCGACCCTAGCGGGCCGGGCGGAGCACCGACGGCCGAGACGAGTCGCGATGCGGCGCCACGCGCCAGCGGCCGTAGGCGACGAACGCCGCGAGAGCGCCCACCACCAGCGAGATCAGAGCCGGCACGATCTCACCCGCCACCAGGGTGATCACCGTCGCACCGATCATGATGATCACCAGCCCCGTGGCGGCCAGTGGCGTCAGGCCCGGCCGGATGCGCAGGAGTCCGGGCAGGATCAGGCCGAGCGCACCGAGCACCTCGCAGACACCGATGAACCGTAACAAGAGGCCGGGCAACGCCACCGGCCCCGTCAGCTGGTCGAGCGGCAGCACGAGCTTCGCGCCGCCAGCGAAGAGGAAGATGGCGGCGAGCAGGCCCTGAACGATCCAGAGTGCAGCGCTCATGATCGGTCTCCTCCGTGATCAGCTGACGCCGAGGCATCGCGGTGCGGTCGCACGGGGAGCTCGACGTGGAGCGTGAGCCCCAGGTCGTCGTTCCGGGTGGCCCAGATACGTCCGTGATGGGCCTCCACGATCGACCGACTGATGGCCAGCCCCATCCCCAGCCCTTGCGGTTTGGTGCTGACGAAGCGCTCGAAGATTTGCTCCACCTCGGGTTCCTTGACACCGACTCCGGTGTCGCGGACCGCGATGGCGACGCGTCCCACCTCGGGCTGGCTGGTGTCGATCCGGATCTCACGCGGGCCGCTCGCAGCGAGCGCAATGGCCTCCCCGGCGTTGACGATCAGGTTCAGGACGACCTGTCTGAGCTGGACGGGGTCTCCGAGCACGGTTGGCAACGCCTGCCCGCGGGTGAAGCGCACCACGATGTTCTTGCCCTGTATGTCGTTCCTGAGCAGCCCCAGCACGTCCTCGATCAGCGCGTTGATGTCGATCGCGGCGTGCTCGGCGTGCTCCTTGCGGAACAGAGCCCGCAGTCGGCGGATCGTCTGCGAAGCCCGGTTGGCGTCCCCGGTGATGTCGATGAGGGCGTCTTCGATGTCCCGTGGCTTCGCCTGCTCGATCGCCAGGAGCCGGCGCGCCGCCTGCGCGTTCGTCATGATCGCGCTCAAGGGCTGGTTGATCTCGTGGGCAAATGATGCTGTCAGCTCCCCCAGGGTCGAGACCCGCAGCGCATGGGCCAGCTCGTCACGCTGTCGCTGAGCCTCCTCCTCGGCCCGTCGACGGCGCTCCTCGCTCTCCCGCACGGCGCCGTCCGCCCGGCGGCGCGCCTGAACGTTCGCAAAGACGTCCGCCAGGAGCTGTAATCGGGCCATGAGCTCGTCGGGCCACGGCCGCTCTCCGCGCAGCCGGCTGAACCCGAGCGCTCCAACGACTGCACCACCCACGAGGAGGGGCACCGCGGCCAGGGAGCGGATGCCGCGCGCGGAAAGGCTCCGCCGGTCGGTCGCCGCCTCCTCCGGAAGCTCGTCGAGTCGCGAGATCCGGACGGGATCGCCCTGAGCCAGACGCTTTCCGAGCCACGGGAGGGCCTCGTCCTCGAACACCATCGGGACAGACGCGACACCGGCGCGCGTCCACGAGTGCGTGACGTGCATGGTGTTCGTTCCTCCCTGTCGCTCGGCCAGGGCCACCCGGTCGAAGTCGAGCGTTTCCACCACCCGCTGCAGCATGCGCTCGATCCTGTCGTCGACTGCGCTCGCAGGGAGGGTCAGGAACTCGGCGGACACCTCGGACAGCAGCGTTTCGAACTGGAGGCGCTCAGCCAGGCTGCGCTGCGCCCGCCGGCGCTGGGCGCGGCTCGCGAGCAGGCGGATGATGAGGGTTGTCTGCACGATGAGCAGCGTGGCGCCGCCCGCCACGTACCACTTGTAGACGTCCCAGGCCGACGGCGTCCGGAAACTGACGATGCTGCCCGCGGGCAGCCGTCGCTCGTCGAGTCCCCAGCGCCGGAGCTGCCGCCAGTCGAA
>QHTB01000074.1 GCA_003220615.1 Candidatus Rokuibacteriota bacterium
TCGCGTTGGGATTCGGGATCGCCATCGCCGTCGGCGTTCCGTTGGGCCTCGTCATGGGCGTGGTGCGGCCGGTCGGTCGCGTGGCGCGCATCTATCTCGATCTCCTGATCGCTTTGCCGACCGCGGCCCTGATCCCCCTGGTGATCCTGTCGTTCGGCATCAACATCCTGTCCTCGGCGGTCATCGTGTTCGTGTTCAGCGTTCCGTTCGTCACGATGAACGCCTATGGCGGAGTCCGCGACGTGCGTCCTCGCCTGCTGGAGATGGCCCGCGCCTTCGATGCCTCACGGTGGCAGGTCTTCGTCCGCATCGTACTGCCGAGCGCGCTCCCCATGATCCTGGCCGGGATCCGGTATGCGCTGTCGCGGGCCTTCGTGGGACTGATCGTGGCCGAGCTGTTGCTGTCGCCGTTCGGCCTCGGCCGGCTGATCATGGCGTCGCGCTCGATGTTCGAGCACGATCGCATGTTCGCCACCGTGCTGTGGACGCTACTCCTCGCCGGCGTCGCGCTCACTGCGCTGGCGCGGCTGGAAGGCCGGCTGCTGCGGTGGCGGACGTGACGGCGCCGCGACCGGTCGAGATCGTCGTCGACGGTGTCTCCAAGGCCTTCGGGACGGTCCAGGCCCTCGTCGACGTCCACGTGCACGTGCGAGCCGGTGAGTTCCTCAGCCTGATCGGCCCGAGCGGCTGCGGCAAGACGACCCTGCTGAAGACGATTGCCGGCCTGGTCGCGCCCGACGCGGGTCGTGTCGTCGTCGGCAATCGCACGGTGGACGGGCCAGGGCGCGAGTGCAGCGTCGTGTTCCAGGACTTCGCGTTGCTGCCGTGGGCGACCGTCCAGAAGAATGCGGAGTTCGGCCTCTTGCTGCGAGGGGTTCCCGCGGCTGCGCGAGCCGAGCGCGCCCGCGGGGTGATCGCCAAGGTAGGCCTGGCCGGCTTCGAGCACGCCTATCCTGCCCAGCTCTCCGGGGGAATGCAGCAGCGCGTGGGCCTGGCCCGCGCGCTGGCCGTGAACCCTCAGGTGCTGCTGATGGACGAGCCGTTCGCGTCCATCGACGAGCAGACGCGGCGCGTGTTCCAGGACGACTTGCTGCAGCTCTGGTCGGAGGAGCGGAAGACGGTGGTGCTCGTCACCCACAGCATGGAGGAGGCGATCTATCTCTCCGATCGCGTCGTCGTGTTGAGCCCACGCCCAGGGCGCGTCCATCAGGTGCTCGAGGTTCCGCTGCCGCGGCCGCGCGAGGGCGCCGGTGTGCGGGCGACCGCGGAGTTCGCGCGCCTCGTCGACGATTTGTGGAAGGTTTTGAGGAAGCTCCAGTGACGCCGGGCGCTCGCGAGTCCGACCTCGGCCGGACGGGCCTGATCGCCGTCGCCGGGCTCCTCATCATGTGGGAAGCGCTGGGCCGCCTCGACGTGTCGATGTTCGTGCCGCCGGTCACGACGGTGGCGGCAGCGTGGTGGCACCTGGTCGGCGACGGGACGCTCACGCGCGCGGCGGCGTCGAGCCTCGTCTCGCTCGTGAAGGGCTTCGTGCCGGCCGCCGTGCTCGGCGTGGCCGTCGGCCTCGCGATGGGCCGCTTCGCCACCGTGCGTCACCTCCTCGACGGCTGGGTCAACGCGCTGATGTCGGCCCCGCTGTCGGCCCTGGTCCCGGTGCTGATCGCGCTGTTCGGGATCCGCGACACCGTGGTGGCTGCGACCGTGTTCATGTTCTCGTTCTTCGTGATCGTCGTGAACACGCTGACCGGCGTTCGGTCCACCGATCCATCGCTCGTCGAGATGGCTCGGTCGTTCGGCGCGGGCGAATTTGCGCTCTTCGGCCGAGTGTATCTACCTTCGGCGCTGCCGGCCGTCATGCTCGGGCTTCGGCTCGGCGTGGTGCAGGCGGTGAAGGGGATGGTCGTCGGCGAAATGCTCATCTCGCTGGTCGGTCTCGGCGAGCGCCTGATCTATTACGGCAACACGTTTTTGATCGCCGAGCTGTACGCGGTCATCGCCTCGGTGCTCCTGATCGCGCTTGCCACGTCCCAGCTGGCCCAGGCCCTCGATCGGGCGTTGATTCGCTGGAAATGACGAAATGATTCGAGTGAATCAATCGGGAAAAGGAGCGGAGCCCCGCGCACCCAGGCCTCGCCACCAATCCCTCGACGGCATCGCGGCTGCGGGAGACGTTCGAGTGAATCAATCGGGAAGACGAACGAAGCCCCGCGCACCCAGGCCTCGCCACCAATCCCTCGACGGCATCGCGGCTGCGGGAGACGTTCGAGTTAATCAATCGGGAAGACGAACGAAGCCCCGCGCACCCAGGCCTCGCCACCCACGGTCCGCGCCGCTCTCCCACGCTTCGATACAATGATCATCGACGTTCATCTTCATTTCCTCTCGCCGCACGCGATCGACGCGGCGCGCGCGACGCCGGACCGCCTCGGCGTCCGCGCGCTTGACGGCGAGCGGCCTCGCCTCGCCGTCGGCGCCGAGCCACCGACGCGGCCTTTGCTGGAATCGCTGTACACCCTGCCGCACCACATGGCCTTCCTCGAGGCCCAGGGCATCGATGCGGCGGTGTTCGGGCCGCTCATGGACGTGGCCGGTTATTCGCTGCCGCCCGACCAGGGTGCCGCCTGGAGCCGGGCTCAGAACGAGGGCCTCGCCGCATCGCTGGCCGCGGCCGGCGGCCACCACGTCGGCCTCGCCACGGTGCCCTTGCAGTCACCCGCGCACGCCGTGGAGGAGCTGAGCTTCGCTGTCAGATCGTTGGGGCTGCGCGGCGCGATGATCGACCCCAACGCGATGGGCCGGCCGCTCGGCGACAGCGCGTTCGATCCATTCTGGAAGGCGGCCGCGGATCTCGCGGCGCCGATCGTCCTGCATCCGTTCCTCCTCGAAGCCGTCGAGCGCTTCGGCCGTCACTACCTGCACAACCTCGTCGGCTATCCGTTCGAGACGACCCTGGCCGCCGGCAGCCTGATCCTGGGCGGCACGCTCGACCGATTTCCCTCGCTCGACGTCGTGCTGGTGCACGGTGGCGGCTTCCTGCCGTATCACGTCGGCCGCTTCGACCGCGGCCACACGACGCGGCCCGAGGCGCGGAGCGACGGCGCATCGTTGCCGAGCTCCTATCTGCGCCGCTTCCACTACGACACGCTCGTGCAGTTCACCCCCGCGCTCGCGTACCTCGTCGGCGTGGCGGGGGCGGATCGCGTGTTGCTCGGCAGCGATCACCCGTTCTGGCTGGGCGATCCCGAGCCACTGAGAATCGTTCGCGAGGCTGGTCTCTCGAAGACGGCCGAGGCCGCGATCCTGGGCGGCAACGCCGCGCGGCTCTTCCACGTGAAGTCATGACCGCGATCGGGCGTTCCGTGCGGCGTCTCGAAGACCGCCGGCTCTTGATGGGCCGGGGAACGTACGCCGCCGACTTTCGCCTGCCGGGGATGCTCCACGGAGCCGTCCTGCGCTCGTCGCATGCTCATGCCCGCCTGGGTGCCGTTGACGCGCGAACCGCGCTCGCGCTTCCCGGTGTCGTGGCCGTCATCACCGCCGACGACCTCGGCGCCGTCGGCCGCATCCCGGTACGCCTGGGGCCACGGCCGAGCATCGTCGCGTGCCTGCAGCCTCCGCTCGCCCGCGACAAGGTCCGGTACGTGGGTGAGCCGGTGGCCTTCGTCGTCGCCACGAGCCGTTACCTCGCCGAAGACGCGCAGGACGTGGTCGAAGTCGACTACCATCCGTTGCCAGCTATCGCGGACGCGCGCCGCGCCGTCGAGCGCGACGCTCCGGTGCTTCACGAGGCGATCGGAGGCAACGTCGCGGCGACGCTCGAGACCAGGCGTGGCGATGCGACGGCCGCCCTGGCCAACGCGCACACACGCGTGAGCGAGCGTCTGGCTGTCCAGCGCCACACCGGCGTGCCGATGGAGACCCGGGGCCTTACCGCTCAATTCGATCCGGGCACGGGGGTGCTGCGCCTCTGGGGCGTAGCCAAGGTTCCCCACTTCAACCGGCGGGTCCTGGCCGATCTCCTCGACTATCCCGAGCACCTCATCCAGTTCACCGAGCTGGAGGTGGGCGGCGGCTTCGGCGTGCGCGGCGAGTTCTACCCGGAGGACTTCCTGGTCCCGTGGACGGCGCGGCGACTCGGCCGGCCCATTCAGTGGGTCGAAGACCGCCGCGAGCACCTGATGGCCACGAACCACTCGCGCCAGCAGTGGCACGAGACGGAGATCGGCTTCGATCGCGACGGCCGGATCGTCGCGCTCGTCGACCATTTCATCGCCGACATGGGCGCCTACATCCGCACCCACGGCGTCGTCGTGCCCGAGCTGACCGCCGCGCTCATGCCAGGGCCCTATCGCATTCCGAACTACACCTCCGAGGTCCGCTGCGTGCTCACGAACAAGACGCCGACGGGCACGTATCGCGGCCCGGGCCGCTTCGAGGGCACGTTCGTCCGCGAGCGCCTCATCGACATCGCGGCTCAGCGCCTGGGGGTCGACGCGCTGGAGCTGCGCCGCCGCAACTTCATCACGCCGGCCGAGATGCCGTACGACGTCGGCGGTGCCGCGGTGAGCCAGCGCACCGTGTACGACTGTGGCGACTACGCATCGGCGCTCGATCACGCCCTGGACGCTCTAGGGTACGAGGATGCGAGGAAGGAGCAAGCCGAGGCGCGCCGCCAGGGCCGCCTCGTCGGTATCGGCATCGGCTGCCTCGTCGAGAAGGCCGGGCTCGGGCCGTGGGAATATGCGCGCGTCGAGGTCGACGGGACCGGCCACGTCGTGGTCTATTCCGGTGTCGCCGCCGTCGGTCAGGGCATCGACACGACGCTGGCCCAGGTCGTGGCCGACGAGCTGGATGTCCCGGCCGAGGGGATCACGGTGGTCCACGGCGACAGTGCGCGCGTGCCGTTCGGTGTCGGTGGCTTCGCGAGCCGTGGCGCGTCGGTGGCTTTGCCCGCCGCGCTCCGGGCCGCGCGCAAGGTTCGCGAGAAGATCGTGAGGGTCGCCGCTGAGCTGCTGGAGGCCGCGCCCGCCGACCTGGTTGTGGCCGGCGGAGCCGTGCACGTCCGCGGGCTGAGCGACCGCAAGGCGACGTTCCGCGAGCTAGCCCGCGCGGCCGTTCCCGGGCCTCCGGGCATGGAGCCCGGGCTTTACGCCGCGGATTTCTTCGAGGCGCCGAAGATGACGTATCCGTATGGGACGCACGCGGCCATGGTCGAGGTCGATCCCGGCACCGGGGAGGTCGACATCCTGCGGTACGCCATCGCGTACGACATCGGCAAGGCCGTGAACCCCATGATCGTTGACGGCCAGCTCGTGGGCGCGCTGGCTCAGGGAATCGGCGGCGCGCTCTTCGAGGAGCTCGTCTACGACGACGAGGGACAACTGCTCACGTCGAGCTTCATGGATTACCTGCTGCCGACCGCGATGGAGATGCCGAAGGCGACGGCGGTCAAGATCCTCGAGGAGACCCCGACGCCGCTGAACCCGCTCGGCGTCAAGGGCGCCGGTGAGGGCGGCAGCTCCGGCTGCGGCGGCGCGATCGCCAACGCCGTGGCCGACGCACTGGCTCCGCTCGGCGTCCAGATCACGTCGCTGCCGCTCTCTCCCGATCGGCTGCTCGCGCTGATCCGGAATGCGCGAGGAGCGCGCGGCTGATGGCCGCGCCCTACGTCAGCCAGGGCGTCAAGCGACGCGAGGACCCGCCGCTCCTCATGGGCCGCGCTCACTTCATCGGCGATCTGCGCCTGCCCGGCCTGCTCGCGGTGAAGTTCTTGCGCAGCGAGCACGCCCACGCTCGCATCGTCGAGATCGATGCGCGGGCGGCGCTGAACCTACCGGGCGTCGAAGCCGTGGTCACCGCCGCCGATCTCGCGACGACGCGGGCCATCCGGGCCACGATGAGCGGTGCCGGCTACCAGGCGACGGACTGGCCAGCGCTGGCGCGCGGCAAGGTCCGCTTCGCCGGCGAGCCCGTGGTGGCCGTGGTCGCGGCCGACGCATACCGCGCTGAAGACGCGCTCGATGCGATCCGCGTGACCTACGAGCCGCTGCCCGTCGTCGCCGATGCCGAATCCGCGCTCGCGCCGGGCGCGCCGCGAGTCCACGACGAGCTGCCCGACAACGCGCTCTTCCGGACTCGCTTCGAGAACGGCGACGTTGCGCGCGCTCTGGCCGCCGCCGACATTCGCCTGGCCGAGACCTTCCGCCACGCCCGCTGCTCGTCCTCTCCGATGGAGCCGCGCGGCGTGATGGCCATGCTCGATCCCGTCGACGGCATGCTCATCGTCTGGGCGTCGACCCAGTCACCGCACCTCATGCGCAGCGGCCTGGCCGAGGCCCTCGGCATCCCGGAGTCGAGCATCCGTGTCCTGTGTCCATCCGTCGGAGGTGGGTTCGGGCCGAAGATGCACCTCTATCCCGAAGACATCGTCGTCGCCGAGCTGGCGCGACGGCTCAAGCGCCCGGTGCGGTGGCTCGAAGACCGGCGCGAGAACTTGCTGGCGAGCGCTCAGGCGCGCGATCACGTCAACCACGTCGAGGTCGGCGCACGGCGGGACGGCACGATCGTCGCGCTCAAGTCCACGCTCATCTGCGACTCCGGCGCCTACTCGGTCTATCCGGTCACGGCGTCACTGGAGCCGCTGACCGCTGCCGGCATCCTGCCCGGGCCGTACAAGATCGGCGCGCTCGCCTACGAGGCGTACGCCGTCGCCACCAACAAGTGCCCGGCCGGCGCGTACCGCGGCGTCGGCATGGCGCTGGGCACGTTCGTGCGCGAGCGCGTCGTCGACATGGTCGCCCGGCGCGCCGGCCTCGATCCCATCGACGTCCGGCGTCGCAACTTCGTCGACGTGAGCGAGCTGCCGTTCCAGACGGCGTCCGGGTTGATCGTCGACAGCGGCGATCCCAAGCAGTCGCTGGAGCGCGCGCTCGCGAGCAGCGACTACGCGCGCCGGCGCTCCGAGTCGCGCGACACGCCGGTCGGGAAGTACCGCGGTGTCGGCGTCGCCTCGTACACGGAGTTCACCGGCATGGGGTCGGGAACGTTCCGCCTGCGCGGCATGCGACAGGTCGCGGGTCACGACGCCGCCACGGTGCGGGTCGAGCCGACCGGGGAAGTGCGCGGCTTCGTCAGCGCGGCGTCGCAGGGCCAGGGCCACGCGACGACGTTCGCCCAGGTCCTGGCCGACGAGCTCGGGGTGCCGATCGAGGCAGTGACGATCGTCGAGGGCGACACCGAGCGCTGCCCGTACGGCAGCGGCTCGTTCGCGAGCCGCAGCATGGTGGTGAGCGGCGGTGCCCTCGTGCTCGCCGCGCGTCGCGTGCGAGAGAAGATCACGGCGATCGCCGCTCACATGCTCGAGGCCGCCGGGCCGGACCTGACCATCGAAGCCGGAACGATCGCGGTGCGCGGAGCACCGGGACGCGCCGTCACCATCGCCGAGGTGGCCGACCTCGCCCACCGTCCGTCCGGCGGAACGTTACCGCCGGGCGTCGATCCGGGGCTCGAGGCGACCCAATACTACGATCCGCCGCCGGCCACGTTCTCCAACGGCACCCACGTCGCCGTCGTGGAGGTCGATCCCGAGACGGGCCAGGTCGCGATCGTGCGCCACGTCGTGGTGGAGGACTGCGGCCGAATCGTCAATCCGATGATCGTCGATGGCCAGACGCACGGCGCCGTCGCCCAGGGCATCGGCAACGCCCTCTTCGAGGACTTCGCCTACGACGACGGCGGCCAGCCGCTGACGACGAGCTTCCTCGATTACGTGATCCCGGGAACGATGGAGGTGCCGCCGATCGACATCGTCCACATGGAGACCCCTCCGGCGACGAGCGTCACTGGCTTCAAGGGAATGGCCGAGGGCGGCACCATCGGCTCGACGGCCGCCGTCGCCAATGCCGTCGCCGATGCGCTGGCGCCGCTCGGCATCGAGGTCCGCGAGCTGCCGCTCACGCCCGATCGCGTCCACCGCCTCATCAAGGAGAAACGCTCATGAGTCGAACGAAGGAGCGCCGCTTCACGGCGAGCACGCTGCTGGCGGCCGCCGGCCTGGCCGTCGTCGCGCTGGCGATGCCCGCCGGGAGCCAGGAACCGATCAAGGTCAAGATCTCGCGGCTCGGCTTTCCGTCGCTCACCACGATGATGGTGGACGTCGTCAAGGACCAGGGCTTCGACCGGAAGCACGGGATCGACCTCCAGCCCCAGTCCTTCGGCGTCATCTCGGCCTACTACGCGGCACTCGCCACCGGCGAGCTCGACATGGCCCCCGCGGGGCCGCACGTGCTGCAGAAGATGCGGCTCGAGGGCGTGCCGATCCGGGCGGCGTTGACCTACGCGCGTCTCAACGCGCTGGCCGTGATCACGGCCGACGCCAGCGTGAAGTCGATCGCCGACCTCAAGGGCAAGTCGATCGCCGCCGACATGGGATCGTCCGAGTACCAGATCATGGCGATCTACGGCCGCACCCAGGGCGTCGTGTTCGGCAAGGACGTCACCGTGGTGCAGGCCGGGCCGCCGCTGGCGCGGTCGCAGCTCCAGGCTCAGCGCGTCGACGCGGCCATGACCTGGGAGCCGTCGGCCACGCTCACGCTCCGTGACAACCCGCAGTACCGTACGATCTTCAGCGGCGACACGGCGTGGAAGGCGATCGCCAAGGCCGACGGCTGGCAGCTCGTCCTCGCCGTGCGCGAGGAGTTCCTCAAGAAGAGTCCCGACGCCATCCCGCGGCTGCTCAGGATGTTCCAGGACGGCCAGCGGTTCATCAAGTCGAATACCGACGAGGCCGATCGCATCGTCGTCAACACGGTGAAGCTGCCGCCTGGCGTGTTCAAGGAGGCCGTCACGTCGGGCCGGCTCGTCTACGACGTCCTGCCCGCCTGGGAAGGCGAGCGCGCCGTGATCTGGGACATGTTCAAGGTCGCCGTGGATTCGGGCTACCTGCCGAAGCTGCCGGACGAGGCCGCGATCTACAAACCCTGATGAAGCCCGGCGACACGATCGGCGGTGAGACGGTCGAGGCGCTCGAGGCCCGAGCCCCGTTTCGGTTTCCGCGGGAGATGGTGGTCGCGCTCGTGGTGCTCGCGATCGCCTGGGAGATCGTCTCGCTGCTGGTGCCCCCGTTCATCGTGCCGGGGTGGGGGCGGATCTTCAAGAGCCTCGCCACGCTGCGCATGGACTTCGTCCTGGTGACGCTGGCGCGCGTGGTGGGGGCGCTGGTGATCTCGTTCGCCCTCGGGCTCGGCCTGGCCGTCGTCATGTATGCGTCGGTGGCGGTCGAACGCTATGGGCGTCCGATCGTCCGGCTGCTGATGGCGGTGCCGGTCGTCTGCTGGATCCTCTTCGCGGTGCTGTGGTTCAAGTGGGTAGAGTTCCGCATCGCCTTCGTGCTGGTCGTCGTGTGCGGGCCGGTGTTCCTGGTGGACGTGCTCGATGCGATGAAGGGCGTGTCGAAGGACCTGCGCGACATGCTGCGCTCCTTCCGGCCGACGCGCGCTCAGACGTTCACCAAGCTGGTGCTGCCGGCGACGGTGCCGGCCATCCTCACGAGCTGGAAGATCAACCTGAGCCTGGCCATCCGGGTCGTCACCATCGCCGAGCTGGTGGGCGCGGTCACGGGCATCGGCTACGGCCTCGTCGTCGCCCAGGAGCTGTTCTCGGTGTCCGACGTCTTCGCCTGGACGCTGATCCTCGTCGTCATCCTGTTTCTGGCCGAAGCCGTCCTCACCCGCGTCGAAGAACGCGTGCTGCGCTGGCGGGCATGACCAGCGCGGGAACGATCGAGGTCGAGGCGCTGCGCAAGGTCTTCCACCAGACCGGCACCGGTGAGGCGGTGGTGGCCATCGAGCGTCTCGACTTCGTCGTCGCCCAGGGCGAGATCGTGGCCATCGTCGGCCAGACCGGCTGCGGGAAGTCCACGTTCCTGAACCTCCTCATCGGCCTCGATCGTCCCACCGATGGCCGCATCGCCATCGGCGGGCGCGCGCCCTACGACGAGTTCGATCACTTCCGCGGCGTGCTCGCCGCCGTCTTCCAGCAGGACCGATTGTTGCCGTGGCGGACGGCGATCGACAACGTGCGGCTGCCGCTCGAGCTGCTGGGGCAGCAGCCACGCGATCAGGTCGAGCGCGCGCGGGCCTGGCTCGATCGGCTCGGGCTCGCGCGCTTCGAGCAGGCGTATCCCCACGAGCTGTCGGGAGGCATGCGCCAACGCGTCGCGCTGGCGCGCGCCTTCGTCATCGAGCCCGCGCTGCTCCTGGCCGACGAGGCGTTCGGTCACCTCGACGAAGTCACGGCTGCCGCGCTCCGCACGGCCTTCGTGGACCTGGCGAGGACCGCGGGCAACACGGCCATCCTGGTCACGCATCAGCTCGAGGAAGCGATCGAGCTGGGCGGGCGGATCCTCGTCTTCGGGCGTCCAGGAAAGCTCCTTGCCGACATCGACCTCAAGACGTGGCCGGTCGGGGCGGTGGCGAGCCTGCGCGCCGAGATCCAGCGGATGCTCCAGAGCAACGCACCCGAACCCCGCTTCGCCGTTCGTACGGAAAGGGAGTCTCGCGCATGAACATCGGCGCACGTGCCCAGAGCGTGCTGGACAAGATCGACGTCGACGAGCTGGTGAAGGTGGCCCTCGACCTGGCGAACATCGACAGCCCCACCGGTGCCGAGGGGCCGGTGGGCGAGTACGTCTACGACTGGCTCACGCGCGAGGGATTCGCCGCGCGGAAGATCGCGCTGATGCCCGACCGACCCAACGTGCTCGGCACGCTGCCCGGCAGTCGCCAGGGCAAGAGCCTGGTCTTCAACAGTCACATGGACACGACGATTCACAAGGACGAGTGGTGGACGACCCGGCGCGCCGCCGATGCGGTCTTTCACTCCGCCTGGCGCGAGGGCGACGTGCTGGTCGGCAACGGGATCTGCAACGACAAGGGCCCGATGGCCACCTGGCTCCTGGCCGCCAAGGCGATCAAGGACAGCGGCGTGAGGCTCAAGGGCGATCTGCTGCTCATGGCGGTCGTCGGCGAGATCGGCGTCGAGCCCGTCGACGAGTTCCAGTCGCCGGCCTATCTGGCCAAGGAACCGGGGACGCGCTTCGCCATCACCCACGGCGGCGTGGCCGACTACGCGCTGGTGGCGGAAGGCACCGACTTCGGCATCGTCGGCGTCGAGGCCGGCAAGGCGTTCTTCAAGGTCACGGTCTTCGGCAACGACCTGCCGATCTACACGCCCTACATCTCGCGGCCGACACCCGTGGAGAAGAATCCGAACGCCATCGTCCGCATGGCCCCGCTGATCCAGCGCATCGAGGAGTGGGCCTACGAGTACGAGCAGCGGAATCGCTACGAATGCCCGGGCGGTGTGATCGTCCCCCGTGTCAACATCGGCGCCATCCGCGGCGGCGTCCCCTACAAGATCACCAAGACCGTCCAGCAGTGTGCGATCTACCTCGACGTCCGGATCACGCCCGTGCAGAACCCGCTCGACATCCGGGAGGATTTGCGTCGGCTCGTGGCCGGAGCGGGGCTCGGCGGCGAGGTGGAGCTCTACACGTACCGGCCCGCGTTCGAGGCCGATCCGAAGAAGGTCGAGCCGCTGGCCTCGGCCATCACCCGCGCCCACCAGGCCGTGCTCGGCGGCACGCCCAAGCCGGCGTCACCGCCGTTCTCCAGCATGTGGCGCGACATCAACTGCTTCAACGAGATGCGGATTCCGGCGGTCACGTATGGCCCCGGCATCAGCGTGGGCGGGGGAAACTTCGGCATGAAGATCGCCGACATGGTGACGGGCGCCCAGCTCTACGCGCTGACGGCGCTCGACCTCTGCGATCAGGAGCGCGCCGGCTAGTCTTTCGGAATGCGACGAGAAATACCGGGCGGGATTCCGGGCGACGGGGACGCCGGTTGTGAGGGCGAAAGCGTCGTGGCGTTCTCGGGCGCCGGTGTCGCGGCCGCCACCGGCCGCGGCTTGTTCGGAGCGCGGAGCAGGATTTCGACCGGGCCGCCCGTGCGCTGGATGACGATTCGATCGGGCTCGATTCGGTCGACGTATCCCCCGGCCATGGCGTCACCCCGCTTGTAGCCGAAGATCTTCTTCGTCGAGGGATCTTCGACGTAGGCGATGGGGTTCTCCTCGCTCCACACCACGCCGTACAGCAGCAGGGCGGGCGCGACCGGCAATGCGCCGAGGGCGTCGGAGCGTTTTGGCTGGGCGCGATCCGGGTGGAACAGATTCCGGGCCGGGATCAGGTCGTAGGCCGCTCTCGAGCGCGAGCTGTCGGCCACCGCCACGTTGACCGGAGCCGGTGAGCTGGCGACGCGAAGCGGAAGCGCGGGGCCAGGCCGGAAGACCGCGTCCGCGATCCGGACCAGGAAGAACACCGACAGGCCGGCCATCAGGATGTTGAGCACGAGCACGGGCCGCGACATCGCCCACCCCGCTCGCACGTCGGGAAACGACGGCACGCGAGCGAGCGCCAGCGCCAGGAGCGTCGCCGCCCATCGGCGCCCGCGGGCCGAGCGCGCGCGCAGTGTCAGGAACAGGTGCGAGAGGCGAGGTGGGAAGGTAAGCTTCAAGCGCGCCGTAGCCTCGCCCGGGCGAAGCGCCGTCTGCCATCGCGGCCAGTCAGTCACATGACCCTCCTCGTTGCCGGCGCCGGCAAGAATACGCCAGCTGCGTCAAGGCGAGCCGAAAAAGAACATCGGTGAGCGCTGCGGTCCAGCGCCCACCGATGCCCGCCACGACTACGTGTTACTGGTCAAGAGAAAGCGACAGGACTATCGATCCCGGTCGTGACCTCCTCGGTCATGATCCCGATCGCCTCTGTCCCGGTCATGGTCGCCGCCGTCCTCGGCCCTGTCGACGTCGTGTTGGTAGACAGCGACGCACCCGTTGTCGCTACCGCAAATGCCCTGGCCGACGGGCGTGGTGTCACCGCCGATGCCGACCGCCGGGTTGGACGTAGGCCCTACTTGCGGGATGAAGATGAGGTTGCGCTTGGAGTCAGCCGCTACCGAATGTGAGTTTTGCCCCTGTGGAATTTTCTCGATCAGGAGATTGGTTTCCGCGTCGATCACGCCCAGCACGGCGCCACCGTCTGGAGCCGGACAGCCGCCCGGCTTTCCGCAAGCCCTGTTGGAGGCCGTGTAGTAGCGCCCATCGCCCTCGTTGAACCAGACCTCGTCAGAGCCGGTGATGTTGCCGATGTTCGCGAAGTTCTTGCTGACCGCGTTGATGACCAGCGTGCTCCTGTTGGTGGGAACGTTCTGCGGGGTGCAGCCCAACAGCAGGTTGGCATGCGGTCCGACCGTGGCACCGTTCGGTCCGCAGTCAGTCAGCTTGAAGACACCGGTATTGGTGGCCGCATCGAAAGCCTTGATTACGACCACGGGGACCGACTTGCCATCGATGACGACCGTAGAGGTTGAGGCCGGCAGGTTGTTCGGGTCGACGATCAGCAACCCGCCCTGGCAAAAAGTGGGGCCGCCGAACGTGCAGCCTGACGGGTTGTTGGCGATCTGCGGGACTGACGTATAGAAGCGCTGGGTGCGGGGTTCCCAGACCGGTTGCTCGATCGACAGTCCCTCGCCCTTCGGGACGATCGCGTTGTCGATCACGATCCGGGCGATGATGCTGGTCGCGCTCGTGCCGGCATTGCCATTGGCGCTGAACAGCGTCCCGAAGGGAGGATCCTCGGCGTTGTTCGCGGCGAGTAGCAATGTGCCCCCGGTGTTCAACGCCATCTCGTCGACTCGCGTGGTGCCCCCGGTCTTGATCGTCTGCTTGATGGCGGAAGCGTTAGGGGCATCGAGATCGATCACCTTCAGCGTGCTATCGCCGTCACCGGCATAGAGCCACCTGCCGCGCGTAACGACGCCATCGGGCCCGGAGATATTGTTGTTCACGGTGCCGTTCGCGTTGTTCTTGATGCCGACGAAGCCGCCGATGAGCCGCTTGAACGTGAGGTGACGGGTGTCGATGACGACGATGGCCGCGTTCGAGCGTTCGGCCAGATAGTACTCGGCGCGATCCGGATTGACCCAGCTGATGTCGAACGACCTCAATGGGTTGCCCGGGATTTGAATCGCGGTCAAGCATCTAGTGTCTGTATTGGTTGGTGCGCCTGGGCCGGTGCAAGCAGCGAGCGCGGCGCCGGGTATTGCCAGCAACACGGCCGCGAACAGCGCTGTCGCGAAGACCGAGACGAGCACTGTTGCCTTTGAAAATCCCTCGAGCCTTGGCGTCCTCAAGATCCGCTTCATTGCAGGTCTCCTCGTTGCAAACCGCCACAGTGAAAGCCACACGTCGCCTTCGCCTCTCAGGGCGGCGCCGACTGCCCGAGACTCAGCCGAGGCTGCCGATAGTCAGATGACGGGCGCGAGCACACCGCGGACGACGAGGTTCTCGTCGTTCGTCCTGCGGCGTGCTCCTATCAGGCGGGCGGGGCGCGAGGAGTGCCGGGCTCGTAGGCCCGCGGCGTCGTGGCGGTGGCCGGGCGCTCTAGGACGAACTCCGACACCGTTTCGGACGTTGGCAGCGGTGGTCGATCGTCGGTGTCGAGGAGGTGGAGGTCCGACGTCAGGAACAGAATGACGTCGTCGAAGTCGCCGTTGTCCCAGAACCCGGGGTTGCTGGGATCGATCGGGCTTCCGTGCGCGAGCGGCATCAGGACGATCAAGACGGTCCCGAGGACGCACGCGAGAATCTTCACGGCGGCGCACGATACTCCTCGGCGGTGATGTTTACAACCGCGTGGCGGCCGCTGGCTCGCCCTTCCATCCTTCCAGGTTTTGTACTAAGGTGAGGGCGTGATCGAGCGGTACACGCGTCCAGGCATGGGGCGGATCTGGGGCGAGGAGGCGAAGTACACGGCCTGGCTGCGTGTGGAGCTCGCGGTGTGCGAGGCCTACGCGCGCCGTGGGCGCATCCCGGCCGACGCCCTGGCCCGCATCCGGCAGAAGCCCCGCGTCGACATCCGCCGCATCCTCGAGATCCAGGACCGCGTGAAGCACGAGATGATCGCGCTGCTCACCAGCCTGGAGGAGCAGCTCGGCACCGACTCGCGCTTCGTCCACATCGGGCTGACCGCCAACGACGTGTGGGACACCGCGCTGGCCGTGCAGCTCCGTGACGCCGCCGACCTGTTGATCGCCGGGCAAGAGCGGTTGCGGGCGGTGCTCGGCGACCTCGCCCGCCGCCACAAGGACACGTTGATCGTCGGCCGCACCCACGGGGTCCACGCCGAGCCCACCACGTTCGGCCTGAAGGTCGCGGTGTGGTACGTGGAAGCCGGGCGCAACCTCGAGCGGTTGCGCCGGGCCCGCGACGTGGTGGCCGTCGGCA
>QHTB01000075.1 GCA_003220615.1 Candidatus Rokuibacteriota bacterium
CTATTCGGTGAAAAAATTATCGAGCGGGTGTGACGATGAACCGCTATTTCGGAGCGGGGGCGAACGGCGAGCGTGACGAGGCCCGAGGGAGGAGCCGACCGCAGCGTACGCGGTTGTACGTGAGGATCGGCGACGACCGAGAACGAAGTCAGGCGAAGCCGGTCGCCGCCGCGGAGTGCGCGCGTTGATCTATCGAGAGGCGGGCCAGTTCAAGACGACGTACGCCGCCGATCAGGCGATCTTTCCGATCGTCCAGGATCGCGTCTTCGTCGCCGTGCTGCTCGCCGCCGCGTTCCTGATTCCGCCACTGGCCGCCAACGAGTACTGGCTGCAAGCGATCCTCATCCCGTTCCTCATCTACTCGCTGGCGGCGCTGGGGCTGAACTTGTTGACCGGATACGCGGGTCAGCTGTCGCTCGGGACCGGTGGCTTCATGGCTGTCGGCGCCTACAGCGCGTTCAAGCTGGCGACCGCGTTTCCGTGGCTCGACATCATCGTCGTCTTTCTGCTGTCCGGGCTGGTCGCCGCCGGCGTGGGAATCGTGTTCGGCATCCCCAGTCTGCGGATCAAGGGCTTCTACCTGGCCGTGGCCACGCTGGCCGCGCAGTTCTTCCTCATCTGGCTCTTCAACAAGGTCGCCTGGTTCGTGAACTACGCGCCCTCGGGCACGATCACGGCGCCGCCCCGCACCGTGGCCGGCGTGATGGTGACCGGACCAGAGGCGACCGCGGCTGTGCGTTACGTCACCGCCCTGGGCCTGGTCGTGCTGTTCGCGTGGGTGGCCAAGAACCTGGTGCGCGGCCGGGTGGGCCGCTCGTGGATGGCCATCCGCGACCGGGACATCGCCGCCGAGATCATCGGGATCCGCCCACTCAGGACGAAGCTGCTCGCCTTCGCGATCTCGTCCTTCTACTGTGGCGTGGCCGGCGCCGAGTTCGTCTTCCTCTATCTGGGCAGCGCGGAGACGCTGGCCTTCGACATCTCGCTCTCGTTCCTCGTGCTGTTCATGGTCATCATCGGTGGCCTGGGCAGCATCCTCGGGTCCTTCCTGGGTGCCGGCTTCATCGTGCTGGTGCCCATCTTCCTGACCAACGCGCCCCATCTCATCGGCATCGGGATGCCGGTGGCGCTGCAGAAGCAGATCGAGCTGATGGTCTTCGGCGCGCTGATCATCTTCTTTTTGATCGTCGAGCCGGCGGGGCTCGCGCGACTGTGGCAGATCACCAAAGAAAAGTTGCGGCTGTGGCCGTTCCCACACTGATCACGGTGCCCGCCGCGAGGCGAGCATGAGAAAGAGGAGGAGGTCCATGAGCAAGATCCTGGTCCCCGTGCTGGCGTTGGCCCTGCTGGCCGGCCCGGCGGCTTCGGCCGTGTTCGCGCAGGCCAAGGAAGTGTTCATTCCGCTGCTCGTCTACCGCACCGGCCCCTACGCGCCGAGCGGCATCCCGATCGCCAACGGCTTCGTGGATTACTTCACGCTGATCAACGAGCGCGACGGTGGGATCAACGGGGTCAAGCTCGCCTGGGAAGAGTGCGAGACCCAGTACGACACCAAGCAGGGCGTGGAGTGCTACGAGCGGCTCAAGGGCAAGGGCCCGACCGGCGCCGTCGTCGTCAACCCCTACTCGACCGGGATCAGCTATCAGCTCATTCCCAAGGCGCCCGTCGACAAGACGCCGATCCTCTCGATGGGCTACGGCATGAGCGCCTCGTCGGACGGCCGATGGTTCCCGTGGGTGTTCAACTTCCCCACCAACTACTGGAGCCAGGCCTCGGCGGTGATCCGCTACATCGGGACTCAAGAGGGCGGGCTCGACAAGCTCAAGGGCAAGAAGATCGTGCACGTCCACCACAACAGCCCCTACGGCAAGGAAGCCAACCCCACGCTGGAGACGCTGGCCCGCCAGTTCGGCTTCGAGCTCACGCTGCTGCCGGTCGACCATCCCGGGCAGGAGCAGAAGTCGACGTGGCTCCAGGTGCGCCGGATCAACCCCGACTGGATCTTCATGTCCGGCTGGGGCGTGATGAACCAGGTCGGCATCAAGGAGGCGGCGGCCATCAACTTCAAGATGGATCACTTCATCGGCAACTGGTGGTCGGCCAACGACTCCGACGTCGTGCCCGCCGCCGACGGCGCCAAGGGCTACAAGGGCGCCACCTTCCACGCGCCTGGCACGAGCTTCAAGGTCTTCCAGGAGGTCGTGAAGAACGTCTACGACAAGGGCAAGGGCGCCGGGAAGAAGGAGGAGATGGGCGAGCCGCTTTACAATCGCGGCATCGTGAACGCGATGTTCGCCGTCGAGGCCATCCGCACCGCGATGGCCCAGTACGGGAACAAGCCCATGACCGGCGAGCAGGTCCGCTGGGGCTTCGAGCACCTCAACCTCACCGACAAGCGGCTGGAGGAGCTGGGCATGAAGGGCTTCACCCATCCGGTGAAGGTGAGCTGCGAGGATCACGAGTCGAGCGGGCCGATCCTCGTCCAGCAGTGGGACGGCAAGAAGTGGACCGTCGTCTCCGATTGGATCCAGCCGATGCGCGAGGTCGTCCGCCCGAAGATCGAGGCGGCCGCGGTGGAGGAAGGCAAGAAGCTCGGTTACACGATGCGGGACTGTTCCAAGGAGAAGTAGTGGCGCTCCTGTCCGTCAACAACGTCGAGGTGATCTACGATCACGTGATCCTCGTGTTGAAGGGCGTGTCGCTGCAGGTCCCCGAGGGGGGCATCGTCGCCCTCCTCGGGGCCAACGGCGCCGGCAAGTCCACCACGCTCAAGGCGGTGTCGGGACTGCTGCGCACCGAGCGCGGGGACGTCACCAAGGGCTCGATCGAGTTCCAGGGCGAGAGCCTGCATCATCGCAATCCCGACGAGATCGTCCGGCGCGGCGTCGTGCAGGTGATGGAGGGGCGCCACGTCTTCGAGCACCTGACCGTCGAAGAAAACCTCCTGACCGGCGCCTACACCCGGGGCAACGGCGACTCGCTCACGAGCGATCTCGCGCGCGTGTACGAATACTTCCCCCGGCTCACGCAGCGGCGCACCGTCATGGCCGGGTATATTTCCGGGGGCGAGCAGCAGATGCTGGCCATCGGACGGGCGCTCATGGCCCATCCCCGGCTGATGCTGCTCGACGAGCCCTCGATGGGCCTGGCCCCGCTGCTCGTGGCGGAGATCTTCGACATCGTGAGCCGACTCAACCGCGAGGAGGGGGTGGCCGTGCTGCTCGCCGAGCAGAATGCGACGATGGCGCTGCAGTTCGCCCAGTACGGTTACGTGATGGAGAACGGCCGCATCGTGCTCGACGGCGACGCGCGGACGATCGGCGACAACGAGGACATCAAGGAGTTCTACCTCGGGCTGTCGGGCGTCGGACAGCGCAAGAGCTACCGCGACGTGAAGCACTACCGCCGAAGGAAAAGGTGGCTGTCGTGAGTGCGCAGCTCGAGATCCGCGAGGTGTCGAAGGCCTTCGGGGGCGTGCAGGCGGTCACTCGCGTGAGCCTCGACGTGCCGCGCGGCGAGATCCTCTCCGTGATCGGCCCCAATGGCGCCGGCAAGACGACGCTCCTCAACATGGTGAGCGGGTTCTACCACCCCGACACCGGCCGCATCACCCTCGACGGCGCCGACGTCACCTCCGATCGTCCCAATCACATCGCCACCCTCGGGGTGGCCCGCACGTTCCAGAACATCGCGCTCTTTCGCGGGATGACCGTGCTCGACAACCTGATGCTGGGCCGCCACGTGCACATGAAGGCGGGGGTGTTCAGCAGCTTCGTCTACTGGGGGCTCGCGCAGAAGGAAGAAGTCGTCCACCGGAAGCGCGTCGAGGACTTGATCGACTTCCTGAAGATCCAGGACCTGCGACGCCGGCCCACCGGCTCGCTGCCCTACGGACTGCAGAAGCGCGTGGAGCTGGGTCGCGCGCTCGCCCTCGATCCCAAGATCCTCCTGCTCGACGAGCCCATGGGCGGCATGAACCAGGAGGAGAAGGAGGACATGGCGCGCTTCATCCTCGACGTCAACGAGGAATGGGGCACGACGATCATCCTCATCGAGCACGACATGGGCGTGGTCATGGACATCTCCGACCGCGTGGCCGTGCTCGACATGGGCCAGAAGATCGCCGAGGGCAAGCCCGACGAGGTGCGCAACAACCCCGTCGTGATCCGAGCCTATCTAGGAGAGAAACGTGGCTAGTGTGGCGACCGTCGACACGCTCCCCAAGCAGATGCGGCGGAACGCCGAGCAGTACGGCAGCCGGCCGGCGATGCGCGAGAAGGATCGCGGAATCTGGCAGACGTTCACGTGGCGCGAGTACTACGACCAGGTCCGCGACCTCGCCCTCGGGCTCGCCGCCCTCGGCTTCAAGCGTGGCGACCGGCTCTCCGTCATCGGCGACAACCGGCCGCGTCTCTACTGGGCCCAGATGGCGGCGATGTCGCTGGGCGGGATCTCCGTCCCGGTGTACCAGGACTCGATCGCCAAGGAGCTGGCCTACGTCTGGAACCACGCCGAAGTGTCGGTGATCATCGCCGAGGACCAGGAGCAGGTCGACAAGGTCCTCACGCTGAAGGCCGAGCTGCCGGCGGTGCGCCTCGTCGTCTACGACGATCCACGCGGCATGCTCACCTATCGCCACGAATGGCTGAAGTCCTACGGCGACGTCCAGGAGCTGGGACGCGAGCGCGCCCGCCAGCAACCGCAGCTCTTCGAGCACGAGATTTCCGCGGGGCGGCCCGACGAGGTCGCCATCATTTGCTACACGTCGGGGACCACCGGCAGCCCCAAGGGGGCGATGCTCACGCACGCCAACGCCATCTCCGTTGCCGAGACGTTCATGGCGGAGGAGGACGTCCGGCCGACCGATGAGTACCTGGCCTATCTGCCGATGGCATGGGCGGGCGACGCGACCTATACGCTCTTCGCGAGCCTGGCCGCTGGCTTCACCGTGAGCTGCCCGGAGAGCCCAGAGACGGTGCAGCGCGATCTCCGCGAGCTGGGGCCGACGACGCTGCTGGCCCCGCCGCGGATCTGGGAGAACATGCTGACCGGCGTCCTCGTGCGGGCCGGCGATTCCTCGCCACTCAAGCGGTGGATCTTCGAGCGCAGCCGGAAGGTGGCCGAGCGCGTCGAGATCCTGCGCGCCGACGGGAAGCCCATTCCCCTCAGCCTGCGGCTCCGCTACGCGCTCGGCAATCTCTTCGTGTACACGCCCGTGCGCGACCAGCTCGGCCTCCGGCGCACGCGCTGGGCGTTGACGGGTGGCGCGCCGCTCGGCCCCGACACGTTCCGCTTCTTCCGCTCCATCGGCGTGAATCTCAAGCAGGTCTACGGCGCGACGGAGACGACGGGACTGGTGTCGCTCCAGCCCGATGGCGAGGCCAATCCCGACTCGGCGGGCAAGCCCTGCCGCGGCATCGAGGTGCGCATCGCCGAGAAAGGCGAAGTGCTGGTGCGCGGCGCCGGCGTCTTCAAGGGCTACTTCAGGAACGAGGAGGCCACGCGCGAAGTGGTCGATCGTGACGGTTGGTATCGCACCGGGGACGCCGGCTTCATCGATCCCCGCGGCCACCTGGTCATCATCGACCGGGCCAAGGACGTGGGCGCGCTCAGCGAGGGGACGCCCTTCGCCCCTCAGTTCATCGAGAACAAGCTGAAGTTCAGCCCATACATCCGGGAGGCCGTCGCGTTCGGCAACGATCGCGCCTTCGTGACCGCCATGATCGCCATCGATCTCACCACGGTCGGCACCTGGGCCGAGCGCCGCGGTCTCGCCTATACGTCGTACGCCGACCTCTCCCAGAAGCTGGAGATCCGGGGACTCGTGCGTGACGAGATCGCCAAGTGCAACGCGACGCTCCCCGACGCGACGAAGATCCGGCGCTTCCTGCTCCTCACCAAGGACCTCGACGCCGACGACGCCGAGATCACGCGCACGCGCAAGGTGCGCCGGCGCTTCGTGGCCGAGAAGTACGCGCCCGTCATCGACGCGTTCTATTCGGGTCGGGACGAGGTGGCCATGAGCACCTCCATCACGTACGAGGACGGCCGGCAGGGGACGATCCAGTCACGCGTCCACCTGGAAGACGTCGCGGGGGCTCCCGCCCATGCTTGAGTGGCAGTTCACGCTGCTCCTGCTCTCCAACGGCGTGCTCATCGGTCTCATGTACGCGCTGATCGCGCTCGGCTTCGTGCTCGTCTACAAGGCGACCGACGCCGTCAACTTCGCTCAGGGCGAGTTCGTGATGATCGCGGGTTTCGTGGTGGCGGGGTGCCTGGGCGTCTGGGGGGTGCCGCTGTGGCTGGCCGTCCCGCTCGCGCTCGGGAGCATGGTGGCCTTCGGCTTCGTCCTCGAGCGCGTCATGCTGCGCAAGCTGATCGGGCGGCCGGTGATCGCCGTGGTCATGGCGACGATCGGGCTCGCGTCGATCCTGCGCGGCATCGGGCCCTTCACCATCTTTTCCGGGACCAAACCGCTGCCCCTCCCGGTCAGCGACGAGCCGTTCGTGCTGGGGCCGCTGTTCATCCCGCCCATCCAGCTCACGGGCGGCCTGATCAGCCTGGCCTTCCTCGCCGGCTTCAGCTGGTTCTTCCTCAAATCGCGCAACGGCGTCGCCATGCGCGCCGTGGCCGACAATCAGCAGGTGGCCATGGCGATGGGCATCGACGTCGAGCGCTACTTCGGGCTGGCCTGGGCCATGACCGGGGTGGTCTCGGCGCTGGGCGGCATCCTCTGGGGCAACATGCTCGGCGTCGACGTGAACCTCGCCCTGGTCGGCTTCAAGGTGTTCCCGGTGGTGATCCTGGGTGGGCTCGACTCGATCCCGGGCGCCATCATCGGCGGGCTCATCGTCGGCATCGTGGAGAACGTGGCCGCCGGGTACGTCGATCCTTACGTGGGCGGCGGCACCAAGGACTTCGCGCCGTACGTCCTGATGATCCTGGCGCTGATGATCCGCCCGTACGGTATCTTCGGCAAACGCATCATCGAACGCATATGAATGACCGGCTCGTGATACTGCACCGAAAGGGTGGGGCCGGACGTGGCCCCTGTTCGACCACGCAAATCGACAGTGGGTTCCGCCAAGTCAGCGAGCCACGTCTGATAGCCGGGTCCGACGCAGAGCCCAGAAGATACGGGTCTCACAGGGGCCACGCCCGGCCCCACCCTCTCAGCGCCGGTTTCACGCCGGGCGCTCGACGCTTCGTCACTGCGTTCGCGGAGACGCATCGATGATTCATCGGGAATGCGGCGTGCTCAAGACGACGTACGAAGCAGACATGGCGCTCTATCCGCTGCCCATCGCGCGCTGGACGGTCGGCGTGCTCGCCGTCCTCTTCTTCCTGGTCGTTCCCATGACCGTGCACGAGTACTACCTGTCCCTGGCCAACCTCGTCTGGATCGCCATCATCGGTGCGCTCGGCCTCAATATCCTCGTGGGCTACACGGGGCAGGTGTCCATCGGCCATGGCGCGTTCATGTCGGTGGGCGCGTACACCGCGGCGAACCTCGCCACCCGCCTCGGTTCGCCGTGGCCGGTGAACCTCCTCGCCGGTGGCCTCATGGCTGCGCTGGTGGGGGCCGTGGTCGGCATCCCCTCGCTGCGCATCAAGGGTTTGTACCTGGCCATCGCGACCCTGGCCGGCCAGCTCATCATCGAGTGGACGATCAACCACGTGACGTTCATCAGCGGCGGGGTCCAGGCGTCCATCGAGGTGGCGCGGCCGCGGGTGGGCCCGATGGTGCTCAGTACCCAGCGCGACATGTACTACTTCCTGCTTGTCTTCGTCGGTCTGGCCATCGTGGGGACGCTGAACCTCATGCGCAGCCGCATCGGCCGCGCGTTCATCGCCATCCGCGACCATGACATCGCCGCCGAGCTGATCGGCATCAACATCTTCCGTTACAAGCTGCTGGCGTTCGCCATCTCGTCCTTCTATGCCGGGGTCACCGGGGTCCTGTACACGTACTTTCTCGGCATCGCCAACTACGAGCAGTTCCAGATCACGGTCTCCATCGACTACCTGGCCATGATCATCATCGGTGGGCTCGGCTCGGTGCTGGGCTCGATCTTCGGGGCCATCTTCGTCACCTTGCTCCCCATTGGCATCCGTTACGCGATGGAGGCCTTCGGCGGGGTCTTCTTCTCCCCGCAGACCGTGCTCAACCTGATCCCCAACCTCCGTCTCATGCTGTTCGGCGCGCTCATCATCCTGTTCCTGGTCGTCGAGCCGGATGGGTTGAACCGCCTGTGGCGAAATATCCGCAACTATTTCCGTGTCTGGCCGTTCGCGTACTGAGCGGGCGCGTGGAGCGCGCCCGGGTGCGCGAGAAGGGAGAGGACTCATGAGGCATCACCTGGCCATCCTGATAGCCCTGATACTGGCAGTGGGCAGTCTGCTGACTGCGGCGCCGTCCCACGCCCAGTCGAAGTCCGAGATCGTCATCGGTGTGCAGTGCGACCGCACCGGGCCGACCCAGATCGTGGGCACCGTTCTGTGCCCGGCGTTCCACGACTACATCGCTCTCGTGAACTCCAAGGGCGGAGTGGACGGGCATCCGATCAAAGCCATCGAGATCGACCACGAGTACAAGGTGCCGCCGGCGGTCGAATCCTACGAGCGGCACAAGAAGGAAGGTGCCGTGACGATGGCGGTCTACGGCACCCCACAGATCTACGCCCTGACCGCGAAGCTGACGGAAGACCGGATCCCCGGCACCTCACCGGGCTTCGGGAGTGCCGCCGCGGCCGACGGCGCACGTTATCCGTTCATCTTCCCCATCGCCGCTACCTACTGGTCGCAGGGGGCGGCGGCCGTGGACTTCGTGAAGAAACAGCTCGGCGGGAACCTCAAGGGCAAGAAGATCGCGTATATCTTCTACGACAATCCCGCCGGCCGTGAACCCATCGAGGTGATCGAGGACCTCGCCACGAAGGAGGGGTTCCAGCTCAAGACCTTCGCCGTCCCGCCGCCCGGCGTCGAGATGGGCGCCCAGGCGCTGGACATCGCCCAGCGCTTTCGCGCCGACTTCGTGATCGCCCACCTGTTCGGCGGGGCGCCCTCGGTATCGATCAAGGAGTTCAAGCGTGTCGGATATCCGTTGCGGAAAGTGGTCTCGTTCGTGTGGGGTGCCGCCGAGGCGAACATCGACGGCGCCGGCGGCTTCGCGGTCGCCGAAGGGTACTACGCGATGCAGTTCGCCGGTGTAGGGACTGACTACCCGGTGCTGAACGAGATCCGCGATATGTACAAGAAGCAGGGCAAGGAACCGCCCAAGGAGATGGCGTCGACGGTGTTCTACAACCGCGGCGTGTTGATCGCCGCCCTCCACGTGGAGGCCATCCGCAACGCATTGAAGGCCAAGCCCGACGGCAAGCTCACCGGGAACGACACGAAGGCCGGGTTCGAGAAGATCTCGAACTTCACCCTGGGCGGTCTGGTCCCGCCGCTCAAGATCACGGCGACCGACCACGAAGGTGGCGGTCTCGTTCAGATCTGGCAGGTGAAGGGTGGGAAGTTCGAGAAGGTGACCGACTGGTTTGCCGCCTACCAGGACGTGGTGGGCAAGCACATCAAAGAAGCCGCGAAGAAGTAGAGAGGAGGCGCGGCGGGGGCTTCGGCCCCCGCCGTGACCGTATGCGATGCTGACGCTGAACAACATCGAGGTCATCTACGATGGCGTCATCCTCGTCCTCAAGGGCGTGTCGCTCAACGTCCGCGAGGGCGGCATCACCACCCTGCTCGGCGCCAACGGGGCGGGGAAGACGACGACGCTCAAGGCCATCTCGGGCTTGCTTCGCACCGAGCGCGGCGAGGTGACCAAGGGCTCGATCGAGCTGAGCGGTGAGCGCATCGATCGGTTGCCCGCGCACGCGGTGGTGAGGCGCGGCGTCGTGCAGGTCTTCGAAGGCCGCCGTGTCTTCGAGCACCTGACGACCGAGGAGAACCTGATCGCCGGCGCCCACGTGCAGGCCGACCGCGAGCGCGTGCGCCAGGGCATCGATCGCGTGTTCGAGTACTTTCCGCGGTTGGCCGAGCGCCGGATGGTGCAGGCCGGCTATCTGTCAGGCGGCGAGCAGCAGATGCTCGTCATCGGCCGGGGGTTGATGGCGGCCCCGCACGTGATGCTGCTCGACGAGCCGTCGCTCGGACTGGCGCCCATGCTGGTCGAGGAGATCTTCGCCATCGTCCAGCGCCTCAACCGCCAGGAGAAGCTCACGGTCCTGCTGGTGGAGCAGAACGCGACGCTCGCGCTGACGATCGCCGAGCACGGATACGTGATCGAAAACGGCCGCATCGTGCTCGAAGGGACGGCCGAGATGCTGCGCTCGAACGCCGACATCAAGGAGTTCTACCTCGGACTCACGGAGGTGGGAGCGCGCAAATCGTACCGAGACGTGAAGCACTACAAGCGGCGCAAACGCTGGCTGAGCTAGGGAGGGGCGGGCGTGACGAGATGGCTGGGGTGGGGGATGGTCCTGATGATGCTGACGGTCACGCTGGGCGCCTGCGCGACGATGAGCGAGCCCGAGCCCACGCTGTACAAGCGGCTGGGCGGGCGTGAAGGCATCCGGGGGGTCGTCGACGATTTCGTGGCGTTCCTCGTCGCCGATCCGCGCGTCAAGGATCGGTTCACGAAGCTCACGCCAGCGCAGGTCGAGAAGCTGAAGACCAACGCCTCCGATCAGATCTGCGACGCGACGGGCGGGCCGTGTTCGTACCTGGGCAAGGACATGAAGGCAGCCCACACGGGGATGAACATCACGGAGGCCGACTGGAGCGCGACCGTCGAAGATCTGATCAAGGCGCTCGACAAGCGCAACGTCGCCAAGAAGGACCAGCAGGAGCTGATCGGGCTGCTCGCACCCATGAAGAAGGACATCGTCGGCCAGTAGTCATCGAAGGAGTCACAAGGTTGGCGGAGAAGATCGACCGACGACACGGGTACTGGAACCGGGAGAAGGAAACGATGCCACCGGCGGCGCGCGAGCGCTATCAGGCCCGCTGGCTGACGAGTCTGCTCGAGCTCGCCTGGGAGAAGGCGCCAGGTGTGCGTCGCCGGCTCGAGCGCGCCGGCGTCGGGCCCAAGGACCTCCGTGGTCCGGACGACCTGGCCCGGCTGCCCGTCATCAAGAAGAGCGAGATGCCCGACCTGCAGAAGGCCGATCCCCCGTTCGGCGGCTTCTGCACGGTGCCGATGCGCCGCGTGCGTCGGATCTTCGTGTCGCCGGGGCCGATCCTCGAGCCGATGGGCCCCGAGATCTCCGAGTGGCACGCCGAGACGTGCCTGTTCGCGGGCGGCTTTCGGCCCGGCGACGTGGTCATCGATACGTTCCTCTATCACCTGGTGCCGGCCGCTCATGAGATCGACGAGGCGCTCAACCTCATCGGCTGCACGGCGGTGCCCACCGGCGTCGGCAACACCGACACGCAGGTGGCTGTGGCTCGCGCCGTCCGGGCCACCGGCTACGTGGGAACGCCGAGCTTCCTCATGACGATCCTGCAGCGCGCGAAGGAGATGGGGGTGGGCCGTCTCGGCCTGGAGGTCGCCCAGGTCGGCGCCGAGCCCTTGCCCGAGTCCTTGCGGAACCAGTTCGAGGAGGAGCACGGCATCATGACGCGTCAGGGCTTCGGCACGGCCGATCTGGGCCTCGTCGCCTACGAGTGCCCGGAGAAGGCGGGCATGCACCTGATCGAGGACGCGGTGGTGCAGGTGTGTGATCCCCAGACCGGCGAGCCGCTGCCGTACGGCCAGATCGGCGAGCTGGTGGCGACCGTGCACAACACGACGTACCCGATGATCCGCTTCGGCACCGGCGACCTGACGATCATCGACGACGCGCGCTGTCCGTGCGGCCGCACCTCGGCGCGGATGCTCGGCTGGCGCGGGCGCGCCGACGAGGTCACCAAGGTCCGCGGGATGTTCATCCACCCCCGTCAGGCCGACGAGGTCGTCGCCCGCGCGTCGGGGATCGCGAAGTATCAGGTGGTCGTCGGCCGCGAGGGCCATCAGGACTCGCTGCTGTTCCGCGTCGAGCTGGCGGCCGACGCGAAGGCCGAGGCGGTCACGCCGAAGCTGGAGACGGCCATTCGCGACGTGATGAAGCTGCGCGGCAGCGTGCAGGTCGTGTCGGCCGGCAGCATCCCGGACGGCGCCAAGAAGATCAGCGACGAGCGCAAGTGGGACTGAAGTGAAGATTTTCTCGGATCAGCACGAAATGTTCCGCACAGCGATCCGGCAGTTCATCGAGCGCGAGATCATGCCGCACGTCGAGGAGTGGGAAGCGGCCGGCCGGATGCCGCGGTCGATCTGGCCGCGCCTGGGCGAGCTCGGGTTCCTCGGTGTCGAATACGACGAGAAGTACGGCGGGAGCGGCGCCGACCTCCGCACGACGATGGTGCTGCACGAGGAGTGTGCTCGTTCGCGCTCGGGCTCCTTCGCCATGGCCGTCGGCGTCCACTGCGACATGGCCTCCCCCCATCTCTACTGGACGGGGAGCGAGGCGCTCAAGACGAAGTACCTGCCGGCGATGTGCCGGGGTGAGCTGCTCACGGCCATCGCGGTCACCGAGCCCGGCGGCGGCAGCGACGTGGCGGCCATCCGCACTCGCGCGGTGCGCGACGGCGATCACTACGTGCTCAACGGCTCCAAGATGTTCATCACCAACGGTGCCACCGCCGACGTCTTCTTCGTCGCCGCGCGCGTCGAGGCGGGCAGCGCCGACAAGCGCCACCGCGGCATCTCGATGTTCCTGGTCGAGCGCAACACGCCGGGATTCACGGTGAGCCGGACGCTCGACAAGATGGGCATGCGTGCCTCCGACACCGCCGAGCTCGCCTTTCAGGACCTGCGAGTCCCGGCCGACCATCTGCTTGGCCGCGAGGGCGTGGGCTTCTACGAGGTCATGCGCGTCTTCCAGCGCGAGCGCCTGGTGGCCGGCCTGCACGCCATCGGCATGGCCGACCGCGCGCTCGACGACACGATGGCCTACGTCCGCGAGCGCCGGGCCTTCGGCGCGCCGCTCTCCGACAAGCAGGTGGTCCGGCACAAGCTCGCCGACTGCGCCACGCAGCTCGAAGCCGCCCGCGCCCTCACCTACGCGGCGTGTCTGAAATACGAGGCGGGCGAGGACGCGATCCGCGAGATCTCCATGGTCAAGCTCTTCACCGCCGAGATGGTGAATCGCGTCGCCTACGACTGCGTGCAGCTCCACGGCGGCTACGGGTACATGCGCGAGTATCCCATCGAGCGCTTCGCGCGCGACGCGCGGCTCCTGCCCATCGGCGGCGGCACGAGCGAGATCATGCGCGAGATCATCGCCAAGCACCTGCCGCTCTGAGCCGGCGATGGCCGCGCCCGACTTCGTCGCCGTCGGCCACGTCACCCTCGACCACTTCGGCAACGACGTGCGGCCGGGTGGGGCGGCCCTCTTCGCCGCGGTCACCGCGCATCGTCTCGGCCTGAGCGCCGGGATCCTGACCAGCCACGGCGATGATTTTCCGCTGGAGCTCGTGCCACCGCAGATCGAGGTGGTGACGGTCGACGCGCCGCACACGACGGTCTTCGAGCATCACATCGATGGCAGCCACCGGACCATGCGACGGCCGATCGCCGCGCGGACCCTGACCCCGGCCGACGTCCCCGACGACTGGCGCAATGCGCCGCTCGTGCTGCTGGCGCCGGTTCTCGACGACGTCGACCCCGCGATCGGCGACATGTTCAGTGACGCCACGCTGGCGGCCGCCGGACAGGGCTGGCTGCGCGCGGTGGGCCGCGACGGCGAAGTGCGGAGCCGGCGCTGGGAGCCGCCGCGCAGGCTCCTCGGCCGGCTGCAGGGCCTCTTCCTCTCCGACGAGGACGTGCTCGGCCAGGAGGCACAGATGCTGGAATGGCTCCAGCGTCTGCCCGTCGGCATCGTCACCGCGGGCGAAGCCGGCGCGCTCCTCTACGTGAACGGCGAACGGTACGAGATCCGGCCCCGGCCGGCGCGTGAGGTCGATCCCACCGGCGCGGGCGACGTGTTCGCCGCCGCGTTCCTCATCGGATATCAGTTCGACGGTGATCCCTGGCAGGCGGCGGCCGTGGCCACCTGCGCGGCGTCACTCTCCGTGGAAGGCCAGGGGTGGTCGATGGTGCCCGACCGCGAGACGATGACCTCCGTGCTCGACCGCTATCGCAAAGTCGAGTGATGCCCTCGGCTTGACGCGCCCCGGGGCGGCGACTACGCTGGGCCTCAGATGACGCCTGCCCCATCCCGCACGATTCGCATCACGGCCGGCGCGGTCTCGGCGAAGGCCCGGCTCGACGCGTCGAAGACCGCGAGTGCGATCTGGGACGCGCTGCCGATCGAAGCGAAAGCCGAGACGTGGGGCGACGAGATCTATTTCGGCATCGGGGCCACGATCGTGCCGGAGTCGCCGCGGGCGACGGTGGACATGGGCGACCTCGGCTACTGGCCACCCGGGAAGGCGTTCTGCATCTTCTTCGGGCCGACACCGGCGAGCCAGGGCAACGAGATCCGGCCGGCCAGCCCGGTGAACGTGCTCGGTCGTGTGGACGGCGACGCCACGGTATTCAAGAAGATACGTGCCGGCGCGCCGGTGCGCATCGAACGCGCGTGATGCGGGAGGAGACGAGGGCATGAAGATCTTCCTCGATACGGCGAACGTCAACGAGATCAAAGAGGGCGTGGCGCTCGGCGTCGTCGACGGCGTGACCACGAACCCGACGCTCGTGGCCAAGGAAAAGCGGCCGTTCCGTCCCCACGTCGAAGAAATCTGCGCCATCGTGCCCGGCGACGTGAGCCTGGAGGTGGTCGCCACCGACTTCGAGGGCATGGTCAAGGAAGGCGAGGAGCTCGCCCAGATCGCGCAGAACGTCGTGGTGAAGTGCCCGCTGACGAAGGACGGCCTCAAGGCCGTCAAGCACCTCACCGGCAAGGGCATCCGCGTGAACCAGACGCTCTGCTTCTCGGCGACCCAGGCGCTGCTCAGCGCCAAGGCCGGCGCCTTCTACATCAGCCCCTTCCTCGGGCGCCTCGACGACATCGGGGCCATCGGCATGGACCTCGTCCGTGACATCTGCGAGATCTATCGCGTCCAGGGTTTCAAGACCCAGGTACTGGCCGCCTCGATTCGAAATCCGCTTCACGTGATCGACGCCGCCAAGGCGGGCGCCCATGTAGCGACGATGCCGTTCAGCGTGCTCGAACAGCTCATCAAGCACCCGCTGACCGACATCGGCCTCAAGAAGTTTCTCGACGACTGGCAGAAGTCCGGCTCGAAGATCTCCGCCAAGAAGGTCAGCGAGCCGACCAAGACGTATGAGCACACGGAGGAGAAGCTCCTCCTCCGCCCGGACGTCGGCCTCCAGCCGCAATTCAAAGCCAAGAAAGCGCCCAAGACGTATCGCTACGACCCAAGCCTGGATCCGGCGTTGTCATGGGACGTCAATGCGGATCGCGAGCGTGGTGAGGCCCTCATTGCGCGCATCGAGACGGCGCCCGATGTCGCCCAGGCCACGGCCGCCGCCGCCGAGCTGAAGCGCATGTCGCGGCCGTTCCTCAACTGGGCCGGCAAGGCCGAGCGGCGCGAGTTCAGCGTTCCCACGCTTCCGCTGTTCGTCCACGAACGCCTGTCCACGCAGGCGATCCTGCAATCGGTGACGTCCCACAAGCGAGACAAGCAGCAGAGTTTGCGGCTCTTTGCCGACGAGGAGCTAGACGTCACCGATCGCCTGCTCAAGGCCTACGAACATCCCACGCCATGGGTGAACCGTCTGACCCTCGGCGACAGCCTCGTCGTGATGAACAGCCTGCTTCAGTACGAAGGCCTCGGTGGCCAGGTCCAGATGATCTACATGGACCCGCCCTACGGCGTCCGCTTCGGTTCGAACTTCCAGCCGTTCGTGCGAAAGCGAGACGTCAGGCACGGAGACGATAACAGCCTGTCCCGCGAGCCGGAGATGGTGCAGGCGTATCGTGACACATGGGAGTTGGGATTACATTCCTACCTTGGCTATCTTCGTGATCGCCTCATTGTTTGCCGTGAGCTTCTGTGTGCACGCGGAAGCGTTTTCGTGCAGATCAGCGATGAGAATATCCATCACGTGCGCGAGGTCATGGACGAAGTATTCGGTAGTGAAAACTTCGTCGTCGTCGTGTGCTTTCGACGGTTAGGCATGATGGTGGGCGAAACGATTCAATCGTCTGCGCACTATCTGCTCTGGTATGCGAAAGACAAGCCGCAAATGAAGAGCCGAAAGCTGTTTGAGCGACAGATTCCCGGCCGCGGATCAGGGGATCACTACGTCAAACTCGAAGAGACTTCGACTGGAAACGTTCGAGCGTTGACTGCTGATGTACGTGGGAATCCTGACCTCATTCCGTTCGGATGGCGTCCGTTCCAGTTGATAAGTTTGACGACCGGCGGTTTCCGCCCGAACACCACAATTCCGTACGAATTTGAAGGGCGAATCTATCATCCCGGACCGAATAAGTGTTGGCGGACTACCAAGGAAGGGCTTGACCGACTTGTGGCCTGTCGACGCGTTGTGCGAGCGGGCAATACGATCCGTTACAAGCAGTACTTAGATGATTTTCCTTTAACCGAAATAACTACAATTTGGGACGACACGGCGAGGGATCCTGAAAATCTCTACGTCGTACAGACGCCGTCGAATATTGTTCGTCGCTGTCTCCTCATGACAACCGACCCGGGAGACCTGGTTCTTGATCCTACATGCGGTAGCGGGACGACTGCATATGTCGCGGAGCAGTGGGGGCGTAGGTGGATCACGATTGACACGAGTAGGGTACCGCTAGCCCTCACGCGCCAACGGTTGCTGACAGCTACTTATCCTTACTTCGAACTCGGCGATCCCGCTCGTGGGCCCGCGGCGGGCTTCGTCTACAGGCAGAAGCAGAACCTGAAGGGTGAGGAAGTCGGAGGCATCGTCCCACACATGACCTTACGTTCTGTAGCCCAGAGCGAGCCGCCTAACGAAGAGGTGGTCGTAGACCGGCCGGAGATTGAGCCCGGCATCGTTCGCGTGGCTGGGCCGTTCGTTGCCGAGGCGACGATTCCCACCACCATTGAAGTGACGGTGCCAGCGAAAGAAACGGAAGCCGACTACGCCAGTGATCCGATTAGCCGGATGATCGAAGTGCTGCGGCGGTCGCCGGCGCTGAGGATCGGCGGAAAACAGGCCGTCACACTGAAGAACATTCGGCGGCCGGCCAAGGCATTGTCGTTGCACGCGGAGGCAGAAGTAGACGGGAACGGCACCCGGCCGGTGGCGTTCGTGTTCGGGCCGGAGCATGGGCCAGTGACCGAGCAGCTCGTGTTCGCCGCCGCCAAGGAAGCCAATCTCAAGAACTACGCTCACCTCTACGTCATTGGCTTCGCCATCCAGCCGGGCGCGAGTCGGCTCATCCAGGGCGCCGAGCAAATGGTTGGCGTCCCGGCGACCTATGTGCAGGCGACGATGGACCTGCTCATGGGTGATCTTCTCAAGACCACCCGTGCGAGCCAGATCTTTTCCGTGACCGGCGCCCCTGACGTCCGCCTCATCCGACTAAAGAGGAAGAACGGCAACGGACCGCTGTATCACGTGGAACTCATCGGGCTCGACGTGTTTGATCCCGTCAGCATGCAGACCGACCATCGCAAGGGCGACGACGTGCCCGCATGGTTCCTCGACACGGACTACGACGATCTCGTCTTCCACGTGGCCCAGGCGTTCTTTCCGCGGACGAGCGCGTGGGACGCGCTCAAGCGCGCGCTGCGCGGCACCTATGAGGAGTCGGTCTGGGAGCACCTTGCTGGAACCGTGAGCGAGCCGTTCTCGGCCGGTGAGCGAGAGAAGATCGCCGTGAAGGTCATCGATGACCGCGGGAACGAGTTGATGGTCGTCAAGGGACTGAGCGAGGCCGAGCCGGAGCGGTAGCGCGTGAGCCAGTTGAACGAAGTCCTCCAGCCGATCATCTGCGACGCCTACACGGAGCCGACGCAGCACTGGCTGATCGAGAAGGGCCGGCCTCCTGAGAAAGTCCAGGAGCGCCGCGAGGCGTGTTACTACTATCGCCCGCCCGGGCGCTCGACAGGAAGAACAGAAGCGGATGACGTCGGCACGCGCGTCCCGCTGACGTTCGTCAACGAGATCCGGCAGCGGGTGAAGGCCTGGCGTGAGGCTGGCTATCCGGGCGCGACCGGTGTCACGGCCGAGCTGCTGGCGTACTGGCACCGCCTGGATCGCGAGCGCCGCCTCTTCTTCTGTCAGCGCGAGGCGATCGAGACCGTGATCTTTCTTGTCGAGGCCCGCGACGACTTCCGGCAGGGCGTGACCGTCCCGCGTGAGGAGGCCGGCGCGTTTGTCCGCTACGCCTGCAAGATGGCGACGGGGTCCGGGAAGACGGCCGTCATGGCGGGCCTCGCCGCATGGAGTATCCTCAACAAGGTCGCCGACCGAGGAGATCGCCGATTCTCCGACGCCGTCCTGGTCGTCTGCCCCAACGTGACGATCCGTGATCGGCTCGAGGAGCTGAAGCCCGAGCGCGGCGAGGCCAGCGTCTATCGCATCCGCGATCTGGTGCCGGCCCACCTCATGGCGGATCTTCGCAAAGGGCACGTCGTCGTCACCAACTGGCATGCCCTGGCCCCTCAGGATCTGAACCAGGTCGGTGGTGTCGGCGCGCGCGTGGTCAAGCGGGGCCAGGAATCGGACACGGCCGTCGTGGCGCGTGTGCTCGGCCGCGAGGTCGGTGGCAAGGGCAACATCCTCGTCCTGAACGACGAGGCGCACCACGCCTACCGCATCCGCCAGACCGACGACCCAGCGACGGCGGAGAACGGCGACGTTGACGAGCTTGCTGATGCTGATCGCCGCGAAGCGACCGTGTGGATCGAAGGCCTCGACCGGATCCAGCGCGCGCGCGGCATCAACCTCTGCGTCGATCTGTCGGCGACGCCGTTCTACCTCCACCGGACCGGCAACGATGCGGGCCGGCCGTTCCCGTGGATCGTCTCCGACTTCGGCCTCATCGACGCCATCGAGAGCGGTCTCGTCAAGATCCCACAGCTTCCGGTGCAGGATGTGACCGGCAGCGAGATCCCAGCGTACTTCAACGTCTGGAAGTGGATCGTCGACGAAAAGTTGACGGCTGGAGAACGAGGCGGGCGTCGTGGTCAGGTCAAGCCCGAGGCCGTGCTGCGCTGGGCCCAGCAGCCGATCGCGCAGCTCTCCGGACTTTGGCGCGATGACTTCAAGCGGTGGTCCCGCGACGCTGCCGAAGGCAAGCGACCGCCCGTGCCGCCCGTCTTCATCGTGGTCTGCCGCGACACCCGGCTGGCGAAGGTCGTCTACGAGTGGATCACGGGCGAGGGAGAGACGCCACCGCCCGTGGACGAGTTCAGGAATCCCGCTGGCAAGGAGTACACGGTTCGGGTGGATTCGCGCGTGGTCGAGGATCTCGCAACCGGTGTGGCGAAGTCCGACGTCGCCGAAGACTTGAACCGCAAGGCGGCCGAGCATGGTCGCCCGCGCATCGATCCGACGATTCCTCCCGGCCGCGACGTGCGCTGCATCGTGTCCGTCGCGATGTTGACCGAGGGCTGGGACGCCACGACGGTGACGCACATCGTCGGGCTGCGCCCGTTCGAATCGCAACTGCTGTGCGAGCAGGTCATCGGCCGTGGCCTGCGGCGCTCGCAGTACCACGACCTCACGGTGGAGGAGGTCGCGAAGGTCTACGGCGTGCCGTTCGAGCTGATCCCGCTCAAGGCCACGCCGGGGACGCCGACACCGCCGACGCGTGTCCATCACGTCCACGCGTTGTCGCCCGAGCGTGACCATCTGGAGATTACGTTCCCGCGGGTCGACGGCTATACCCACCGCATCACCGCCCAGGTGCACGTCGCATGGGACCGCGTGCCCGAGCTGCGGCTGGATCCGTCCGAGATCCCCGACGAGACCCTCGTGAAGGCGTTGACGACAGATCGGGGGCAGAGTATCTCGCTCCTCGGCCCGGGAGCGCCCGAGCACATCACGCTGGACGCGTGGCGGACGACGAAGCGGCTTCAGGAGCTTGAGTTCGTCCTGGCGCGGACGCTGACCCGTCGGCATGCGGATGACCCGGCGTGTACGGTGCCCGCGCAGGTCCTCTTTCCCCAGATGCTCGGTATCGTCCATCGGTTCGTGGAGGAGAAAGTCGAGCCGGTGGGCCGGCGGCACAGGAAGGACGTATTCCTCGAGCCGTACTTCTCGCGGGCGGTAGCCGCTCTCTCCGGCGCCATCACCTCGGGCGATGGTGACAGCCAGGAACTACCGCGCTACGAAGCTCATCGAGGGGCTGGCAGCACCCGGCAGGTAGATTTCTGGACGTCGCGGCCGGTCCGCGAGACTCAGCGTTCGCATCTGAACTATGTCGTCGCCGACACCGAGAAATGGGAGCAGAGCGCGGCTTTCTATCTCGAGACCGATCCGCACGTCGTCGCCTACGTGAAGAACGTCAACCTCGGGTTCGCGATCCCCTACAGCCGGGACAGCGACACGCGCGAATATCTGCCCGACTTCCTCGTACGCATTCAAGACGGCGGGCGACAGGTTGGGACGCTAATCCTGGAGACGAAGGGCTACGACCCGGCGGCCCGCGCAAAGGTCGCCGGCACGCACCGGTGGGTGGCTGCTGTTAACGCCGAAGGCTCCTACGGCCGGTGGGCGTATCGGCTGACGAGTGATCCGGCCAATGTTCCGGCTGCCGTGCGATCGGCGGCCGCCGAGCTGGCCCGGTCCACAAAGCGAAGTTGGCGCGACGCCGTGGACCTGTTCGCGGCCGAGGTCCGTAAGGCTTACGGAGCACACCTTGTATCCGTCGTGTTGTACGGATCGCATGCCCGCGGCGATGCCACGGTTGAATCTGACGTGGACGTGTTGGTCGTGCTCGATGACTACGAGGATGTTTGGAAGGAGCAGGACAGGATCCTTGAGCTGGCCGGCCGAGCGTTGACCGAGCACGGCGTCCTGATCTCGGCCCGCCCAGCCCGGCGAGCAGAATTCGAGCAGGGTCGCGATCCGTTCTTTATGAATGTCCGTCGTGAAGGCACTCCGGTCGCGTGAGCCGGGAGACAGACGCGCTTATCGAAAAAGCGCGTCGAAGTATTGCCGCTGCGAAGCGCCTCCTCAACGATGGTGATGCTGATTTCGCGGCCTCCCGCGCATATTTCGGGATGTTGCACGCCGCCGAAGCATTGCTCCTTTCTCGCGGGCTGACTTACTCCAAGCACTCCGGCGTGATCGCGGGCCTCCATGAACATTTCGTCAGGACCGGAGAACTTCCCCGCGAGCATTTTGATGCGTTCCGGAAAGCCTTCGAAGTCCGCAGCACCGCTGATTACGGGTATCTGGAGCCTTTTCCAGTCGGTAGTGCCCGGGGGCTCATCGGCCGCGCCGAGGCCTTCGTGAGCGAAGTGGAAGCGCTCCTCCGACGCCCGGCCGCCAGTTAGGAAGCCGATCGAAAGTCGCCGGCACGGGGCTTGCGCCGTCCTCTGACCAAGGGAGGGTGTAACTATGTCAAGACTCGAGCGTGCGCGTGTCGCCGGAATCGACCCGGCGGTCGTCGTCCCGGTAAAGGCCAGCAATCCGGCTTACCAGGCGTACCAGATCCTGCACTGGGGCTTCACGGTGCTGCCGATCGTCGCCGGCCTGGACAAGTTCTTCGACCTGCTGGTTCCCTGGCACCAGTACCTGGCTCCGATCATCAACCGGCTCGTGCCGGTGGACGCCCACACGTTCCTGATGGGAGTCGGCGCGATCGAGATCGTGGCGGGCCTGATCGTGGCGTTCGCGCCGAAGTTCGGTGGGTACCTGGTCATGGCCTGGCTATGGGGGATCATCGTCAACTTGCTGTTGATCCCGGGCTACTACGACATCGCCCTGCGCGACTTCGGCCTGTCGCTGGGCGCCCTGGCCCTGGCGAGGCTGGCGACCCGGTTCGAGGACGTGTAACCGTGCCCGACCTCGCGCAGAACGACCCGCGGTGTTGCACCTCGCGCAAAGGGGAGGGTATGGGAGGGGAGGACTCCTGAGCGCGTTGCTCAATCGCCGCGCTCTGACTACAGGCGTGGTCTGACGTCGCGCGCGAACTTCTCGTAGAGCTCGGCCATCTCGCCGAGGTCGCGAGCGCGTGATTCGAGGATGACGTGGCTGACGCCGAGATCGCGGAGCGCCTTCAGCTCCGCGAGCAGTTCGTCGGCGGAGCGTCGCGCGGCGAGCCCGACTCGACCGCTGATGGTGACGCTCGCCATGTCGCGCCCGGCTCGGCGGCACGCGTCGCGGAGACGGGGCAGCGCCTCGCCGAGCGACTGCGGCGTGGGGAAGGCCGGGTGCCAGCCGTCCCCGAGCTCGGCGACGCGGCGGAGCGCGGCCGGTGTGTCGCCTCCGATCCAGATCGGAATATCGCCACGGACCGGCTTGGGCTCCACCGCCAGCTCATCGAAGCGGAAGAACGTGCCCTCGAAGCGCGGGCGCGGCTCGCGCCAGCACGCGCGCATCACGCGCAACGCCTCGTCGCTCCACGCGCCCCGCCGCTGATAGTCCACGCCGAACAGCTCGATCTCCTCCTTCATCCAGCCGACGCCGGCACCGACGATCACGCGCCCGCCGCTCAACTGGTCGAGCGTCGCCAGCATCTTGGCGAGCAACACGGGATGGCGGTGGGCGAGCACGAGGACGGTCGTGCCGAGCGCGATGTGCTCGGTGGCTCCGGCCACGACGGCCAGCGTCGTCAGCGGCTCGAGAAACGGCGTCTCCGGCGACAGGGGAAAGTCACCGGTGGGGTTGTACGGATAGCGCGAGCGGATCTTCCACGGAATCACGACGTGGTCGCTCGCCCAGAGCGAGTCGAAGCCGAGCGACTCCATGCGCCGCGCGAACCCGAGGATCGTTGCGCGCGTGGCTGCCGGCCCGTAGACCGGCAGGTGGCAGCCGAATTTCATCGTGGCCGGGCTCAGTCGCCGGCGAGGTGGACGAGACGCTCTTTGAGCTCACCGCCCTCGACCATCGCGGCGAGGCGGGAGCGTTGGATCTTGCCGCTCGACGTCTTGGGGATCGTGCCGGCCCGCACCAGCAGCACGCGGGCTGGGCGATGGCCGCCATGACGCTGCACGCGACGGACGACCTCGGCCACGAGCTCGCGGTACACGTCGGGAGCCGCGGTCTCGTCGCGGACCTCGGCCACCACGTGGAGGCGCTGCGTCCCGGTCCGCTCGCTCTCGATGCCCACGGCCGCCGAGTAACGGATCCCGGGCACCTCGTCGACGACGTCCTCGATGTCCGAGGGCACGACGTTGGCGCCGCCCAGGATCATCACGTCTTTCAGCCGACCCGAGATGTAGAGAAAGCCCTCGGCGTCGACGAAGCCGAGGTCGCCGGTGCGCAGCCAGCCATCGACCGTGAGCACCCGCGCCGTTGCGTCGGGATCGTTGTAGTAGCCGCGCATCACGCCCGGACTCTTGACGCAGATCTCGCCGGTACTCATCGGAGGAAGAGCCAGGATCGAGTCGTGGGTGGCCTGCCCGAGGTGGTGCGTGGCTCCGCTCGTGTTCGTGGTGTCTTCCGGGGTGTCTTCCCGTGGAGGCGCGATCCGGACGGAGACGCCGCGGCACGGCTGGCCGACGGAGACGAAGCGTCCCGTGGGATCCGTGCGTACCGGGACCCCGATCGGCCAGATCGCGACGGCCAGCGTGGCCTCGGCCAAGCCGTAGCAGGGGACGATGACGTGCTTGAGCCCGAAGTGTTGCTCGAAGCCCTCGATCGTCGACAGGCGCACCGGCTCGGCGCCCGACAGCGCGCTGCGCAGGCTGGTCAGGTCGATCCCCGACGCATCGCGCACGTTGCGAACGCAGTTGCGATAGCCGAAGTCCGGCGAGACCGTGAACGTGGCCCGGACCTCCGTGATGAGCTCGAGCCACTGTCGCGGATTGCGCAGGTCGGGCGGCAACAGCCAGATCGGCGTCCCGACGAGCGGCGGCGTAAACGCGCAGCCGATCAAGCCCATGTCGTGATAGAGCGGCAGCCACGACACGACACGGTCGTCGCTGGTGATGCCGGCGGCCTCGGCCATGACGTGACACGTGCTCACGACGTTCGCGTGAGTCAGCACGACGCCGCGCGGCCGACCCGTGGAGCCCGACGTGTACTGGATGAAGGCGATGTCCTCGGCCGATGCCTCAGGCAGCGGCTGGACCGCCACTCCCGTCTCGAGATCGGGCGGCTCCAGCACGGCCCTGACGCCGGGAGCCGACATCAGGCTCTCGTCCACGCTCTTGCGGAACCAGCCGATCGTCGCGACGGCGACGCTCTCGGAGTCGTTCAGGATGTTGGCGGTGGCCTCCACGCCCAGCGTCGGATAGAGCGGAACGGGCACGGCGCCCACGCGCAGAGCGCCGAGGAACGTCGCGAAGAACTCGGCGCAGGTCGGATAGATCAACGCGACCTTGTCGCCCCGATTCACCCCGGCGGCGCGCAGCGCGCCGGCATACCGGGCGCTTTGCTCCCAGAGCCGGCCATAGGTGACCGTCTCGCCGTAGAGGTGGAAGTAGGGCCGGGTCGGGTCGAGGGCCGTTCGCCGCCTCAGCACCTCGGTCAGCGTCGTTGCGGTCATCGGGTCGCGCTCAGCCATGACGCTCCTCGTCAGCGTTCTCGACCGGTCCGCCTTCTCGCCAGCGTTCTAGAGCAGAACGGAGAGTTGGTGCAACCGCTGTGCCGTCAGCGCGGCATGAAGATACGATCGAACGCCTCCGCAAACGCATAATTCTTTGGCTTGCCCAGCTCGGCCGCTCGCTCACGCACACGCTCTTCCACGCCGGCGAAATCCTTGAACTGGCTCTGGTGACAGGCGAGGGCCTTGAGCTTCAGGTCCATCACCTCGGAGATGTCGACGACGACGTCGGCGTCGTCCCACTGCATCACGTGAACCTCGCGGACCTTGTGGGGCTCGTACTCGGGCATCAGCTCGGGAAACGCCATGTGATCGCGCGCGAGCGGATAGATGCAGTCGAGCACGACCCCGGCGATCGTCCGGTGGTCGCGATGCGACGCGTACAGGTTCTTCGTGCGCAGCGGCTGCATGGTGATCACGAGGTCGGGGCGCCAGGCGCGGATCTGCCGGGTCACGTCGCGGCGGAGGTCACGCGTGTCCTCGAGCTCGCCGTCCTCGTAGCCGAGGAACTCGACGCGCTCGACGCCGAGCACGCGGGCGGCGTTGCGCTGCTCGGTCTCGCGGGTCCTGGCCAGGTGCTCGGGCGTCATCGTGCGGTCGCTCGAGCCCTTGTTGCCGTTGGTCGCGATGACGTAGGTCACCTCGCGGCCGTCCTTGACGTGCTTGGCCACGGTGCCGCCGGCGCCGAACTCCGAGTCGTCGGGATGCGCGGTGATCACCATGACGCGCTCGATTGCGGGACGCTCCATTCCTCCCCCTGCCGAGTTCTGTCGTCGTGCGCGCATAGCATACAGGACGCCGCGGAAACTCCAGAGTTCCCGCAGCACTGGCTGCTACAATCCCGCCGGGCCAATGGTGAGGCGCCGTGTCGGGCTCACGGTCATGCTCGCGCTCCTCATCATCGGCGTCCTGCTGTCCGTCCTCCCGTGGCATGCCGGGGCCATTCGTCTCGCCGGCGTGAGTGTCACGTGGTGGTACGCGGTCGCGCTCGCTCCCGGCGTGGCCGTGCTCGTCCGCCTGATCGTGGGCACGCCGGCGCCGGTTCGTGCTCTCGCCTCGTGGGTGGCGCCAGCTTTGTTCGTGTCGGTTGCCATGCAGATTTTTGTGGCGGCGCCGGCCGCGCCGCTCGTCGCCCTCGCGGCCATCCTCGCGCCGATGATGGCCGGCTGCGTCCGTGCCCGCGCCGCCGGGTCGCTCCCGCGATTCCTGGCCGTCGGCATTCTGAGCGCCGCCGGGACGCTCGTGGCGTGCGCGAATTTTCTGGTCGCGACCGACCTCGCGCGTGGCGTGGGCCTGGAGCGCTGGCACGGGCTATTGCTGGCCGCACCCATCGCGCTCGTCCTCGCGTGGCGCGGTGGCTCGCGGTGGCGTCAACCCGTACTCGTCGGATCGGTCGGCCTGCTCGCCATCGCCGTCGTCGCGGTTGCCGTCGCAACCGGCGCGACTCCGTGGCGGGCGTGGACGCGGCTCGCCTCCCGGCCGGTCGTCGCATTCGATGAGAGCAGCGTGTGGGTGACGCAAGGCCGGACCCTCTCGACACCGACGAGCGTGACCCTGACCGAGGCGCAGCGGATGACGGCCACGAGCATCGCGATGTGGCGGGTCGTGCCCGGCGACGAAGGCGACCGCTCGGCGCTCGAGTGGCGTCTGGTCCCGGGCGATTCGCTGGCTCTGCGGTCGGGTGATCAGGTGCTGCTGCCGGCGGGCGCTGGTGTCCGCTTCGAATCGGGACGCCGTGTGCCCGGCGCGCCGATCTCGGGTGTCGCATGGGCCGACGCGACGGCGTCCAGCGCACTCGATGGACTGCTCGCTGCTGCCGGTGCTGTCGTCACCCTGGTGGGTGGTGGGCTGACGCTGCTGGCGTCGCCATCGGCGTCGAAGACGTCGGTGCGATCCCACGTCGCGTTGCTGGCCACCGCGTCCGTCGTCATCGTCGCGGTCTGCTGGGGTGTGTACGCTGCGGACGTCGGAGCCGATCTGGCGCTCGGAGTTCCCGCCGCGACGGCCTTCATGCGGTTGCCGTCTGTCGCGGTTTCCGGAGCGTGGGGCGGGGCACTCGAGGTCGTCACGGCAGTCGCGATCACCGGACTGCTGATGACGGCGGTCACGACGCTCGCCGATCGCGTTGCGGACGCCTGGTCGATCGGCTCGACCCGTCACGCATCGGTGCTGCGCGCCGCAGTCGTGACCGCGGGCGCGCTGGTCGCCCTCGTCCCCACGACGGCCTGGAACGCGTTGATGCTCGGGCTGGGGCTCGCCGCGGCCGGGCTTGGCCCGACGCTCGTCGACGCGCCGCCGCCGCTGCGGCTGATGGCTTCCGTCACAGGCGCGGTGGCGGTCGTGTCGCTGGCTCTCGCCGATCCGTGGCTGTCGCCCATCGCGCCAGCGCTCTCCGTCTATCCGGCGCTGCTCGCGATTCCGCTCGCTGCAGGAGCCGGGTGGATAGCCGCTGCTCGGCAGCGCTGACGTCACGTAGTCCTCGTCACATAGTCCTCGTCCTCGTCGTATGCGCGATCGTCCGACACGCGCGTAGGTGTTTCACCTACACACCCTCACGCATTTCTTGGTGATCAGAAGGGGGGCGCCTAGAGTCGACTTGAGAGCAATAGCTCTTCGGGATCGGACGACGCCGCACAACTCGGGAGGCAGGCGTGGGCCGAACACACGAGGCTGTCGTGAAGTTCGCTCTCGGTGGTGCGCTGGTGCTCGCTCTGGCCTCGACGGCCGGAGCAGCCGTCTTCATCGACGTTCCATCACCGGCGGTCGGGACCGTCAACGTCACCGCCCGCACGGACAATCCGAGAAACTTCGGCGAGCTACGCGTGGTGATCGATGGCGTCGTCGCGCTGCGCTGCGCGACATCGCCGCAGGCCCCGTGCACATTCGTGTGGGACACGACGGCGGTTGCCAACGGACCCCACAGCGTACGCGCGCAGCGCCTGTCGACATCCGGCTCGATCACGGGCACCAAGACCAAGCAGGTGACCGTTCAGAACCTGGCACCGACTCCGCCACCGCCAGCTCCCACGCCACCACCACCGGAGCCTCCACCCCCACCGCCACCGGCGCCGACACCGCCACCTCCAGAGCCGACTCCGCCTCCGCCGGCGCCAGCGCCCGCGCCGCCTCCGCCGCCGTCGACGGGGCCGCGCGTGCAGGTGTGTCCGTACAAGCACTATCCTGACGCAACCCCGTGGTCGTATGGACCCGCGTGCGACACGGTGCCGTATCCGGCGCCCCGGCCGACGTCGGTTCCCTGGGTAACCAGGAACTCGCC
>QHTB01000150.1 GCA_003220615.1 Candidatus Rokuibacteriota bacterium
AGTCCCGGCGTAAGCTGGCGCCTCACCAGGACGGCCCGAAGCCCATTGGATCCGCCCGCCATTGCCCAATTCCTCGGGCCCGGTAATTATCTGATATCGAAAGTCAGGGTGAGTAGCCTTGATCGCGCCCGCGACGCGATCGATCTCGTCGCGGCCACGGTAGACGCCCCTGGGCTCGTAGAACACGCAATCTTCGGTGAAGATCTCGTCGATCGCCGCGCGGCGGCGCGCGGGGTCGTTTTCACCGAAGACGTCGTGAAGATTGCGGGTCAGCAAGGTCGACATGCTGTAGGACATGGCTTGCCTCCTCTCGGCTCCTTGCTGCGAGGTCGAGCGAGCCCCCGGCCGCGACGTTTTCCAGATGCTAGAGCGGGCAGTTGACGCTCATGCTGTCACAGCCCACATCAGCGAGCGCCGATCCTGTCGAGTTCGTCGACCGCGTCGGCCGGCAGCTTGATGTTGGTAGCGGCGATATTCTCGCGCAGGTGCGCCACGGAGGAGGTGCCGGGGATGAGCAGGATAGTGGCGGAGTGCAGCAGTAGCCATGCCAGCGCGACCTGCCGGGGCGATGCGCCGAGTCGAGCGGCGACCGCGTCGAGCACCGCTGACTGCAACGGCGTAAACCCTCCGAGGGGAAAGAAGGGGGTGTATGCAATGCCTTCCCGTGCGCAGCGATCGACGAGTTCGCGGTCGTTCCGGGTCGCAACGTTGTAGTTGTTCTGCACGCAGACGACCTGTGCGATGGAACGCGCCTCGGTGAGCTGCTCGGCCGACACGTTGCTGACCCCGAGATGCCGGATCAGGCCTTGCCGCCGCAACTCCGCGAGGACGGTGAACGGTTCCGCGATCGAGCCGGGAGTGGGACGCTCCAAACCACCGACGCGCAGGTTGACCACGTCGAGAGTCTCCAGCCCGAGATGCTTGAGATGCAAGCGGAGACTGGAGTGCTCCCCAAAGTTCTGCTCACCGCGAGGAGCTTAGCGTGAGCTGCTCCGACCGGTACTCGACCGGGCTCCGCATCCCGAGCGCGGAGTGCGGCGCCTGGGTGTTGTAGTCGTCGATCCACCCGCCGAGCTGGGCCAGCACCGTCTCCGCATCCCGCAACTCGGCGCCGTTCACGTAGTCGCGCTTGAACGTCCCGACGAATGCCTCGGCCAGACCGTTGCTCTCCGGGCTGTACGCCGGCGTCGTGATCGGCACCAGGCCGAGCTCGTGCGCGTACAGCACCGTTCCCGTCGCGGTGTATTGCGGGCCGTTGTCGCTGAGCCATTGCACGGCGTGCGGGGCCTTGAGCGTCGCCTCCCCGAAGCGCGCCCACAGCGTGCGGTCCATCGGCGTGCGAATATCGGCCCCGTCAGCGGCCGCGGAGAGGCGACGAAGGCCGGGACTTCCCGATCGTGGCAGTCGATCGCAAAGGTCACGGAGATCACCTCGCCGCTCCAGCAGGGAATCAGGAAGACGTCCGAGCACCAGCGCTGGTTGGAGGCCGGCTGCTGAATCTGCCCGACGTGCGGCCGGCCATGGCGACGGTGGACCCGCGGTGCCAGCATTAGCCCGTGCAGCTGCATCACGCGTCGAATGCGTTGCGGTTGTAGCCCGTGCGGAAGGTTCGGTTCACCATGGCCCAGACGCGGCGGTAGCCATACGTCGCGCGGCTATTGGTCACGGCGCGGATCTGCTCCAGGACCGACTGATCGGTGCCCGGTGATAGCGATCGTCCGCGCGCGCCCGGAGTGATGGGGATCTTGGCCATGCTGTAGCTGCGCCGGATTCTCTCAAATGGCCCTACGATGCGCCAAGAGACGTAGACATAGAACCAGGAAGGGGTCGTCGTCAGAGGACGGCTGCGAGTGTCTGGGTCTTTCCCTTGCCGGACCAGTACGAAGGCCAGTACGATGCTCTCATCAGCACGACGAACGACGCGAGCAGGATCAGCGAGTTACACGCCGGGTAGTTGAGGGCCAGCCCCTCCCGTTGGGGCCACCATTCTGATTTAAGTAGGACATTTCCTCGTAGCAGCGACTCCAGGAATGCCCTGACCTCGAACGTGCAGTACAGCCGTCGGCATCTTCGTGAGGCGTGAATCGCAGGAGCGGGCGTGCGTCGTCTGGTGGGATCCGCGGCCTATCTGTCTCTTGTGCTCCGCCGAGGCCCTTGCGCTTGAGGCCCCGGCGCTTCGCCGAGACGTTAGCTTCAGCAGCTCCGCACGCTGGGCGTTGAGCACGAACCTTTCGCGATACCCGACCCGGCCGAGCGCTTCTCGAGCAGCAGCTGCTTGGCGGTGTTCGAGGTCACCACGAAGCCCTGGCGATTGCTTCGGGCGTCCGTGGCGATGTTGTGGCTGACGATCCCGATGACCTCGCCCTTCAGGTTGAACATGGGCCCGCCCGAGTTACTGGCGTCGATGGTGGCATCAGCCTGGAAGAACTCGGCGAGGGGCATGGTCCGGTACGCCGTGTTGGGCGCCCACCGAGCGCTGACGGAGCCGACGCTGAGCGAGTAAGGGAGCTGGAAGGGGGCGCCCACGATGAGGATCTTGTCCCTGACCTGGACCGTGTTGGAGTCAGCCATCGGAGACACGATCGAGCCCAGCGGCACCCGGTCGAGCTGCAACAGGGCCAGATCGGCGGCGGCCGGCTCTGAGGTCACCACCCGGGCCGAAACCTTCACGCCGCCCGGGAACTCCACGGAAATCTCGTCCATGCCGTGCACCAGGTAGGCCGCGGTGAGCACCAGGCCGTCCCGGGAGATGAGGACGCCTGAGCCCCTCTCGATGATGCGCGTCTGGCTCCCCGACATTGCGTCGCGACCCTGTGCCCGGATCGCCAGCACCGACGGCGCAACCTTCTGGAACACCTGCTGGAACGCCTGAGCCTCGGCCGGGGGGACCTCCCCGGCGTGCGCCGAGACGACGCGAGCGACGAGGTAGAACACGATGAGCCACGCAACCATCCACGCAACCTTGGCAGCTCGAGACGTCCTCACCATACCCAGCCCCCCGTGGCGATCGCGAATCGTTTCGACACCCGGGAGACTTCGGTTTCGAGAGTGAGCGGACTACTGGCAGAAATACCATTCGCAGAGCTGGAAAACCGACAGGGAGATCGGGCGTCAGAGACCCCCGTAACTCTTGTAGAATCGGCCCGGCCGGCTGCGCTTGTCGGTCAACAAGGATCGCGGCGCTCGAGCGCACGTCCAGAACATTGAGCAGAAGAGCCGGATGGAGTGGGAGACCGCGGCTCCATGAGCTGATGGCGTCGATCACGCTGTCACCCGTGGCGGGTGCGCGAGCGGCCGGAGCCAGCGGGCGCCCGGCCGGAGCCAGCGGGGGCGCACCCGGAGCCAGCAGGGACGCATGATGTCACGTGCCGCCAGCGGTTTCGCCCTGGTCGTCAGCGGTTCCGTCCTGCTGGGCTGGCAGTTTGATCTCCCAATTCTGAGGAGCATCCTGCCGGGACGGGCAGCCATGAGCCCGCTGACCGCGGTCACGTTCGTGCTGATCGCGACTGCGTTGTGGCTGGAGACCGAGTCGTCGGGCGGCCATCGGCCGATCCGGTGGCTGGCACGGGCCGCGGCCAGCCTCGCGCTCCTCGTCGGACTCGTCACGGTCTTCGGATATGACCTGGGGGAGAACCTCAGCCTCGATCAGTCGCGGTTCCTTGATCGACTGGGAACGGACGGGATCGAACCCCACACTGGCCTCTGCTTCGTTCTCCTGAGCGCCGCTCTGCTATTGCTCGACTCGGAGAGCCGACCGAGAGTCTGGCCTGCGCAGTTCATCCTCCTGATATCGGCGGTGATTTCGCTGACCTCTCTGCTCGGCTACGCCTACGGCGCCGAGGCCGGGTACGGTCTCGCCCGCTATATTCCCGTGGCGTTACCGACCGCCGCGACGTTCTTCGTGCTCTCCGTCGGTACCCTGTGGGCGCGGCCTGGTCGCGGCCTCGTGGCCGTCGTGACGGCCGATGATCAGGGAGGCGTTCTGGCGAGGCGCCTGTTGCCGGCCGCCATTCTGGTCCCGGCCTTCCTCGGCTGGCTGAGGCTCGTCGCTGAACATCGAGGACTGCTCTCGACCGAGCTCGGAATCGCGATCATGGTGGTGGTCAGCGCCGTTCTATTGACCGCCCTCATTGTGGCGACCTGCCAATCGCTGCACCGCGTGGACCTGATACGCAAGGCCGGCGAACGTCGCCTCGCGACTCAGTACGCGACCACCGCCATCCTCGGCCGCGCGTCGAGTCTGTCGGAGGCGCTCCCCCAGATTCTCGAGGCGATCGGCAAGAACCTGGATTGGAGCCTGGCTATTCACTGGAGCTTCGATGCTGAACAGCACGTGCTGCAGTGCGCAGACACGTGGATGGCGCCGTCCGGGACAGGACAGGCACTCGCCGACCAGAGTCGTCGCATGACGTTCCCGAATGGCGTGGGCCTTCCTGGACGCATCTGGAGCTCAGGACGGTCCGCGTGGATCGTTGACGTCGTACGGGACACGAACTTTCCCCGAGCCCCGAGCGCGACAGTTGATGGGCTTCACGGCGCGTTCGGGTTTCCCGTTGTGGGCCCCAGCGGATTTCTGGGCGTCATGGAGTTCTTCAGCACGGAGATCCGTGAACCTGACGACGCGCTCCTCGAGATGTTCGATGCGGTCGGGCGGCAGATCGGACAGTTCATCGAACGGACAATCGCGCAAGCCGAGCTGGAGCGGGCCAGGCGGGCGGCCGAGGCCGGCCGGCTGCTCCAGGCCCAGGAGAACGAAGCCCGGCGGATCGCGCGTGAGCTGCACGACGACCTGGGCCAGGGCCTGGCGCTCCTGACGGTGAAGATGGATCTCCTGCGCCAGAAGCCTCCGGAGGCAGCGGACCAGCTCGGCGCACGGATGCAAGAGCTGTTGGCCCACGTCAGGCACCTGTCGTCGTCCGTGCACGACCTGTCACACCAGCTCCATCCGTCGAAGCTGGAGCAGCTCGGACTCGTGGCAGCGATCGGCGGCCTCTGCAGGGAGCTGACTCATCACCACGGCCTCAAGATCGAGTTCACCCACGATCAGATGTCGGCAGCCATCTCACCGGATACGGCTTTGTGCCTATATCGCATCGCGCAAGAGGGGTTGCAAAATGCCATCAAGCACAGTGGCGCCCAGCAGGCCGAGGTCGCGCTCAACGGGGCTGCGGACGCGATCTCCTTGCGGATCGTCGATCACGGGCGTGGGTTCGACCCCCGGCAGCTCCACGGCAGGAGTGGGCTCGGGCTCGTCAGCATGCGCGAGCGAGTGCGTTTTCTCGGAGGCGAGATCGCGATCGACTCACCGCCGTCGGGCGGTACGCGACTCTACGTCCGTGTCCCTCTGAGGGAAATCGTGAGGGAAACCGCGCCGCCGCGAACGGGATGAGACGCACGTGAAGCGACACAAACCGTGAGCAGAAGCGGATGGAGGGCGAGACGGTGGCTCCCTGAGCTGATGGCGTTGATGACGCTGTCGGCCTTCCTGCTCCTCTGCCCCTGCGCGGGAGCGGTCGCCGCGGCGGACGTCAGGACCGTGGTGGTGCTCTACCCGGAACAGGCGGACGGCCGGCCGGCGAATGAGCTGACCGATCAGAGCATCCGCACGGCATTCGCTGCCGGCGCCCCCGAGCGGATCCAGACCCGCAACGAATACCTCGAACTCTCACGCTTCCAGGGCGCTGAGGGACGGAAGGCTCTGGCCGGGTTCCTCCGGAAAAAATACGCGGGCGAAACGATCGATCTCGTCATGTCCGTCCTCGGCCCCTCGCTGGAGTTCGCGCTGGAGTATCGCGATCAGGTCTTTCCGGGTGTCCCCATCGTGTTCATGGACGTCGACGAGCAGGAAGTGCAGAAGCACAAGCTGCCGGCCGACGTCATCGGCGTTCCGGTCAAGCTCGACCCGGAGGTCACGCTCGAGGTCGCCCTCCGCTTCCATCCAAAAACCCGACGGGTCTTCGTCATCACGGGTAGCGCGGCGTTCGATGTCTATTGGGAGGGAGTGGCACGGCGGACGTTCCGCCCGTACGAAGGCAGGATCGAGTTCGTGTACTTGTCGGGGCTGGCGATGGACGATCTCCTGAAGCGGGTGGCCACTCTTCCCGACGGCAGCATCGTCCTCTACCTCCCCGTGTCTCGTGATGCCACCGGTAAGATCTTCATTCCAGCCGAAGCGCTCAAGCTCGTGGCCGCGGCCTCGAATGCTCCCATCTACGGCTTCGCCGACTCCTTCATGGGCCGCGGGATCGTTGGTGGTCACGTGCTGAGCTTCGAGATGGAGGGCAAGCACGGGGCCGGCCTTGCCTTGCGCATTCTGGCTGGCGAACGACCCGAGCAGATCTCCGTGACGGGCGTCAGCCCGAACGTGGCCATGTTCGACTGGCGTCAGCTGCGGCGTTGGGGCATCAACACGGCGAGCCTGCCGCCGGGCAGTGATGTCCGCTTCCGGGAGCCGAGCCTCTGGGATCTGTACCACTGGCACATCATCAGTGCCATTGGGGTCTTCGCCCTCCAGACGGGGCTGATCGTTGCGCTCCTCGCACAAAGGGCGAGCCGCAGACGGGCGGACAAGCAGTACTGGCAGGTGATCGAGACGGCTCCCAATGGGATGCTCATGGCCGGACCTGACGGCGTCATCACCATGGCCAACGCCCATGCGGAGAAGCTCTTCGGCTACCCCAGGAAAGAGCTGGTGGGGCAATCCGTGGAGATGCTGGTGCCGGATCGCTTTCGGACGCAGCACGCTGCTCATCGGGAGCGATTTTCCGCCTCGCCCGAGGTCCGTCTCATGGGGGAAGGCCGGGAGCTCTTCGGGCGGCGCAAAGACGGAAGCGAGTTCCCGGTGGAGATCGCGCTGAGCCCGGCCCAGCCCAGCACCAGGCCGCTCGTCCTGGCCACGATCGCGGATATCAGCCTGCGCAAGCAGGCAGAAGAAGGGCTCCGCCGGAGCCAGATGGAGCTGCGGATACTCACCGGCCGATTGCTCCAGGCCAGGGAGAACGAAGCCCGGCGGATCGCGCGCGAGCTGCACGACGACCTGGGCCAGGGCCTGGCGCTCCTGACCGTCAAGATGGACCTCCTCCGCCAGAAGCCCCCGGATGCGGGCCAGTTCGGCGCACGGACGCAGGAGTTGTTGGCCGAGGTCAAACACCTGTCGTCGTCCGTGCACAACCTGTCGCACCAGCTCCATCCGTCGAAGCTGGAGCAGCTCGGACTCGTGGCGACGATCGGCGATCTCTGCAGGGAGCTGGCTCATGACCACGGCCTCAAGATCGAGTTCAGACACGATCAGATGCCGCCAGCGATCTCACCGGATGCGGCCGTGTGCCTCTATCGCATCGCCCAGGAGGGATTGCGAAATGCCATCAAGCACAGCGGCGCCCAGCAGGCCGAGGTCGCGCTGAGTGGGACTGCGGACGCGATCTACTTGCGGATCATTGATCATGGGCGTGGGTTCGACCCCGGGCAGGTCCAGGGCAAGAGTGGGCTCGGGCTCGTCAGCATGCGTGAGCGGGTGCGTCCTCTCGGCGGTGAGATCGCGATCGACTCGCAACCGTCGCGCGGCACCCAGCTCCACGTCCGTGTCCCTCTGAGAGAAACCACGGAGACACCAACGGTATGATACGCGCGTGAAGCGCCCGCGCGTCCTGCTGGCCGACGACCACCGGCTGCTCCGGGAGGCGTTCGTCAAACTGCTCGAGCCCGATTGCGATGTGGTGGGAGCGGTGACGGATGGCCGCGCGCTGCTCGAGGCGGCGCCAAAGCTCCGGCCGGACGTCGTCGTGTTGGACATCGCCATGCCCCTGCTCAACGGCCTGGACGCCGCCCGTCAGCTCAAGCGCCTGATGCCGGAGGTCAAGGTGATCTTCCTGACCGTGAGTGAAGATCCCGAGCTCGCGGCCGAAGCCTTTCGGGCTGGCGCGTCGGGCTTCTTGCTCAAGAACTCGGCAGCCTCCGAGCTTCTCCAGGCGATTGCCGACGTCATCCAGGGGCGTTCGTACGTCACGCCGCTGGCCACGCGGAACATGGTGGACAATCTCCTGCACCAACCCGAATCGGGGAAGGCGCCTCGCGAGCTGAGCCTGCGCCAGCGGGAGGTGCTGCAACTGCTGGCCGAGGGACGAACGATGAAGGAGGTCGCCGGCATCCTCAAGATCACCGCAAGGACCGTCGCGTTCCACAAATACAGCATGATGGAAGATCTCGGCATCAAATCCAGCGCCGAGCTGGTCCAGTTCGCCATCAAGAAGCGCATCGTCTCTCTGTAGCTCCCGCTCGGCCTCGCGCCCCGTCCGCCCTCTGGCGGCTGTCAGTTTTGCCAGGTAGCCTTTTCGGCCCAGAAACGATTACGCTCCACGTGATGCCATTACCGCGCGTTGGGTCCTCGAATGGACCAGGATCGAGGGCCGTCCGTATGAGCGTACTCTTGGCCGATGACCATGGTGACTTCCTCGCTGCCGTCGCTCGACATCTCGAACCGCATTTCGAGGTGCTCAAGACCGTTGGCAACGGGCAGGCGCTGGTGGACGAAGCCGCCCGGCTCGAGCCCGACGTGGTCGTGCTCGACATCTCCATGCCCGTGCTGAACGGCATCGAGGCAGCCAGGAAACTCAAGGCGACGGGTTCCTCGGCGAGGATCGTATTCTTGACCGTGCACGCGGACCCGGACTACGTGAATGCTGCGTTCGGAACCGGGGCCCTGGGTTATGTCCTCAAGTCCGAGCTCGCGTCGGACCTGCTGCCCTGCCTCAAGGAAGCCCTGGTCGGCCGATCTTTCGTTTCTCCCTCCATCGCACGGTAAGGGTCCTCCTGGTCACTGGATGACGTGATCGGCGCGGAGAAGTAACGACTGCGGGATGGTCAGCCCGAGTGACTTCGCACGTCGAACTTCCTCGGCTGCTCGATGGGGAGATCGCCCGGCTTCGTGCCCCTGAGGATCCGGTCGACGTAGCTGTCGGCGCGAGAGAACATTTCGGGGACGTGTGGCGAGTAGGAGAGCAGCCCCCCAACCTCGACGAACTCGCGCGCGCCGTACATCGCGGGCAGCCGATTCTTCGCCGCGAACTCGACCACGCGGCTTCGCTGAGAGACGAGCAGCACATCCGGCTGCACCAACAGGCCGTCGGAACGGAGGCGGCCGATCTCCATGAAGGCGCCGTCGAAGTCTTCAGGCGCACGCACCTCGACGCGCTGGAGCTCGACCCGAAATGTCTGGGCGCCGATCTCGACGGACCGAATGTAGAGCGAGAAGAATGGATTGTTCGGGTTCACGAGATGCCCCAGGCGAGCCGCCTTCGGCGCGACTTCCTTGAACAGCTCCAATCGCTTCGCGACGGTTTCGGGCGTCACATCGAACGCCAACCCTGTGATGTTGCCACCCGGCCGAGCCAGACTCGTGACCAGTCCTGCCTCGAGAGGACCGGCGACCCCGACAAAGACGATGGGAATCGTCGTCGTGACCTTCGCGGCGGCAAAGCTCGCGTGCGTGCCTCCCGTCACGATGACGTCCACGTTGAGTCGGGCCAACTCGGCCGGCCTTCCGCCGGTCGCCACTCGACGGTCACGTTCTTCCCCTCGCGGTACCCGAGCTCGCGCAGGCCTAGCCCGGCCAGGAACGATCGCCGGTGCATGACACCTCCACCGAGCGGACGGGTGGGACCGCGCAAGATTAGGACGTGAGGATAGGGCGTCAAGGCGGGCACGATTTCCCGTGGGTGTATCGTGATCGCGTCGGCTGAGCCGGCTGAAGGCGACGCGTGATGACATGACAGAGATGTACCCCGAACGCCGCGACCAGATGTTCCCCAAGTTGACGCAGGCTCAAATCGCTCGGATCTCCGGCGTCGGCGAGCGCCGCAAGGTCCGCTCGGGCGAGGTGCTGTTCGAGCTCGGCGAGCAAAACACCCGCTTCTTCGTGGTCATCGAGGGCGCCATCGAAATCGTCCGCCCCGTCGACGGGCGTGAAGAGCGGATCACGGTGCTCGGTCCCGGGGAATTCACGGGCGAGATCAACATGCTGTCCGCGCGCCGGAACCTCGTGCGCGCTCGGGCGCTCGACGACGGATCCATCGTCGTGGTCGATCGCGAGCACCTGCGCGCTCTCGTGCAGCGGGACTTCGAGCTCAGCGAGATCCTCATGCGCGCCTTCATTCTGCGGCGCGTGGCGCTCATCGCCCAGGCCGGCAGCGGCCTGGTGCTCATCGGCTCTCGGCATTCTCGACGCACCCTGGAAATCCGGGAGTTCCTGAGCCGTAACGGTCAGCCCTTCACCTACCACGAGCTGGAGAGCGAGCCGGACGTGCAGGCACTCCTCGATCGCTTCGAGGTCGGGGTCGGCGACGTGCCGGTGATCGTGTGCGAGACGGGCCAGGTCTTGAGGAATCCCACGATCGAGACCCTGGCCACCGGACTCGGGTTGAGCCGCGAAATCGATGCCTCGGCGACGAGAGACGTCGTCATCGTTGGCGCGGGGCCTGCGGGGCTGGCGGCCGCGGTCTACGCCGCGTCGGAGGGCCTCGACGTGTTGGTGCTCGAGAATTCCGCGCCCGGCGGCCAGGCCGGCTCCAGTTCTCGCATCGAGAACTATCTCGGATTTCCCACCGGCGTTTCTGGTCTCGAGCTCGCCGGACGCGCCCTCACGCAGGCCGAGAAGTTCGGCGCTGAGGTGGCCATCGCCCGCGGCGCCGTCGGCCTCGACTGCACGGCGAAGCCCTACACGGTACGGCTCGCGACCGGCGAGGCCGTGCGAACGAGAACCGTGGTCATCGCCAGTGGCGCGAGGTACCGGAAACCGACCCTGGCGGAGCTCTCGCGCTTCGAGGGCGCCGGGGTCATGTACAGCGCGACCCACGTCGAGGCGCAGCTCTGCAAAGGAGAGGAGATCGCCATCGTCGGAGGCGGAAACTCTGCCGGACAGGCGGCGGTCTTTCTCTCGCAGAGCTCGGCCGAAGTTCACATGCTGGTACGAGGCCCGGGGCTCGCGGACAGCATGTCGCGCTACCTCATTCAGCGAATCGAAGACTGCTCGAACGTCGTGCTGCGAGCGCGCACGCAGGTCGACGCGCTCGAGGGGACCGGCGGCCTCGAGCGGGTCCGATGGCGCGAGCTCGACACCGGACGGTCGCAGACGCGGCCGATCCGTCATCTGTTCTTGATGACGGGCGCCGACCCGAACACGAGCTGGCTCAAAGGATGCGTGGCGCTCGACGACAAGAACTTCGTCAAGACCGGCGCTGATCTCAACCCCGCCGAGCTCGAGGAAGCGCGATGGCCGCTCGCCCGGCGACCTGATCTGCTCGAGACGAGCCGACCCGGCGTCTTCGCGGTCGGAGACGTGAGGTCTGGCAGCGTCAAGCGTGTGGCGTCGGCGGTGGGCGAGGGATCGGTGTGCGTCCAGCTCATCCACCGGGCCCTTCGCGAGCTATGAGGTGGAGATTCCTCCGTGGGCCTTTGGCCACGCGTAACGCGCAGTGATCTGAAAAACGGGCAGTTACGTCACGCCGCCGGAAGCCCGAGAAGATCACGGTGCGAAGGGGACGGGACAGCGGCACATGAATTGCTCTACGAACCAGCATGATTGGAACACTACTGCTCGTGCTCCTGATCCTGATGCTGGTCGGCTCGGTTCCGGCATGGCCCCACAGTCGGAGCTGGGGTTACTACCCGAGCGGTGGTCTGGGACTGGTCGTACTCGTCCTGGTCATCCTGTTGCTGACCGGGCGTATCTGACCAGCAACGAGGCCGCCAGGGCCACCTTTCGATCCTGACGACCTGAACCCCACCACCGCTGACGCTTCCCGCCCTCACCTTGCACGGTCTGGGCGCGACAGCAGCCACCAGTACCACACGATCGACAGCACGAGCCCGAGCAGCATTGCTCCCACGAACGCGATGACGACGAGCCACCATGAGCCGCAGATCATTGCTCTAACGGTATCCCACGGCGCAAGGCTCATCGCCGATTGACGCTCCCACGCTGACGCCCTAAAGTCCCCGCGTCCCATCCGTGCTGACACCAGGAGATGCCGATGAGATGGCTCCCCCGACTTGCCCTGGCCCTGACAGCGCTCCTCGTCCTTCCCGCGGCGGCGATCGGGCAGGGGACGCGTCCGCCGATCAAGATCGGCCTCTTGCTGCCCTACACCGGCGTGATCGCCGTCAACGGCCAGGAGACGACCAGGGGCATCGAGTTCTTCCTGTCCAAGATCGGCAACAAAGCGGGCGGGCGCGAGATCCAGCTCCTCAAGGAAGACGACGAGGCCAAACCGGACGTGGGCCAGACCAAGATCCGCAAGCTGGTGGAGCGGGACAAGGTGGACGTCCTCGTCGGCCCGGTCCACAGCGGCGTCGCGCTGGCCATCCGCGATTACGTCCACGCGCAGGGCATTCCGCTGATCGTCCCGGTCGCGTTCACTCGCGACCTCACCGCTCCGGCCAAGGCGAGTCCGTGGATCTTCCGCGTGGTCGAGACGAGCGATCAGGGCAACTTCCCGATGGGGACCTGGGTCTTCAAGAAGACGCCGTACCGGAAGATGGTCGTCATCGCGTCGGACTTCGTGGCCGGGCGCCACTCGGCCGAGGCGTTCACGGCGGCGTTCAAGGCGGCCGGCGGAGAGGTCGTGAAGGAGATCTACGCGCCGCTCAACACCCCCGACTTCGCTCCATACGTCGCGCAGGTGGCGGCTCTCTCCGCCGACGCGGTCTATGCCTGGTTCGCCGGCGCGGACTCGATCCGCTTCGTGAGGGCCTACAAAGAATACGGCCTCGCCGGAAAGCTTCCGCTCCTCGCCTACAACACGCTGGTCGACGACGTGCTGCTTCCCACGCTCGGCGACGCCGCGCTCGGAGTCGTCAGCGTCGGCCATTACAGCGCCGCGCTCGATACGCCGGAGAACCGGGCCTTCGTCCGGGAGTACGAGGCGAAGTACAACGCGTGGCCCACCCGCTATGCGGAGCTCGGCTACGTGTCGGGCCAGCTCATCGGCGCGGCGCTCGAGACACTCAAAGGCGAGACAGGTGATCGCGCCGCCGTCCGAGACGCGATTCGGAATGCCGCGACGGCGATTCATCCTCCGCGCGGGCCGATCCGGTTCGACCGGTACCAGCAGGTCGTCACCGACGTCTACGTGATGAGGGTCGAGCGCCAGGGCAATCGGCTGGTCAACGCGATCGTCGATCGCATCCCGGGCACGTCCCAGGAAGAGAGCTGGAAGTGGTGGAACAAATGAAAATCTACGCGTTCGACCTGATGCCGTGGCCGTACCTCGACGCAGCGTCGTACTACCCCGATTCCAACGGGCTGTTCGATCCGCTCCGCGCCCAGCAGGTGTACGCGGAGCACCTGGACCAGATGGTGATGTACGAGGAGTACGGGTTCGACGCCATCGGAATCAACGAGCACCACGCCAAACCCTACGGCCTGATGCCGTCCCCGAATCTCGTCGCGGCCGCGCTCAGTCAGCGCACGCGTCGCATCAAGATCGCGATCCTCGGTAACCTGCCCGCGCTTCACGACAATCCGGTCCGGCTGGCCGAAGAGATCGCGATGCTCGACTGCATGTCGGGCGGCCGCATCATCTCCGGATTCGTGCGCGGGGTGCCCCAGGAGTACCTGGCGCTGAGCGGCTCGCTCGACGATGCGAGGGAGCGGTTACGCGAGGCGTGGGATCTGATCGTCAAGGCGTGGACTACCCGCGAGCCCTTCGACTGGCGCGGGAAGCACTTCAGATACGATCGGGTCTCGATCTGGCCCCGGCCGATCCAGCAGCCACATCCGCCGATCGTCCTTCCCGCCGACAGCGACGAGGGGCTGGAAACCGCGGCCAGCCGTCGGGTGCCGACCGGCGCCGCGTACCGATCGCTCACGCGCACGAAGGAGATCTTCGAGCGCTACCGAGGGTTCGCCCGGCAGCACGGATGGACGCCCGGATCCGAGCACTTCCATCTACTACGCCACGTCTACGTCGCGGAGACGAATGCGCGGGCGCGCGAGGAAGCCGAGCCGCACCTGGACTACTTCTGGCGAAAGCTCCTGAGCTACCACCGGGGCTCGATGAAGCTGCTCGGCCTGAGTTCCCGGCCGCGACCCGCCATCGTGGAGCTGCCCGAGCAGATTCACTTCCACGATTTCGACTTCGACCTGACCCAGAAGCACGGACTCACCTTCGTCGGTGACCCGGAGTACGTCATCCACGAGATCCGGGCCCACATGCAGGAGCTGGGCGCCGGGGTCCTGATGGGGCTGTTCCAGTTCGGCAGCATGCCGCACGCGCTGGCGAAAAAGAACATCGAGCTGTTCGCGACGAAGGTGCTACCCGCGCTGAAGCGAGACTGAGCAGACGATGAAGGGGCAGACGGCGCTGGTCACCGGCGCCTCGCGGGGGCTGGGACGAGCCATCGCCGTACGCCTCGCGCGTGAGGGCGCGGCGGTGTGCGTCAACTTCCTCACCAATGAGGCCGACGCGGACCGGGTCGTCGACGAGATCCGGGGCGCCGGCGGTCGTGCCGTGGCCGTGCGCACGGACGTGGGGGATCCGGCGGCCGTCCGGCGCATGGTGGAGCGCGTCGGGGCGGAGCTCTCTCCGATCAGTATCCTGGTGAACAACGCAGGCCTGTCGGTGCGTGGGACGCTGGAGACCTTCGAGAGCGCTGACCTCGAGCGCATGCGCCGCACGAACGTCGACGGCCTCATCCACATGACTCGGGCCGTCATCCCCGGGATGAGAGAGCGCCGGTACGGGCGCATCGTCAACATCACCTCCATCGCGGCCCACGGCACCAGCCTGCCCGGGACGACGTTCTATGCTGCCACCAAGGCCGCGGTCATCACGCTCACGCGGCGCTTCGCCATGGAGCTCGGTGCCCACGGCATCACGGTCAATGCGGTCGCGCCGGGCTTCTTCCCCACCGACATGTCCCGTCGCAACGCGGAGCAGCTCGCGACCGCCGTCAAGCAGATCAGCGAGCGCACGATGGTGGGACGCGTCGGCCACCCGGACGACATCGCGCACGCCGTCGCCTTTCTCGCCGCGCCGGAGTCGAGCTTCGTCACCGCGCAGGTGCTCACCGTGGACGGCGGGCGCATGGACTACATCGGTCATCCCTGATCGCGGTCACCCGATGCGTGACCACCGCCCGCGTCAGCGGCGGCCCGAGGATCGCGACTCGCGAGGCGACGTTGGCCTCGATGGCCGGACGCACGCCAGCCACCTGGCCGCGTGGCATGACGAGGTGACGACAGACGACTAGATGCGGGCGCTCAGACGTTCCGGCGCGGCGCCGCGTTCGCGGCGGTCTGCGTGGGCCGCCCGGCCACGCTCGCGATGATGGTCGTGAGCTCCCCGGGATCCACCGGCTTCGGCACGTGCATGCTGTAGCCCGCCGTCAGCGAGGCCATCCGATCCTGCACGCGTCCGTACGCGGTCAGGGCAACGGCCGGCGTATGACCTCCGCGCTCACGGTCCAGCGCCCGCACCTTCTTGATCAGCGAATAGCCGTCCTCGCCCGGCATCTCGATGTCCGACACGAGGACGTGCGGCCGCCACTGAGGCAGCACCTCCAGCGCCTCGGTTGCCGAGCGACAGGTCCGGACGCTTGCCCCGGCGCCCTTGAGCATGGCCGCCGCGAGCTCGAGGGCGTCCGAATCATCGTCGACCACCAGCACGCGAAGATCATCGAGACGCGCGCCTTCTGGTAACGCGTCCATCGACGAAGCGGTCGGATGAGACTGCGGCGCGGGGAGCCGGGCGATCGTGACCGGCAGCTTGACCACGAATGTCGAGCCCTGCCCCCTGCCGGCACTGTGGGCGACGACGCTGCCCCCGTGCAGCTCGACGAGGTGTTTGACGAGGGCCAGGCCGAGTCCGAGGCCCGCGTGCGCTCTCGTGCTCGAGCTGTCCGCCTGCCGAAAGCGCTCGAAGATGTACGGCAAGATCTCCGGGGTGATGCCCTGTCCCGTATCGCTCACCACGATCTCGACGTGCGAGTTGACGAACTGCAGATGCACCTGGACCCGGCCGCCCTTCGGGGTGAACTTCACCGCGTTCGCGAGCAAGTTCCAGACGACTTGCTGGAGCCGGGACGGATCGCCGATGGCCGGCCCCGTCCGAGGGTCGAGCACTTTCTGGAGCCGGATCTCTTTCGCCTCGGCGGCCGGCCGGACGGCATCGAGCGCGCCGTCGATCACGGCGTGGAGATCGACCGGCCGGACGTCGAGGCGCATCTTCCCCGTGATGACACGAGAGACGTCGAGGAGGTCGTCGATCAACTGCACCTGGGCGTTGGCGTTCCTGAGAATCGCGTCCAGCGCCCGCTCCGCCCCGTCCTCGTGGAGCCGCCCCGACCGCAACATGCGAGCCCACCCGTACACGGCATTGAGTGGCGTGCGGAGCTCGTGCGAGAGGACCGCCAGGAATTGGTCCTTGGCCCGGCCCGCCTCCTCCGCCACTCCCCGCGCTTCCTGCTCCTTGCGCAGGAGCTCCTCGCGCTGGGCGGCGGCCGTGACCAGGGCGTCCGAGACGTCGCGGATTTCTTGAATCGAGGTGGTGGGCGGCTTCAACTCCTCTCCGCGCCCCAAGGCCTGGGCAGCGGCACGGAGCTGGCTGATCGGCTGATTGATGCTGCGCGCGACCCATAATGCCGCGAACGTGCCGAGCGCGACGGACAGGAGGACGCCGCCGGCGTACGTCGCGAGTGAGCGCAACGCGGCGCCCTCGACGAGCGCGGCGGGGATGCCGGGCGCGGCCGACCAGCCACTGTCCTTGAGCCTGCTGTACGAGGCGTAGATCCGGTCGCCCTCGAGGCTGAAGGTCATGCCGAATCCCTCGTCCGCGCCACTGGCCATCAGCTTCTGCAGCGTGACGGCAGCCTGCCCGCCCAGATTCTCCTGGTGGGCACGGGAGCGGGCCACCCGCAGGCCGTTCGCGTCGAAGATGGATACGACCCAGTCGCTCGGCACCCGCTGGCGTTTGACGACGTCGAGGATTTCCTCGGGCTTGACGACAGCCGTCAGGACATAGCGCAACTCGCCGTTGCGAAGCACCGGCACCCGCACCGGAAAGAGCAAGCTGCCGTCGAGGCCTTTGGCGAGGTTGCCCACCGCGGGCGCCCGAGTCCGGACCACGGTGTCGAAGCTCCGTGGTTCGGCCAAAGGCTGGGGCGCCGGCGACGCAAAGCGGGTGTCTATCAGACGATTGTCTGCCGGATCGGCGAGCAGCACCGCGGCCCAATTGGGCTGCGTGTTGAGAACTCGCTGGGCCCGCTCCCGGAAGTCCGAGGTGTCGTTCCGGTCGAGCGCGGCGGTCGTCGCGAGCGCCTCGAGAACGGAGGTCGAGCTGCGGAGCTCGGCGTCGACAGCGGTCGCCAGCGCACGAGCCAGCTCGAGACCGACGCGTTCAGCCTGGACCTGTTGCTGCCGCAGCAACAGATAGAATCCGATCGCCGACATCGCGGCAATCGGCACGATGCCGGCGGCGGCGAGCGCGAGGAGTCTTCGGCGCAGGGGAATACCCGGCATTCGCTATGCCCTTCGCATGGTCCTTGACGGTCGGTGATGACGAAAGAGGGGAGCGGCCTGAGAAAAGTTTCCCCCTATGGGTTGAGCACCGTCGGCGACACTATCGCACGGTTCTGCAGGGTCGCAAGACCAGGCGTGAGCGCGACGAAGCCTCTACGCCGCGATTGGAAGGGAGGCCTCGCCGGCGGGAGGGAGGGCGGGTAGGGCGGCAGCGCCGACGATCCGCCGCTTCGTCGCCGGGCACAGCGGTGCCAGGACGAGATCGTGAAGGTCGAGCAACTGTTCGATGGTAAGACGATCCACATTTTCGGCGACATCTTGGAGCCAGGCGCCCGAATCGAGCCGCATGAATTCCTCCTGGTGCTTTCGATCTGGCCGGCCACCAGGCCAACCGACAAGAAGCTGAGCAAAGCTCGAGCCAAGAGACGACGTCTCGGCCCATTGACGGCGAAGATCGTGTGCAAGAGTTTTCCTATGCGCTGCGCTTGACGCCTCCCGGTCGAGGCCCTACAGTCGCGCCGTCCCACTCGGGGAGGCACAGTGACCGCTCGTGTGATTGGCCGGCGGCTGACCGAACCCTCGTTCGCCTTCCTGCTCAACGTGCCGGCCCTGCTCGCGATCGTCCTGCTGGTCGGCTATCCGATCGTCTATTCGGCCTGGCTCAGCCTCCATCACTACAATCTGAAGCGCCCGCGCCTCTTTCGCTTCGTCGGACTCGAGAACTATGCCGGGATCCTCCGCTCGGAGGAATTCTGGACCGCGCTCCAGGTGACGCTGCTCTTCACCGCAGTGGGCGTCGCCATCGTCGTCGTCCTCGCCACGCTGATCGCCCTCCTGCTCAACGAATCGTTCCCGGCGCGCGGCCTCGTCAGGACGCTCGTGCTGATACCGTGGGCCATCCCGCCCGTCGTCAACGGCCTGATGTGGCAATGGATCTACGACGCCAAGGTGGGCGCGCTGAACGGGCTCCTCGTGAGCCTCGGCTTGCTCGCGGGATACCGTGGCTGGCTCTCGGACCCGACGAGCGCACTGCTCGCTCTGGTGACGGCGCACGTGTGGAACGCGCTGCCGCTCGCCGTGATCCTGCTGCTGGCCGCCCTTCAGAGCATTCCGGCGGAGCTCTACGACGCGGGCCACGTGGATGGCTCGGCCGGCTGGCGGCTCTTCCGGCACGTCACCTTGCCGTGGCTGGCCCAGCCGCTCCTCGTCGTCCTGATCCTCCAGACCATGCTCGCCGTTCGTGTCTTCGATCTCATCTACGTGCTGACGGCGGGCGGGCCCGGGACGGCGACGACCACGCTGGTCTGGCAAACGTATCTCACGACGTTCGACAGCCTCGACTTCGGCCTCGGCAATGCCTACGCCTATACGGTCAGCCTGATCACCCTGGGGCTGGCGCTCCTCTATTTCCATCTGCTCTACGGCCGAGGGGAATTCGAGGCGTGAAGAGCGGGAAGCGGCGGCGTCGTACGCTGTGGCTCACGGTGGCCGGTGTGCTGGTCGCCGCGTATTTCCTCGCCCCGTTCTCCTGGCTCGTGCTGACGAGCTTCATGCACGAGTCAGACGCCATGGCCGTGCCGCCGCGATGGCTGCCGGACCGGCCCACGCTCGTCAACTACGCCACATTCGCCGCGCCGGGCGGGACGCGCTCGATCGTGGGAAGCCGCGCCGCCGAGAACACGATGCCGAGCATCGTGAACTCGCTTGTGGCCGCCACCGGCACCGCTGCGTTGAACCTCGCGCTCGGGATCCTGGCCGGCTACAGTTTTGCGCGGCTGCGCTTCCCCGGGCGCAGCACGTTGCTCTTCCTCTATCTCGGCTCACGCATGGTCCCGGGCATCGCGCTCATCGTTCCGCTCTACCTCGTCATCAAGACCCTGGGCCTCCTCGACAGCCTGCTGGCCCTGGTGATGACCTACCTCACGTTCACGCTGCCGTTCACCATCTGGCTGCTCAAGAGCTACTTCCAGGGGATCCCGCGCGAGCTCGAAGAGGCCGCCCTCGTCGATGGCTGCGGCCGCGCCCGCATGATGCTGCGTGTGCTGCTGCCCGCCGCCGCACCCGGCCTCGTCGCGGCCGCGATGTTCGCCTTCATGACCGCCTGGAACGACTATCTGTTCGCCGTGATCCTCACCTCCAGCATGGCTGCCAAGACCGTCCCGGTCGTCGTCGCGGGCTTCGCCACCGACGTGACGACCGAGCGGACGCTCATGGCGGCCGGCGGCGTCCTCGCCGTCGTCCCGCCGCTGGTCCTCGCGTTTCTCTTCCAGCGGCTCATCGTCCAGGGGCTCGTCTCGGGCGCGGTCAAGGGATGAACCCGCCTCGAAAGGAGTCGACCATGTCCCTCGCGATCTCTCGCCGCCGCTTCGTTGTTGCTGGCGCGCTCGGCCTGGCCACCGGCGCCGCTCCCCGCGCGGCCCGCGCCCAGACCGTCGTGCGCTTCTCGGGCTGGGCGTTCGAGCCCCAGGTCGTCGAGGCCAACGTCAAGCGCTTCATGGAGCAGAACCCGGACGTCAAGGTGGAGTACACGCCGCTCGACCTCCAGCTCTACAACGAGAAGATGGTCGCCCTGTTCAACGCCGGGACCCAGCCGGACGCGTACTACGTCCGCGACATCAACCTCGGGGCCTGGGTCGAGGCCGGCTGGGTTCAGCCGATCGACGGTCTTCCGGGACTGGCCGAGCTCGACCGCGACATCTTCCCGTTCAACCGGGAGGCGCTCGCGTACAAGGGCAAGCAGTACGGCACGCCCTATTACGGGGACATCTACGTCTACATGTACGACCGGAAGCTCGCGCAGAAGGCCGGCGTCGACAAAGCGCCGGTCACGCTCGAGCAGCTCAAGCAGGCGGCGCTCGCCGTCAAGAAGACGGGCCTGGCCGACTATCCGATCCTCAAGGGATTCAAGACGAACGTGGACGGCCTCAGCGAGTTCTGGTCGATGGTCTTCGCATCCGGCGGCCAGCTCTTCGACGAAGAGCTGACTCCCCTCTATCCGGACAAGGACAAGACCGCGCTCGGCGTCCTCGAGTGGCTGGTCCAGGCCATCCACGACTGGAAGATCCTCGACCCCAAGGGGCTCGAGCTGGACGAGACTCAGGCGCGCGACGTCTTCGTCAACGGCCAGGGCGTGTTCACCTCGAACGTCGGCAACGTGCTGCCGCGCGCGAACAATCCGAAGCTCAGCAAGCGCGCCGGCGACATTGCGGCGACGCGGTTCCCGGGCCTGGCCGACGTGGGCAAAGGCCCGATGGGTTGGACGCGCCTCTACTGCCTGGACGCCAAGACCAGGGTGAAGGACGGCGCGTGGCGCCTCATCTACTACATGGGTGGCAAGGACAAGACCGGAACCTATTACACGGCCAAGGACTGGTACCGGAAGTACGGCGTCGGCTACGCCTTCATGTCGCTCGACCGCGATCCTGAGATGATCAAGGTCCACAAGGACGCCGGCTGGGACCTCGAGGTGCGGAGCCAGCAGTACGCGAAGGCCCAGAGCCGGACGAACGTGAAGGCGCCCTGGTACAACGAGTGGGACCGCTTCACGCAGCAGCAGATCCAGAATACGCTCATCAAGAAGGCGAGCCCGCGCGACGCCTTGACCGCGTCGGCCAACAAGGCGCGCGACCTCAAGAAGCAGTGGAGCTGAGCGGATCGACACGGCCGTGCTCTTCGGTACGTGGCTCGATCAGCAACTCGTGGCCTTCGCCGTCGTGGCTGGCGTGCTGACGGTCATTCCCGGTGCTGACATGGCTCTCGTCGCGCACAGCGTGCTCTCGCGCCGTCGGCGCGCCGGATACGTCACGAGCGTCGGAGCCTGCACCGGGCTGTGGGTGCACGCGATGGCGTCAGCGCTTGGTCTTTCCGCCATTCTCATGACGTCGGCGGAGCTGTTCTCAGCGGTGAAGGCGGCAGGCGCGCTCTATCTGGTCGTGCTCGGCGTGCTGTCGCTCCGCCGTGCGCTCACGTCGGCCCCGGGCGCGCTCGTCGCCACGGCGACTTCACAGGACACGCGGCGAGCATTCGTCCGGGGATTCCTCTCCAACGTCCTCAATCCCAAGGTTGCGCTGTTCTATCTCACGCTCTTGCCGCAGTTCGTCCGGCCGGAGGACAACGTGCTCGCGCGCTCACTCGTGCTCGCGGGTGTGCACGTGGTCATCGGGTTGATCTGGCTCGTCTCGTACGCGTATTTCTTCAGCCGCGTCAGCGACGTTCTCCGACGGCCCCGCATGCGTCGTGCCCTCGAGGGCGTGACGGGAGCGCTGCTCATCGGATTCGGCGGGCGACTGGCGTGCGAGCGCCGCTGAGACGACTCGCGGCTGGCTCCGCGGCGGCTTCACTCCGATCGGCTTGGCTCTGATCGAGCTCCGGTGCACACGCGCCGAGCTTCGGCGACGTCAACGGCGGGCTGCGTCGCGATTCGTTCCTGCAGCGCCGGATGCGTGCTCAGCCAGCCGCCACTGCTACCGCCCGATCGCTGCTGGAGCGTTTCCAGCGCATAGCGCAACGACCATTCGGGCTTGCCCGCGTCCCGCAGGATCTTGACCGCGAGCTGATCCGCCTCGGATTCCTGACTGCGGCTATACGCGTTCAGGCCGAGACTGGCCGCACCCTGCACCAGGTAACCGGCGCCAGGGACGAAGAGTCCGGCCGCCGTCCCCAGGACGGTGCCGACCACGTTCGTCGCGTCCGACGTCCTCGCGATCGTCTCGGGGTGCTTGAGAATGTCGTGAGCGATCTCGTGGGCCGCGATTCCGATGAGCAGACATCGGTCGCCCGTGGCGACGACTCCAAGCGTGACGTAGAAGTGATGATTCCCGGCCGCCGCCGCATTCAGGCCGTCGCTCTTGTGAAGCGCCACGTAGACGGTGTGGGGGTCGAGGCCTCCGCTTTGCGCCAGATCGCGGAAGACGGCAGGGACATCACCCTCGGCGTCGACGACGGGCGTCTTGGCAGCCTTGCGGATCGTCTCCTGGAACTGTGCTTGCTTGGTCGAGGCGCATCCAGCAGCCACGACGACAACGGCGACGGCTCCTGCAAGAACGCCCCACGTCCGCATGCATCGACTATAGAGCAATCCCGGTCGGGGTCGGCGATCACTCCGCCATCGACGTCGACATCACGACGGTGCGCCGGCTGACCAGCGATGACACTTTTGGCAATCGGCGAAGCCGTGACGACACGCATCGGATCATCGTGGACTCGGATCGTCGGCTAAGCCGGCGATCTTTCTAATACTCGCGAATGGCACCCCGTGTGCACCCACCGGCGAACCGACGATGGGCAAGCCGGCCTCTTCTTTTGATGTGCGGTAGTAAGCGAATCACCGAGGGGAGGTGACCTTATGGCTGATAAGCCGAAGGAACAGCCGAAGCCGTGGCAGAGCAGGCCAGGCCAGCCGCAGCCGCCCAAGAAGTAACGACGACCTGGTGGGGCGCTCCGGTGATCCTGGCCGGAGCGCCCATGTCAGGAGCGAATCGCGCCCTCCGCCGCAAGCCTCCGCGGACGTGCCGACTGAGCAGCTCGCGTCGTTCGATCGTGTAGCTGGGGATGTAAGGACTGTGAAGCGTTCTCGAGCCGAGTGAGGCTACGCGGCCCTCTTCTTCTTCACGCCGTGAGTCGCCGACAGATGCCGTCCGAGATGAACGGGACGCGCAAAGCGACGAGCGCACCGTGGGCACTTGAGGGTCCGCCGCCGCCCTTTCATCGGAGTTGCCTTTTGCGACGCCCTCGTCACGGTCATGTTGCTCGTGCCAAGACTCCGCGCGATTTCTGTCAGGAATCTGAGCTCGGTCTCCGACGCAGTCTGTCGTGCTTTCAACAATGAACGAAGCATCCCGGCAAGATTGGCTGGCATGAACGCAGGGCTCCTTGGACGTGAGGTAGTTACGGACGCAGTCCATTCATACCGCCGATTGGGGGCTATTTCAATGCTCTACGAGCCCGCGGGCCAATTGGCTAGACACCCCCCGTCACGTCGATGGTCACGCCGGTGACGAAATCGGCGTCGTGCGAGGCCAGGAAGCAGATGACGCGCGCCTGGTCGCGCGCCTCGGCGACGCGACGCAGCGGCGTGCGAGCGATCTCCTCCGCCTGCTCGGCAGCCCGGCGTTGCTCCCAGCGCGGCCGAATGCGTTCGGTAAGGGTGAGGCTGGGCGCAATGGCGTTGACGTTGACGCCGTACGGCCCCAACTCGTGGGCGAGCTTCCGCGTGAAGGCGATGATCCCACCCTTGGCGGCAGCATAGGCGCTACTGCTGCTCGCGCTCAGGCCACGTCCGGCCACCGATGAGATGTTCACGATCTTGCCGCCGCGTTGCCGCTTCATCACCGGCGCTACCGCGTGGCAGAAGAGGAATGTCCCGTCGAGATTGAAGGCAATGAGCCGCTGCCACTCGGCGAGCGTCAATTCGTCGACGGCGGCCCCGGGCTGCGAGATGATCGTGCTCCCGCCGACCGCGTTCACGAGGATGTCGATGCGACCGTGCTCACGGATCACGCCGTCGGCGACGACCTCGACATTGGCGGCGTCGAGGGCATCGGCGCGACGCCCATGCGCGCGGCCGCCAGTGTCGCGTATGCCGGCCATCGCCTTGTCGAGCCGTCCCTGATCGGTGTCGACGCCCACCACGATGCCGCCCTCACTGCCGATGATCTCGGCCGTGGCCTTTCCGATCCCGCTCGCTGCAGCCGTGATCACCGCCACCTGATCTCGGAATCTCATCGTCATCTCCTCGCCTGGCGCGACCGTCACCGCGGCTGGCCGACGTCTTATCACAACGCGAGCGGGGCCGCAGGCGCGACGGGGTGCGGCGACCCGGAACCCGGTTGACACCCTCCGTGTGGTGACTACACTCGCGTCACCGGTCGGCTCAGCGTGTGCAGTGCCATGGCCGACCGCAGAATCGACGGAATCGAGATGCCTGACCCCAGCCCACGACGACCGGACACCGACCCGCAACGATACGTCGGCCAGCCGCTCAAACGGTTGGAGGATCCCAAGCTCATCACCGGCGCGGGGCAGTACGTCGAGGACCTCAAGCTTCCCGGGCTGACGTACCTGGCGTTCCTTCGAAGCCCGCATGCTCACGCGCGCGTCACTGCGATTCGGATCGAGGCGGCTCAGAAAGCGCCCGGAGTGGTCCGAGTCGTCACCGCGAAGGACCTCGGTCCCCTTCGACCGACGCCGTACATGGTCGTTCTGCCCGGGCTGAAGGCATTTCCGTATCAGTACCTCGCGGACGGAGTCGTCGACTCGACCGGCGTGCCGGTGGCGGCGATCGTCGCCGAGAGTCCGTCCCTCGCTCGCGACGCGGCCGACCTGATCGAGGTCGAGTACGAATCCTTGCCGGCGGTCTCTGACCCCGAGCGTGCGCTTGGGCCCGGGGCTCCGCTCGTCCATCCCGAATTCGGCACCAATCAGGCATTCAGCTTCCCGATGAAGGGCGGGGACGTGAACGCGGCGTTCGCTCGGGCGGCTCACGTCGCCAGGGTCCGTGTCGAGCACAATCGCCTCGCGGGAGTGCCGATGGAGCCGCGGGGCGTTGTCGCCCGCTACGACGCCGGAACCGGCGAGCTCACGCTCTGGCTGACGACGCAGAATCCGTTCACGACGCGCGCCGACCTCGCCTCGGTCCTCGACTACCCGGAGCACAAGCTTCGTCTGGTCGCCCTCGATGTCGGAGGGGGGTTCGGCGTGAAGGGGCCGCTCTATCGCGAGGAGGTGATCGCCGCCGTTCTCGCGCGGCAGCTCGGGCGACCCGTTCAATGGATGTCCACGCGGAACGAGGACCTGCTCACCACGCACCACGGCCGCGCGACGGTCACCGAGGCCGAGGCTGCAGTGACCAGCGATGGCGAGATCATCGGCCTCAGAGCGAAAGCGATCTTCGATCTCGGCGCCCACCTGCTCTCGCTGTCGATCGTCCCGACCATGTCGAACTCGATCCATGTCCTCGGCCCGTACCGCATCCAGAATGCCGAGCTCCTCAGCGTCGGCGTGTACACGAACACGGGGCCGACGGGTCCCTATCGCGGATCGGGGCGGCCCGTGGGCGTCTACCTCATCGAGCGCGTGATGGACGAGGCCGCTCGGCTCACCGGGCTCGACCCGGTCGAGATTCGCCGTCGCAACTTCATCCCGTCCGACGCATTCCCGTATCGCACGGCGTTCGGGACTCCCTACGATTCGGGCAACTACGCGAGAGCGCTCGATCGCGCGCTGGAGCTGGCCGACTACGGAGCGCTCCGTCGCCAGCAGGCCGAGAAGCGCCAGCGCGGGGACATCATGGGGATCGGCGTCGCCACCTACGTCGAATCGACCAACGTGCTCGGCTGGGAGAGCGGCGTCGTGCGGGTGGAGCGGACCGGAAAGGTCACCGCGATCACGGGATCGAGCCCGCACGGGCAGGGGCACGAGACGACGTTCGCCCAGATCGTCGCCGATCATCTCGGCGTCGCCTACGAGGACGTGATCGTGCGCCATGGCGACACGCTCGGAGCGCCCCAGGCCATCGGGACGTTCGGAAGCCGGAGCGCCGGGCTCGGCGGCAGCGCGCTCGCGCGGGCCGCGATCGAGATGCGCGAGAAGGGACAACGGCTGGCGGCGAGGCTCCTCGAGGCGAGCCCCAAGGACCTCCAGCCCGTGCGCGGCGGCTTTCAGGTGAAGGGCGTGCCCGAGCGGATGATCGGCTGGAACCGCATCGCCGAATTCGCACATCGAGGCATGGGCCTGCCGCCCGAGGAGACTCCGGGGCTCGAAGCCACGGTGTTCTTTCGACAGGACCTGCCCGCCTTCGCCTTCGGCGCCGGCATCGCCGTGGTGAGCGTGGATCGCGAAACCGGGCGGGTGCGGCTCGAACGTCTGGTCGCGGTGGACGACTGTGGCAACGCGATCAACCCCCTGCTGGTCGACGGCCAGATCGTGGGAGCCCTGGCTCAGGGCATCGGCCAGGCGCTGCTCGAGCACGTCGTGTACGGCGAACAGGGGGAGTTGATCACGGGAACGTTCATGGAATATGCGCTGCCCCGCGCCGACGACATGCCCGCGCTGGTCCTCGATCGCACCGTCACGCCGTCACCGCTGAATCCACTCGGAGCGAAGGGCGTCGGCGAGGGCGGCGCCTGTGTCGCGCCGCCGGCGATCGTGAACGCCGTCGTGGACGCGCTCTCGCCCTTCGGGATTCGTCACGTCGATTCGCCGCTGACGTCCGAGAAGATCTGGCGCGCGATCCACCAGCGCTGACGCCCAGCCACCGACCCGACAACGTCCCGACCCGCAACGCGGGTCTATAATCACCGCCGCCGTCTCAGCGAGCCGAGAGGGGAGAGACATGTCGAAGTCGAAGCGCGACATCGTCGCCAACGTCGCCCGTCTGCGTGAGCACATGGATCGCCACCGCCTGGCCGCGGTCGTGGCACGCTCGGGCCAGAACTTCACCTATCTGTCCGGCCTGGCGTATCCGGGGACACTGGCGCGTCACCTCGATCTCCCCGACTCCGTGCGCGGAATCCTGCTCGTGTGGCCGCGGAACGGTGAGCCGGTCGTCGTGCTGAACAAGATCGCCGAAGGCCTCACGCGGCGCGACTCGTGGGTCGAGCGGATCGAAGTGTACGACGCCTACTCGGAGTCGCCGTACCACCGTTTGGCGCAGGTCCTCGAGAGCCTCGGGCTCGGCCGCGAGCGCGTGGGGTTCGAGAAGAACTACGTCAGCGCCGCGCACTGGGACGAGGTGCAGCGCGAGCTACCGCAGATGCAGATGGTCGACTGCGCCGCGATGATGGACGAGGTGCGCTGGGTCAAGACGGAAGGGGAGATCCGCCTGCTGAAGAAGGGCGCCGATCTCCTCGACGACGCGTACCTCGAGGTCTTTCCCACCATTCGACCCGGTGAAACCGAGCGGGCCGTCCACAGCCGGCTCATCGCGAGCTGCCTGCGCCGCGGCGCCAACTGGGCCCACGGCATCCTGAACTCGAGCCGGAACCTGATCCCGTACGCCGGCGAGAGCGACAACACGTGGCAGAAGGGCGACGTCGTGCGCACGGATTACGTCGCGTACGTCGACGGCTACCCCGGCCACCAGTCGCGGAACGCCGTGCTCGGCCCGCCGAGCGCCGATCAGCTCCGCGACTATCGCATCACCCGCGAGATCTACGGCCTGACGATCGACCGCTGCCGGCCGGGCGTGTCCGCGGGCGAGGTCTACGAATTCGTCGTGAAGGAGTTCGCCAAGCACGGCTGGTCGTACACGAGCCAGCTCGCCGGCCACGGCGTCGGCTGCTGGTGGCACCAGCAGGAGCCGGTGATCTCGTGCGGCAACAAGTTCGTGCTCGAGGAAGGCATGGTGCTCGCGCTCGAGCCGGCCCGGGAGTACTACCACATCCAGGACATGATCGTGGTGCGCGCGGGCGCGCCGCAGCTCATCTCGGACAAGTTCGCGACCGATCAGATGTTCGTGGTCGGCTAGGAGCGACGACGGGTATGGCCGATACGGGCGACTGGAAGAAGATCGTCGCGGGCATCAGCGACGAGCAGGTCTTGAAGCTCGAGCAAGCCGCCATCCGCATACCGAGCACGACGTTCGAGGAGGGCGCGCTCGCCGATCATCTCGCCAACCGCATGTCCGACATCGGCCTCGACGTCGAGATGATGGAGGTCACCCACTGGGCCAAGCCCGGCAAGACGACGCGCCAGCCGATCGCGCGCCTCCGGGGAACGGGCGGCGGGCCGAGCCTCATGCTGAACGGCCACATGGATCCCGGCGTGGAGATGAGTGGCTGGAGCGTGGATCCGTACGGCGCCAAGTTCGAGGACGGCTGGGTGTGGGGAATGGGCGCCCACGACGACAAGGGCGGCGTCGTGGCCGCCATCTGCGCCGTCGAAGCGATCGTCCGCTCGGGTGTCCGTCTCCGCGGCGACGTCGTCGTCTGCCCCGTGGTGGCGCACAAGCTCGGCGGCGCGGGCACGCGCGCGCTCATGAAGAAGGGTGTGCGCACCGACCTCGCCATCAACATGGAGCACTCGGCCAACACCATCGCCAACGTCTGCGTCGGCATCGTCATGGTCCGCATCAAGACGAAGAGCCCCGAGCTGTTCTTCCGGTACAGCCAGGAGGCGAAGGCTCAGTACATGAATCCGATCGAGCAGCAGGCCGAGATCATGCGGCGCATCGGGCCGAGCCTCGATCCGATCCGACCCGGCGGCTGGCTGCGCTTCACGCCGCACCCCGATCTCCCGGGATTTCCGACGCACACGTTCGACACGATGCACAAAGAGCACTACTACCAGAAGAGCTACACCGGGATGTCGAGCCGCGAGTGCGAGATGATCTTCCAGCTCCGCACGGTGCCGGGCCAGACGCTCGAGACGGTGCGTGACGACGTGCAGCGCCTGCTCGCCGACATCAAGAAGGATCATCCCGCGTTCGACGCCGAGATGACGATTCCCGCCAACGGCATGGAGGACGGGTGGTTCCAGGATCCGATGGAGGTGAAGCCGGATCATCGTCTGGTGACGTCGCTCGCCGAGGGCCAGCGGCTCGCCAGCGGCGCGCCGGCCGTGGTCGGTGGCTGGGGACGCCTCGGCAACGTCGGGGACGGCAACATCCTCATGTCCCACGGCATCCCCACCGTGCAATACGGTGCGGGCGACATCCGGATCTACAAGGAGTGGCCGACGCCGGACGAGCGTGTGCCGCTCCGGGACCTCGTCACCGCCGCGAAAGCAATCGCCTACGCGACGCACCGGCTCTGCGCGTGAGGAGACGACCATGACCACGACCGTCGCGATCCTGCTGCTCCTTCTCACCCCGCTGGTGGCGCACGCCCAGCCGAAGCCCGGGGGCAAGATCGTCTTCGCCGCCCGGCAGGACATCGACACGCTCGACCCGCACATCACGAATCGCGCGGCGACGCGCAAGATCCTGATCCAGTTCACGGACACGCTGACGGTGATCAATCCCAAGGACGGCAAGGTCGGGCCGGGCCTCGCCGAGTCGTGGGACGTCGCGCGTGACGGCAAGAGCTACACGTTCCGGCTCCGCAAGAACGTGAAGTTCCACGACGGCACACCGTTCGACGCCACCGCAGTCAAGGCGACGTTCGATCGGATCCAGGAGCCGCTCGGCGCGCCCGGCGTCGCCCGCGCCTTCCTCGGGCCCTACGACGGAGCGGACGTCATCGACGCCCAGACCGTCCGGATCCGGTTCAAGCAGCCGTACGCGCCGTTCCTGAGAATGGTCGCGCTCTCGCCGCTCGCGCCCGTCTCGCCGACGGCGGTGCAGACGATGGGGCAGGACTTCTCTCGTCGCCCCGTCGGCACCGGCCCGTTCATGGTCAAGGAGTGGGTGCCGAAGAGCCACGTGACGCTCGTGCGGAATCCTGACTACGCCTGGCCGCCCGCGTCCGCCGCGCATCGCGGCCCCGCCTATCTCGAAGAGATCACGTGGCGCTTCGTGCCCGAGGCGACCACGCGCACGGCCGTGCTCCAGACCGGCGAGGCGAACGTCGCCGAGGACCTTTCGTACGCCGACGTGGCCGCGCTCGAGCGCAATCCGGACCTCCGGATCCTGCGCGGCGTCCCCGCGGGCACGCCGTGGACGATCTTTCCCAACGTCCAGCGCTTCCCGACGAACGATCCGGCGGTGCGCAGGGCGCTCCATTACGCGATCAACAAGGACGCGATCGTGAAGGTCGTCTTCCACGGCCAGAGCCACGCCTCCGGCTCGCTGATCCAACCGCCCACGCCGGGCTACGTGGCCGTGGCGAAGGAGCTCTTCCCGTACGATCCCGGGCGCGCCCGCAAGATCCTCGACGACGCCGGCTGGAAACCGGGGAGCGACGGCATCCGGGTGAAGGACGGCAAGCGGCTGGAGATCCTCTGGATCTTCGGCACCAACAACGGCTACGAGGAGATGGCGCCGCTCGTCCAGGGCATGGCGCGCGAGGTGGGCATCGACGTCCAGTTGCGCGAGCAGCCCCGCGTGCAGATGTACGAGGCGTGGCGCAAGGGCGAGCACGGGATCGGTGAGCTGAACTGGTGGTTCCCCGATCCCTCGATCCTCGCCACGAACTTCCACACGAGCCGGCTGCAGGCCTTCAACCCGCCGCGGCTGTCCGATCCCGAGGTCGACAAGCTGCTCGACCAGGCCGGCATGGCGGTGGAAGAGGGCCCGCGGATGGAGCTCTACAAGAAGGCCCAGCGCGTGCTGCTCGAGATCGGCGCCGGTATCCCGCTCGTCGATCAGGTGACGGTCGTGGGCGTCCGCAAGGACGTCGCGGGCTACGCGTTCAACGTAGTGACGTTCCCGGTCCTCTACGACGTCAGCCTGACGAGGTAGCGCTCGCTGCTCACGTTCATCCGGCGCCGCGTGTTGCTCTCGGTGCCGGTGGTCGTCGGCGTGTCGGTGGTCGTCTTCTCGATCATCCACGTGCTCCCCGGCGATCCCGTCCTCGCGATCCTGAGCGGCGCCAACGCCACTCCCGAGCAGGAGCGGGCGCTGCGCACGCAGCTCCGGCTCGACGATCCGCTCGTCGTGCAATACGTGCGATTTCTCGGCCGCGCCCTCGTCGGGGACTTCGGGCGCTCGATCTTCTCGGGACGGCCGGTCATCGAGGAGATCGGCGACCAGCTTCCGAGCACGCTCGAGCTCGCCGGCACGGCGATCGTCATCGCCGTCGTCGTCGGGGTCGCGCTGGGCCTCCTCGCGGCGGTCCGGCACGACACCTGGATCGATCGTACCGCGATGCTCGTCGCCCTCGGCGGTGTGTCGATGCCGAGCTTCTGGCTCGGCCTGCTGCTGATCTTGATCTTCTCGCTGCAGCTCGGCTGGCTGCCCGCGACCGGCCAGGGCGGCCTGAACCGCCTGATCCTGCCCGCGGCCACCATCGGGCTCAACTACTCGGCGGTCATCGCGCGCCTCGTCCGCTCGAGCCTGCTCGACGTGCTGAACAACAATTACATCTCGACGGCGCGGGCCAAGGGCCTGTCGGAGTGGGGCGTCACGCTGAAGCACGCGCTCGGCAACGCGCTGATTCCCGTCACCACGATCATCGGCGTCCAGCTCGGCAACCTGCTCGCCGGCACGATCATCGTGGAGACGGTCTTCTCGCGACGGGGCATGGGCCGGCTCGCCGTGACGGCCGTGCTCGACAAGGACTATCCGCTCATCCAGGGCGTCGTGCTCGTGAGCGCCCTCGGCTACGTGCTCACCAATCTCCTGGTGGACGTCTCGTACTCGGCCCTGGATCCACGCATTCGCCACCGGGACGTCGCCGAGGCGTGATGCTGGCCCGCTTGCTGCGCCGGCGCAAGACCGCCCTGGTCGGCGCCATCGTCCTTGCCGTCATCGGGCTGGCGGCACTCTTCGCGCCGGCGCTGGTGCCCTACGATCCGCTCCAGGTGAAGCCGGCCGAGGCGTTGTCGCCGCCGACGCTGCGCCATCCCTTCGGCACCGATCAGTACGGCCGCGACATCCTCAGTCGCGCGATCATGGGCGCTCGCCTCTCGCTGCTCACCGGCCTGGGCGCCGTCGCGGTCGCGCTCGTCGCGGGCGTGGTCGTCGGCCTCTCCTGCGGCGTCATCGGCGGCTGGACGGATCTCCTCGTGATGCGCCTCGTCGACATCATGATGGCGTTCCCCGGCACCCTCATGGCGCTCGTCGTCGTCGCCGTGCTCGGGCAGGGCACGGTGAACGTCATGCTGGCCGTGGGCGTGTCCCTGGTCCCGACGTTCGTGCGGCTCGTGCGCGGTGACGTGCTGTCCGTGAGGGAAAACGTCTACGTCGAGGCGGCGCGGGCGCTCGGCTGCTGGCCGACCCGCGTGGCCGTTCAGCACGTGCTGCCCAACGTCGTGGCGCCGATCATCGTGCTCTCCACGGTGGCCATCGCCTGGTCGATCATCCTCGGCGCGTCGCTGAGCTTCCTGGGCCTCGGCCCGCGCCCTCCGATCCCCGAGTGGGGCATCGACCTGAGCAACGGCAGGAATTACCTGTTGCGCGCGTGGTGGATCTCGTCCGTGCCTGGCTTCTGCATCATGCTGACGGTCGTCGCCGTCAACCTGGTCGGCGATGCGCTGCGCGACGAGCTCGACCCGCGGCTTCGGGCGCTCGCGAACCTATGACTTCCATCGCCGTCGACGAGCGGCGTCGGTGCTAGACTCCGGCGCCATGACCGACGCGCGCCTTCCTCTCGATGGCATCCGGGTGCTCGAGCTGGCTCAGGTGGTGGCCGGCCCGTTCTGCGGCACGCTCATGGCCGAGTTCGGCGCCGAGGTGATCAAGACCGAGATGCCGGGCCGCGGCGACGACCTGCGGCGCCTCGGCCCGTCGGAGGGCGACTGCTCGTACTGGTTCGCCGTGGACAACCGCAACAAGAAGCTCATGACGCTGGATCTCCACGCCGCGAAGGGACAGGACATCGTGCGCCGGCTCGTCGCCCACTGCGACGTCGTCCTCGAGAACTTCCGCCCCGGCGTGCTCGAGCGCTGGGGACTCGGCTGGGAGGCGCTCCACGCGATCAACCCGCGTCTGGTGATGGCGCGGATCACCGCCTTCGGCCAGACGGGGCCGCTCAACCAGGGCCCGGGCTACGCGGCGATCGCCTCGGCCTTCGGCGGCAGCTGGTACGTCAACGGCCACGCCGATCGGCCGCCGGCGCGGCCGACGCCGGTGTATCCCGACTACATGACGGGGTTGTTCACGGCGTTCGGCGTGCTGGCCGCGTTGCGCCACCGCGACGCGACCGGCGAAGGCCAGTGGATCGACGCCGCGCTCTACGAATCGGCGTTTCGCGTCATGGAGTACACGACCACGCTCTACGGCCGCCAGCACGTCGTCCGCGAGCGCGGTGAGCTCCAGCACGCGGGCTGGCCGGGCGGCGCGTTTCGGACGCTCGACGACAAGTGGATCGTCTTCACGGCACCGGCGCAGCACCTGTTCGAGCGGCTCTGCACGATGATCGACCAGCCCGACCTTCCTCGCGATCCGCGGTTCGCCAGCGCGACGGAGCGGCCGAAGCACATCGGCGTGATCGTCGACCTCATGCGGCAGTGGTTCGCGGCGCGACCGGCCGAGAAGGCACTGGCCGAGCTCACGGGTCACGACATCCCGCACTCGCCGATCATGAGCATGGCCGACATCTTCGCCGACCCGCACTATCGCGCGCGCGGGACGATCATCGACGTCCCCGCCGAGGGTATGGGCACGCTGCCGCAGCCCACCGTCGTGCCGCGACTCTCGCGCACGCCCGGGCGGGTGACGCACGCCGGAGCGAGGCTCGGCCGTCACACCGACGAGATCCTGTCCGGGCTGCTCGGTTTGACGGACGGCGAGATCGCGACGTTGCACGCCGAGGGTGTTGTCTAGTCTGCGCGGGATCGTCGCGTCCGGAGTGGGTCAGGGCGCGTACTTCATGAGCCTGGCGTGGGTGCGGAACGCTGTCCACCGATCGCTCGGCTTCGAGCCGTACCCGGGTACGCTCAACGTCCGACTCGCGGATCCCGACATGCGCTCGCGCTGGCGGGAAGTCTCGAAGCAGCGCGCGCTGCTCCTGACTCCACCACCTCCCGAAACGTGTGGCGGGCGGCTCGTCTCGATCACGCTGCCCCGGGGCGTCGCGGCGGCCGTCATCGTTCCCGATGTCACCAGGTACGACGACGACGTGCTGGAGGTGATCTCGGCGGTCCATCTGAGGAGCGAACTCGGACTCGAGGACGGCGCTGTCCTGGAGCTGACCGTCACGGAGTGAGGTACGCGGGGGGCTACTCGCGGCGCAGCACCGGCAGCGGCTTTTCTCCAAGCAGACGCCACGTGGAGAGGCTCCCGACCGCGAGCGCCACGGCCGTGGGCACGGCCAGACCGAGCGCCAGCGCCAGCGGCGCGAGCACCCAGGGAGCGTCGAGCACGAACCTGAGCACGGCCCAGGCCAGCACCGCCGCGAGCACGCTTCCGCCCACGCCGGCGGCCAGGCCGAGGCACGCGTACTCGACGGCGAAGACCCGGGCGACCGTGCTGCGCGTGGCGCCGAGCGTCCTCAAGATCACCGACTCACTCAGGCGCTGATAGCGGCTCGCGCCGAGCGCGCCGGCCATCACGACGAGCCCGGCGGAGATGGCGAAGAGCGCCATCGTCCTGACCGCCACCGCCATCTGATCGAGCACACGCCCGAGCCGTTCCAGGACGTCACGCAGCGGGATGGCGGTCACGTTGGGAAGCGCCTGCACGACCGCGTCCTGCACGGCGGCCTCGGCGTTCGGCGCGACTCGCGCGGTGGCCACGTAGCTCGTGGGCGCGCCGTCGAGCGTGCCCGGCGAGAGGATGACGAAGAAGTTCGTCGTGAGGCTCTGCCAGTCGACCTGACGCAAGCTCGTCACCCGCGCCTCCAGTCTCACGCCCTGAACGTCGAACGCGATGGAGCTGCCGACGGCGAGCCCGAGGTGGCGGGCCGCGGCTTCCTCTACGGACGCCTCGTGAGCGGCCGTCGCACCATCGCTCCACCAGTGACCGACGGTGACGACGTTTCCCGCGGGCAGCGCCGACGCCGCGGTGAGGACGTAGTCGCGCGTGAAGTATCCGATCCCTTCGTCACCGCGGCCGCGCCGCTGCTCGACGAGGGCGCGGGTAATCGCGTGCCCATCCAGCGCCGCGAGCCGGGCCCGCACGACCGGCGTGACGGCGGGCGTGATGCCGGAGACGTCGCGGACGATGCTCTCGAAGCGCTCGCGCTGCCCGGGCTGGATGTCGACGAAGAAGAACGACGGCGCCTCGCGACGGCGCTCGAGATCGAGTTGTTGGCCGAGGCTCGCCTCGAGCAGCCCCACGGCGACCAGCAGCATGACGCCGATGCCGAGCGCGACGACCACGCCGACGCCGTGACCGCCGGGACGGGCAAGATTCGCCAGTCCCTGACGCAAGGCGAGCGAAGGAAACCGGGGCCGTCGTCGACCGAGCCAGGCGAGGGCACGCGCGAGCAGGGCCAGCACGAGCAGCGCGGCAGCGACGGCGCCCAGGAAGATCGCGCCGACGGTGAGCGAGACGGCCTGCCAGAGGACGAGGGCGCCGGCCCCGGCCACCAGCGGGAGCGCCGCCAGCCATCGCCGTGTCGGCCAGGGAGCATCCCCCTCGACGTCGCGACGAAAGAGCAACGACGGCGACGCGGCTCGCACCTCGCCGAGCGGCCAGAGCGCGATGAGCATCGTCAACCCCGTGCCGATCGCCACGCCACGGAGAAGCCCCCACGCCTCGAGTCGAGTTTCGAGGGCGAGCGGCACGAGGCCCGACAGGAGCGAGCCCACGAGCGGGGCCAGGGCCACGCCGAGAAGGGCGCCGGCGAGGCTGCCGACGAGACCGAGCCCCGCCGCCTGGACGAGATAGGCGGCGAGCAGGAGCCGCGACGTCGCTCCCAGGCACTTGAGGATCGCAATCGTGTCACGCTTGCGCGCCACGAACGCCCGAACCGCCGCGGCCACGCCGACTCCACCCACCAGCAGGCTGGCCATCCCGACGAGGCCGAGGTAGCTGGTGAGCTGACTGTAGAAGCGGCGCCAGCCGGGCCGGCCCTCGTCGAAAGCGCTCACTCGAACGGACGGATCGGAAATCACGCCGGCGAGCTGGGCTCGCACGGCGGCTGCCTCCAGAGCGTCCGGCAGCCGCAACAAGGTGCGGTGATTCACGCGGCTGCCGAGCCGGATCAGGCCGGCGCGGTCGAGCGTCGGTCCCGCCACGAGGAGCCGAGGCCCGAATGAGATGATCCGTCCTGCGCGGTCGGGCTCGTTCAGGATCACGCCCCGAATCACCAGCATCACGTCGCCGACGAGGACGCGGTCACCGATGGCCACGCCGAGCCGTGCCAGCGCCGTCTCGTCGGCCAACGCTCCGTCGCCGGCCAAGAGCTCGCCGAGAGGACGGGCCGGGCGCGTCTCGAGTCGGCCATACAACGGATAGCCTTCGCCGACGGCTTTCAGCTCGACCAGGAGCGTCGACGGCCGCCGGGGATGACGGGCCATCGCGGCCAGCTCGCGCACGCGCGCGAACGTCGCGCCGCGGGCGACCAAGCTCGCCAGAGCGGCCTCCGTCTCCGTATCGAGCGGGCGCGGAGAACGAAGCTCCACGTCGCCCCCGATCAGGCTCTTGCCCTCGCGGGCCAGCGCCCGGTCGAGGTTGCCGGCGAAGCCGGTGACGGCCACCAGTGCCGTCACGCCCATTGCGACGCAGACGACGAGGACGACGAGGTGACGCCAGCCCGCGCGCGTTTCGCGCCAGGCGAGGCGAAGGACGAGCGCGATCATGCCGCGCCGACGACGCGCCCGTCGCGCAGCGCGACGATCCGCTGACCACGTGCGGCTAGCGCCTCGTCGTGGGTCACGAGCACGAGCGTGCTCCCGTGCTCCCGATTGAGCGCGAGCAGCAGCTCGATGATCTGCGCGCCCGTGGCCGAGTCGAGATTGCCCGTCGGCTCGTCGGCCAGGACGAGCGGCGGCCGCAACGCAAGCGCGCGGGCGATGGCCACGCGCTGCTGCTCACCGCCGGAGAGCTGGCTCGGATAGTGATCCGCGCGGCCGACGAGGCCCACGGTGTCGAGGAGCTCACGGGCTCGCTCGAGGCGGTGCGGCCGGCCCGCCAGCTCGAGCGGCATCGCGACGTTCTCGATGGCCGTGAGCGTGGGGATCAGGTGATAGGACTGGAACACGAAGCCGACTCGGTCCCGCCGCAAACGTGCGAGCCGGTTCTCGTCGAGGGTGGTGATCTCGACACCGTCGAGCACGATGGAGCCGGCCGTGGGCCGGTCGAGCCCGGCGATGAGGCCGAGCAGCGTGGACTTGCCGCTGCCCGACGGGCCGGTGACGGCCACCGTCTCACGCGCGGCGACGTCGAGGTTCACACCATCGAGAATCGCGACCTCGCGCCCGCCGCTCCGCAGCCGCATCACGAGGTCGCGCACCTGGAGGATCATCCGACCCATACTACACTTGGCTCGTGAGGCCGCTTCGCACCCGCCGCACCGTCTGCGTGCTCGCCCTCGTGCTTGCGCTGGCGACGATTCCCGTTCACGAGGCGATCGGCGCCGAGCGCGTGATCGTGGCGCTCGGCGACAGCCTCACGGCGGGCCTGGGCGTGGCGCCCGACGAGGCGTGGCCGGCGCTGCTCGAAGCCCAGCTCCATCGGGCCGGCTCCGAGTATCGAGTCGTGAACGCCGGCGTGAGCGGCGACACGAGCGCCGGTGGGCTGGCCCGGCTCGACTGGGTGCTGCGCAACGACCCCGAGATCGTCATCGTGGCGCTCGGCGCGAACGATGGCCTCCGCGGTCAACCGGTCAGCGCGCTGCGCGCCAATCTGCTGGCGATCGTCGAGCGCCTCAAGAAGCGCAACGTGAAGGTCTTGCTGGCGGGCATGCGGTTGCCGCCCAATTACGGTGCGGCCTACACGGGCGACTTCGCCGCGGTGTTCGTGGACGTCGCGCGGCGCACCGGCGTGCCGCTCGTCCCCTTCCTGCTCGACGGCGTCGCCGCCAACGCGAGCTTGAACCTGGCCGACGGCATTCATCCCAACCCTGCCGGGCATCGCGTCATCGCCGAGCGCCTCTGGCCGTATCTTCGGCCGTTGCTGACGGCGGCGCGTTGAGGACCACCTCCCGTGAAGCGCATGGCGTCGACGTGAAGCGCCTTGGCGCCGCTTCACGGCCACTTCGACGTGACTACCCAGATCAACCAACAGCTCCTTCGGAGGTAAACTGCAGCGGGTGGCCTGGGACCCGCGAATCTCCCAGCATCGCCAAGCGATGCGCGGACGCCGCGTCGCACGCAGTCGCCCTGGCGCGGGCGGCGGGACACCACGCCCAGGGGTCGCCAGAATGACTGCAGCTGACGTGTCGGGACCAAGTTCGAAGTCTGCGCGTGCGATCAACACCGGCGCCATCAACGACGACCTCTTCGGATTGTCACGGTAATGTCGCTGAACGAGCTGATCCGCCGAATCCCGAAGGCGGAGCTGCACATTCACATCGAAGGCTCTCTCGAGCCCGAGCTGATGTTCGAGATCGCGCGGCGCAACGGGATAACGCTTCGCTACCGATCGGTCGATGCGCTGCGGCGGGCTTATCAGTTCACCGATCTGCAGTCCTTCCTCGACATTTACTACGAAGGGGCCGCCGTCCTGCGCCGGGAGCGTGACTTCAACGAGATGACCCTGGCCTATCTGCGAAGGGCGGCCGCCGACAACGTCCGCCACGCCGAGATCTTCTTCGACCCGCAGACGCACACCGGGCGGGGGATCGCGTTCGCCACCGTGATCGACGGCATTTCGGCGGCTCTGCGCGCCGGTCCGATCTCCAGCCGCCTGATCCTCTGCTTTCTGCGGCATCTCAGTGCGGAGTCCGCCATGCAGACGCTCGAGGCGGCGCTGCCATACAGAGATCGGATCGTGGCGGTGGGCCTCGATTCGGCGGAGGTCGGCAATCCGCCGTCGAAGTTCGCGGCCGTCTTCGCGCGCGCACGTCAGGAAGGATTCCTGACCGTCGCGCATGCCGGAGAAGAGGCGGGCCCGTCGTACATCGGCGAAGCGCTCGCGCTGTTGCGCGTTTCCCGCATCGACCACGGCGTGCGGTGCTTCGAGGATCCAGCACTGGTCGATGATCTGGTGGCCCGGCGCATTCCGCTCACGGTCTGTCCGCTGTCGAATGTGAAGCTGGGGATTTTCCGCTCGATACAGGATCATCCTCTGCGCATGATGCTGCAGCGAGGAATCGTGGCGACCGTCAACTCCGACGATCCCGCCTATTTCGGCGGATACGTCGTCGACAACTATCTAGCGCTCGCCTCCGCCCTCGGGTTGCAGGAAGCGGAAGTGCGAACGCTGGCCCGCAACTCCTTCGAAGCCAGCTTCCTGCCCGACGAGGAGAAGAAGGCCTACCTTCGGGACGTCGAGCGAGCATGAGCGCTCCGCTTGACGCGGGCGGGAGATTCTCTCTAGGCTCCCGGCGAGGAGGAGCCAAGCGATGCCTGTGACACGACCGACCGTTGCTCAAGTCCGTGCGCTCGCCGACGATCTCGGCTTCACGCTCTCCGATGCCGACGCCCAGTCGTTCCTGGGGCTGATGGCCGGCAGCTTCGCGGCGTACGACGCCGTCGCTGCGATGCCCGACCACGTTCCCGCCGTGAGATATCCGCGCACACCCGGCTACCGGCCGGAAGGCGCCGAGAACCGCTACAACGCGTGGTACGTGAAGACGACCGTGAAGGGCACGCAGACCGGCAAGCTCGCGGGGAAGACCATCGTCCTCAAGGACAACGTCTGCCTGGCCGGCGTGCCGATGATGAACGGAGCCTCGACGCTCGAGGGCTACGTCCCGGACGTCGATGCCACGATCGTCACGCGCATGCTCGATGCCGGAGGAACCATCGTCGGCAAGGCCCACTGCGAGTACTTCTGCTTCTCGGGGGGCAGCCACACCTGCGCCGCGGGCCCCGTGCACAATCCGCGCAAGCCCGGCTACTCGGCCGGAGGCTCGTCATCGGGCTCGGCCGCGCTCGTGGCCGCCGGCGAAGTGGACATGGCGATCGGCGGCGATCAGGGCGGCTCGATCCGCATTCCGGCGTCGTATTGCGGCATCTACGGCATGAAGCCCACGCACGGCCTCGTGCCCTACACGGGCATCATGCCGATCGAGCTGACGCTCGACCACGCCGGGCCGATGACCGCGACCGTGGCCGACAATGCACTGCTGCTCGAGGTGCTCGCCGGCGCCGACGGCCTCGATCCTCGTCAGTACGCGCCGAGGACCGCGCCCTACACCGAGGCGCTCGGGCGGGGCGTCGACGGCCTCCGGATCGGCCTCGTCAAGGAAGGCTTCGGACATCACAACTCGGAGAAGGACGTCGACGCCAGAGTGCGGAGCGCTGCCGCCGTCTTCGGCAAGCTCGGGGCCAAGGTCGGCGAAGTCTCCGTACCGATGCACGCGATGGGGCCGGCCATCTGGTCGCCGATCGCGCTCGAGGGCGCCACCGAGCTGATGATGAAGGGCAACGGCTTCGGCACGAACTGGCGGGGCCTCTACGTCACGAGCCTGATCGACGCCCACTCGGCCTGGCGCCACCGTGCCGACGAGCTCTCGGACACGCTCAAGCTGTCGATGCTGCTCGGCCACTACTTCGTCAAGCACCATCGCGGCCACTTCTACGCCAAGGCACAGAATCTGAGCCGTAAGCTCCGCGACGCCTACGATGCCGCGCTCGCCGACTTCGATGTGCTCGTGATGCCGACGCTGCCGCTCAAGGCCACGCCGCTGCCGCCGGCCGATGCGCCGCGCGAGGTCTCCATCCAGCGCGCGTTCGAGATGATCAGCAACACCGCGCCGTTCGACGCGACCGGACATCCGGCCATGAGCGTGCCGTGTGGCCAGTCCGACGGCCTCCCGATCGGGTTGATGCTGATCGGCAAGCACTGGGAGGAGAGCACCATCTATCGCGCCGCCCACGCCTTCGAGCAGGCGGGCGACTGGCGACATGTTTGAGTGGGGGCCCCGACATGGCCCCCACACCCCCAACCCGCTCGGAGCGCGCCAGCAAAGCTGGTGCGCTCCTCGGTCATACGTCGCGTGGGGGACATTTGAGTGGGGGCCCCGACATGGCCCCCACACCCCCAATCGCTCGGAGCGCGCCAGCAAAGCTGGTGCGCTCCTCGGTCAATGCGACGCGTTCACTGGTGAGCCTGAGCGGTTAGCGTGACGTGCGATCGTAGGGCGGTCGAGAGCTCGCGCTCGGCGCCGGCGCGACGTCGACGAAGCACGTGTTGAACGGGGCCGCGCCCGCGGGTGACGCGCGGTCGGCGATCAGCACGTTGGAGCATCCGCGCGTGTCCTGACCCGACGCGTCCGGCGTGAACCAGGCGCCTTCCTTGATCGAGACCACGCCGGGCGCGATGCGGTCCGTTACTCGCGCGGGCAGGACGGTGGCGCCGCGATCGTTGAAGACGCGCACGGGCTGACCGTCGGTGATCCCGCGCGCGGCCGCGTCGGCCGGGTGGATCCACACGTCGTCGCGGTCGGCCCGCCTGAGGATCGGCTGGTTGTCGTGGATCGAGTGTGTCCGCGCCCGCGACTTCGGGGTGACCAGGCGCAGGGGATGACGCTGGTCGGCGTGACGCGGATCGGCGTCGTCGGGAATCCACGTCGGGATCGGCGGGATCGTGCCGAGGCCACACGGGTCGGGATTCGCCGCCAGCGTCATCGAGTAGATCTCGATCTTGCCCGAAGGCGTCGAGAACGGATGGCGCTCGGGGTCGCGGATCTCCTTCGCGAAGGCCACGGCATCTTCCGGCGCCGGCAATCGCGCCAGGCCGTGCTCGCGAAACGCGTCGAAGTCGTCGATGGCGTCCCGCGTCAGGTCTCGGAGCCACTCCTCCTCGCTCTTCTCGCTGTAGCCCTGCACGCCCAGACGGACGGCGAGATCGGCGCAGATGTCGAGGTCGTTCCTGCACTCGCCGATCGGCTCGATCGCCTTCTTCATGAAGATCGCGTAGTGGCCCGCGCCCGCCCACGGCGTGTGGACGTCGTTGCGCTCCCAGAACGTGGTGGCGGGGAGCACGACGTCGGCGTAGCGCGCGGTCGGCGTCATGAAGTGGTCGTGGACCACCATGAACTCGAGGCGCCCGGCGGCCGCGATCGTCTTGCCGACGTTCGGGAGCTGGTTGAAGAGGTCGCCCGCGGCCGAGTAGATCATCTTGACGTCGGCGGGGTAGCCGCCGGCGCGGCCGCGCTCGAGGAGATCGGCGAGGAGCGGCGACGCCACGCGCGCTTCGGCCGGGTTCGCTCCGACGGGCAGCGAGCGGATGCCGTAGCGTCCCGTCGCGCCGTTGCTCGTTCCCGAGTTGCCGCCGGGAACGCCGACGTTGCCGGTCATCGCCGCCAGCGCGTACGCCGCGCGGTGGAACTGCTCTCCGTGGACCGTGCGCCCGGGAGCGTACCCGCAGTGGAGCGCCGCGGGCTTCGTCGTCCCGAACTCGATCGCCAGTCTCCGGATAGTCTCCGCCGGAACGCCCGTGATGGCCGACGCCCATTCGGGGGTCTTCCTGATCCCATCGGCCTCGCCCATCAGATACGAGCGATACGAAGCGCCACGCGGCGCTCCCGGGGGCAGGTGAGCGTCGTCGAAGCCGAGCACGTGGAGATCGAGATAGGCCTGGTCCTGCAAGCCCTCGCTCGCGATCACGTAGGCCATGGCGATGAGCGCCGCAGCGTCGGTCGAGGGACGGATGAAGACGTGCTCGTCGGCCAGTTCGTGGCTGGACCGCGTCAGCCGCGGGTCCACGCAGACGATGCGCACGCCCTGCTTCTTCGCCCACTTGAGGTACTGGAGCGTGCCCGTTCCGAAGGTTCCGTCGGCGGGGCTCCAGCCCCACATGACGATCAGCCGCGAGTTGACGTAGTCGATCGGCTCGCGGCCGGCGCTCTTGTAGTCAGCCTTCGCACCGTAGGTGATGCCCACCGCGAAGACCTCGGCTTGCGACGAGATGTTCGTCCACAGCTCCGTGCAGCCGCCGAACATGTGGAGCAGGCGCTGGACGGTGGCGCGGCTGTGGAGCATGGAGAGGCTGCCCGTGCGCGAGCAGTCGAGGATCGCCGCCGGCCCGTAAGTGTCGCGCACGCGCAGCATCTGGCGAGCGACCTCGTCGAGCGCCTCGTCCCACCCGATGCGCTCGAACTCGCCGGAGCCCCGCGAGCCCACGCGCCGTAGCGGATGGAGCAGGCGATCGGGATGATGGACGCGCTCCATCTGGCCGAAGCCACGCACGCAGGCGTGGAGCGGCGGCATCTCGGGCGTCCACTTCCTGGGATCGGTGCTGATCTTGACGATGCGGCCGTCGCGGACGTGGGCATTGACCACGCAGCGGCCGCCGCAATTGTGGCCACACGTGCTGGTGACGACGGTCTCGCCGGGCTTCGGGGCCACCCGCGGTGACTCGTAGACGGTGCGGGCACCGACCCGGGGAGCCATGATGGCGACTACGATAGCACTGATCCCGCCGCTGACGGACCGGCCGGCGCGCTCAGAGCTTCATGTGGGGATCGAGCCAGTCCCGCAGCGCGTTGCCCACGAGATTGATCGCCAGCGTGGTGACGAAGATCGCGAGCCCCGGGAAGGCCGCGATCCACCACGAGTTGAGCATGTACACGCGGCCCTCCCCGAGCATGTTTCCCCACGCCGGGGTCGGCGGCTGGACACCGAGGCCCAGGAAGGACAGGAACGACTCGAGGATGATCACGCGCGCCACCTGCAGCGTCGCGATGACGACGATCAGCGACACCAGGTTCGGCAGGATCTGGCGGAAGATGATGCGTGGATGGCTCATCCCCAGCGCGCGGCCGGCCATGATGAACTCGCGCTCGCGAATCGCCAGGGTCTCGGCGCGGACGACCCGGGCGTAGAGCGGCAGGTCGGCGATGCCGAGCACGATGATCATGTTGACGAGGCTCGGCCCCAGCACCGCGATGACGGCGAGGGCGAGCAGCACGAACGGGAAGGTGAGCATCACGTTGACGAGGGTCATGATCGTCCAGTCCACGCGCGCGTGGAAGTAGCCGGCGGCGAGGCCCAGCAACACGCCGATGCTGGAGGAGACCAGTACCGCCGCCACCCCGATGACCAGCGAGACCCGGCCGCCGTAGATCGTCCGAGAGAACAGATCGCGGCCCACCTGATCGGTGCCGAGCAGGTGCGCCGTCGTGCCGCCCGCCATCCACACGGGCGGGCTCAGCCGGTGCTGGATATCCACGGTCAGGGGGTTATGGGGAGCGAGCCACGGCGCGAACACGGCGCTGCCGACGATCACGAGCAAGACGGCGGCGGCCGCCACGCCCCACTTGAAGCGCCACAGGCGTCGTAACGTGATCCGGCGTGTTCGCGAGCGCGAGGCGGGGGCCTCTCGAGCCTCGAGGGCCACCTTGGCCGCGACGCTGGCCATCTTCACGCGCCGATCCGGATGCGGGGATCGATGAGGCCGACGATCAGGTCCACCAGGAAGTTGACGCTCACGATGATGAGCGCGAGGAGGATGACTGCGCACTGGACGACCGGGAAGTCCTGATTACGGATCGAGTCGACGGTGAGCGTGGCCACGCCCGGCCACGCGAACACGGTCTCGGTGACGATGGCGCCGCCCAGCAGCTGACCGAACTGAAGACCGAGCACGGTGATGACGGGAATGCAGGCGTTGCGGAACGCGTGCTTGACGACGACCGTGCGCTCGCCGACGCCCTTGGCCCGAGCCGTCCGGATGTACTCCGTGTTCATGATCTCGATGACGCCGGAGCGAACGAGCCGCATCGTGATCGGCGCCAGGAAGGCGCCCAGGGTGAAGGCGGGCATCAGGAAGTGCTGCCAGGTGCCGTAGCCGGACGCCGGCAGCGTCTTCAGACGGACCGCGAAGATGATGATCAGCATGATGCCGAGCCAGAAGATCGGCATGGCCTGGCCCGCCACCGCGATCGCGGTGCAGCAGTTGTCCACGAACGAGTGGCGCTTGAGCGCGGCGAGGATCCCCAGCGGGAGCGCGATGAGGAGCGCGGCGACCAGGCCGGCCGCCGTGAGATAGAGCGTGGGCGGCATCCGCTGCAGGACCAGGTTGAAGGCCGGTGTGTCCGTGTACCAGGATTTCCCGAAATCGCCCAACACGGCGCGGCTCGCGAACTTCCAGTACTGCACGTACACCGGCTGGTCGAGCCCGAGCAGCTTGTGGTACCGCTCGTACTCTTCCTTGCCCGCGTTCTGGGGCAGGAGCAGCAGGACCGGGTCGCCGATCACGTGGAGGATCGCGAACGCCAGCATCGAGATGCCGACGATGACGACGACGAGCTGGACGATCTGGTGAGCGGCGTAGCGCTTCATGGCCGGCCGGCGCCGAGCGCCCCACCCTCTGCTCTTCGTCGCCGGCGGGCAGAGGGCGGGGCGCCGCGCACTCCGATTACTTCTTCCGCGGGGTCACGAGGAACATGCGGTCGACCTCGTCGGGCGGCGCCTGGTACTCGACCCGGTTCGAGATGCCCCACACGCCGCGCAGCCCCCACTTGAAGAGGTAGGCCGCGTCGTCGTAGATCAGCTTCTGCGCTTTGACGTAGATGTCCGCGCGCTTCTTCTGATCGAGCGTCGAGCGGCCCTGGACGATGAGGTCATCCATCGCCGGGTTGCAGTAATAGCTGTACGTCTCCTTGCACTTGAAGATGTCGTGCAGGATCGCGTCGGCGTCGAAGACCGAGTAGTAGCCCCACGAGAAGCTGAACATGGGGCCGCCCTTGTTGTCCTTGACGCGGGCGACGAACACCGTGTTGTCGCCGATGTAGTTCTGTTTCACGCGGAAGCCCGCCTTCGTGAGATCGGCCACGATGGCCTCGTCGGTCTGCAACAATCCAGGCTCGACGGTCGGCGGCCCCTGGTTGTACGTGATGTCCACGCCATTGGGGTAGCCGGCCTCGGCGAGCAGTTTCTTGGCCGCGGCGAGGTCCTGCTTGTACGGCTTGAGGCCGGGGTCGAAGCCGAACGCCATTGGATTGACGGCGGTGGCCACGCGGTCACCCAGGCCGTTGAGCACGTGCTTGATGATGCCGTCCATGTTGGTCGCCAGGTTGGCGGCCTGACGGACGCGGCGATCCGTGAAGGGATTCGGTCCGCTGCGACCGGCCTGGTCGAGCTGAAGGAACGCCGTGCGGAGAATCGGCGAGCTCGCCGTCCGCGCCTGCCCGGACTTGTTGATGACGTCCATCTGGTCGGGCGGGACGGCCTTGATGACGTCGACGCCTCCCGAGACCAGCTCGGCGATCTGGGTGGCCTGCTCGGGGATGATCCGGATGCGCACGTACTTGTAGTAGGGCTTGGCGCCCCAGTAGTCGTCGTTGCGCACGAGCAGGTGCTCGTGCTTCCGGTCCCACTTCACGAGCTTGTAGGGACCGGTCCCGACCGGATGCTCCTGCATCCACTCGTGCCCCTTGTCCTTGATGACCTTCTCCGAGCTCATGACCAGGGCGGTGAGGCGCTCGACGAACAGCGGGTAGGGGCCGTCGGTGTTGATGCGCACCGTGTAGTCGTCGAGGACCTCGACGCTCTTGATCTTGGCGTGATTGCCCCGCGCGGTCATCTTCCTGGCGGGATCGAGGACGCGCTCGAAGGTGGCCTTGACGTCGCGCGCGGTGAACGGGCTGCCGTCGTGGAACTTCACGCCCTGGCGAAGCTTCAGCTCCCAGGTCGTGTCGTCCAGGGCCTTCCATGACACGGCCAGGTTGGGCACCACACGCCGGGTCTTGAGGTCACGCACGGCAAGGTGGTCGAAGACGTGATAACCGAGGATGATGGCTTCACGCAGCACCGAGTTGGGCGGGTCCCAGCTGTCCACGTCGGACTGGAGCGCGTAGACGAGCGTGTCGTCCTTGGTCTGTGCCTCCGCTCCGGGCAGGGAGCTCGAGGCCAGCAGGAGGAAGAGAGCGGATCCGATGGCGATGGTGCGCCGCATGGCGGTCTCCTTTGTCGTCGCGCTCCGCTCGCGCTCAGTCGGAGGGAGAGGTTCGGCTCACAAGGTGGGTGGAACAATATCCGCGCGGGGTGAGGGCCGTCAAGACGGCCCGGTCAGGGGTGCGGTGTGATCGAGAGTCCGCGACTACGTCTCCGCCGGCTGCGCCCCTCCGACGAGCGAGACTTGATCGCGCTCGACAGCGATCCCGAGGTGATGAGGTACGTGGGGAGCCCGGCCGGACCGAGGTCTTTCGAGGAGACGGCGGACCGGGTGAGGCTCAGGATCGCCGAAGACCAGGGGCCACTCGGGTTCTGGGTCGTGGAGAGCCGGGCCGACGGTGGCTTCCGTGGGCTCTGCGCATTGATCCGGATGCCGAGCGGCGACGACGTCGAGCTGGCGTATCGACTCACCCGGTCGAGCTGGGGACAGGGTCTCGCCACCGAGGCCGCCAACACGCTCCTCGACTACGCGCTCGGTGTCGTCGCGCTCCCGAGGATCGTGGCCGTGACGTATCCGGACAATCGCGCGTCGCAGCGTGTGCTCGAGAAGCTCGGCTTCCTGCCGCGTGGCCTCATCGATTACAAGGGCGTGCAGGTTGCGTACTACGTCGTTACGCGCGCGACGCGGAACGCGAGCGGCCCGCGATGACTCAGGCCGCCCGCGCCCTTCCCACCGACGCTCGTGGGCCCGAGGGCGTGCAGTGGGCCGACGTGTGGGCAGGAGGGTGCAAGTGCGCGGCCAGCGATCTGGCGATGGCGGGTCGCGGCCTGAGCGGTTCGACCGGGAGAAATTGATCAGCGAAGCGCGGATCGAGGCGTTGCGCTTCGGGCCGGGCCTGCTACCAGCGGCCGCGACCTCCGCCTCCACCTCCGCCGCGATTCCCGCCATATCCGCCCCGGCTCGAATCGCGCCGCCCTTCGGTCTTGGGCTTCGCCACTTCGACCTTGATGGATCGGCCGTCGAGGTCGCGTCCGTTGAGATGAGCGACCGCGTTCTGCGCCTGCTCGTTCGACTCCATCTCGACGAAACCGAAGCCTTTCGACCGACCACTAAACTGGTCGGTGACGACGGTTGCCGAGACAACCGTGCCGGACTGGGTGAAGAACTCACGAAGTCCGTCGCTGGTCGTGTTGAAGCTGAGGCCGCCGACGAAGAGTTTCTGCGCCATGGAAGTCACCTGCAGGACTTTCCGCTTTTGCGTGCGCGTCTCAGGAGCGCGGAAGCAACTGCGAGACGGCGTCTGGTGAGGGGGGCTCGAAGGTGAGCCGGTGTCCGGACCAGACAGGCAGAGTATACGCCAGGCGTAGAGCCGCGGTGTCAAGCGCGAGCTCCGTACGTTCACGGATGGCCCGGACGATCGGCCACCCGTTCAGGACTACCGGACACGCAATCTACGGGTACAGGCGCCACGCGTCTGCCGGTTGTCGCGCTCGGCGCTCGCTGCGGTTGCCGGACACGAGGTGCACCTGCCGGGCGACCTCGAGGTGCTCCCGGACGTCGAGGGCCATCAGGTCGCCTGCCGTATGCGGGCCGCATTCGGTGACGCGATTTTTCTCGTCGCGCTGACGGGCTACGGCGGCGCGGAGAATCTTCGAAGTCAAAGGCGGCGGGGTTCGACGCTCACGTCCTGAAGCCGGCGACGGTGGAGGAGCTCACCGGTCTCCTCGCCCGGCGGAGCCGCCCGGGCTCGGACTACCGGTAGCCGCGCTGGCCGGGGACCGGGGAGCGACGGGGGCGAAGCTCCTGCTTCAACGCGAGCTGCCACGTGGCGTCCACGGCGCCCGAGCGCTCGACGGTGATGGTGCGGCTCGTCGACTCCTCGGTGCCTTGCAGCCTCGGATGCCAGACGCGGACGGCATAGCGTCCGGGCGGCAGGTTTTCGAGCCGGGCCTTGCCGTCGGTGCCCGTCTTTCCGAAGTACGGCGTCTCGATGACGTAAATGTGGGCGATCATCCAGTCGTGGATGTTGCAGCCGATGGTCACGACGCCTTTCCGATCGAACACGACCGGCGTCGCCGGCGTTCCCGCGTAGAGGGGCAACTCGAAGGTCTTGGCCGGCGAGAACGAATACACGTGGTGACGGATGTTGTCCTTGTTGGGGAAGTTGACCTGGGAGCCGACGACGATGGGCTTCACGTAGGGGACGAACTCCTTGTCGACCTGGTCCACCACCTCGCGACCGGCTCTGACCGGTGCCGTCGCCGTCTGGCCCTCGGGAACGGCCACCACCACGGCGTCCTCGACCGGGTGATTGGCCGGATCGGTCACGAGGGCGTGGATCTCCCCCGCTTCGGCGACGCGCGCCGGACCGGCCACTGCGCACACCGTCGCCATCGCGGCCACCAGTCCAACGACGAGTCTCGTCATGGGCTCCTCAGTAGCGGTAGAGGAAGCCCACGCGGATGATGTTGTCGTGATACGTGATGTCGCCGCGGGCGTCGCCGATCACGTGGCTGTATTCGACGTTCGCCGACGAATGTTCACCGATCGCGACGCTCAGTCCCACGGTGAGCGTGTGGACGAAGGCGTCGATCCGGTAGGCGAAGAAGCCCTTCCCGAAGGCCGGGTCGGCCGACACCGCAGTCGACGCGAGGTAGATGGGAAGATTCTGCTGGGTCGTCGAAGCGACTTCTCCGATGCGGAGTGAATAGCCGCCGAGGAATGAGATCCGCTCGTTGAACAGGAAATTGCCCCGCAGCGCGAGGGTGTGGCCCGACAGGTCGAAGACGTCACCAGGGATCCCGGGCGCCACCGGGAAGTCGTGGTCGGCCAGGCGGCGGTCGTAGATGTATTCGGCGCTGAAGTCCCACCGCTCGCCGAATCGCTTCCCGGCCCCCACGCCCAGACGGTAGATCCAGCTATCGCGAAGGTCGTTGTCGTACTGCTGGCGCGCGATCGAGCCCCAGGCGCGTGCCCACGGCGCTTCCGCACCCAGGCCGAACTTCCTCCGCAGCGTCGCGGTCAGCCCGAGCGCGACGTTGTCCAATCCGGTGTAGCGCTCGTAGAGTTTGCCGCTGACGTCCCCGGTGAGGGAGAACACGGTGCTGGTGTCGAGCTGGAAGGCCGGCCCAGCGGACAGCGACGTGCTGAGCGCCGAATCGCTGTTGATGTCCCGCTTGAATTTGCCGAGGCCGACGTTGTCTTCCCAGATCGCGTTGGCGTCGGCATCGAGGATCCAAAAAGCGCCCGCCACGTCGGCTCGACCCACGAGGCACGCGGCGACCACGAGGGTGACCAGAATCTTCACGGTACTTGGTCGCCCACCCCACTACCATACCTATCATGGCCATGGTTGGATCACGAAAGCATTAGGGCGTGGCCTTTCGGTCGTTTCAAACTCGTATCGTCGTTTCGTTCCTGATCCTGATCACCCTGGTTCAGGTGGGGACGGTGATCGCGGTCTATTCCGCGATTCAGCGCAGCGCCCGCACCCACGTCAAGGGAGAGCTGGTCACGGCCGCCAAGGTCGTCACCCGCCTGCTCGACGCCCGGAACCAGCGCCTGGTCGAAGCTGCCCGGATCTTGTTGTCGGCCGACTTCGCCTTCAAGCAGGTCGTGGCGCTCGGGGACCGCAACACGCTGCTGTCCGCCATGGACAATCATCGGACCCGCATGGGCGCCGACCTCATGATGGTCGTGTCCCTCGACGGGAGCCGGGTGATCGACACCCTGCATCGCGACGGGGCGGCGGGAGGAGGGCGGCTGGTCGGGGTGACGAGGCTCGTCGACGCGGCCCGCCAGGCCGGGGAGACGGCCGATTTCATGATCGTGGACAACCATCCCTACCAGGTCGTGATCGTGCCGCTGCTCGCTCCGGTGCCGATCGCGTGGATCGGCATGGGATTCCAGATCGACGGAGCTCTCGCTCAGGAGCTCGCCAAGACCACCTCGGCCCAGGTGTCGTTCGTGCGGGCTCAGGACGACCGCCGCTGGGCCGGCATCGCGTCGACGCTGTCGCCGGCGGCCCAGCAGTCGTTGCTCGACACGCTGTCCAGGGACGCGGCCGGCGGCCGCCCGCGGGTCGCGTTCGAGCTGTCCGACAGCGATTTCGAGACGCTCGTGGTGCCGCTGCCATCGTCCATCGGCGCCGGCATCCACGTGGCGCTGCAGCGGTCACTCGCCGACGCGATGGCGCCGTACCAGCGCCTGCGCACGATCCTGCTCGGTCTGTTCGTGGTGACCGCCTGTGTCTCGATCGTGGGCGGCGCCTGGATCGCCCGCGGTGTCAGCCGGCCGGTCCGGCAGCTCGCCGACGCCGCCCGGCAGATCGAGGCCGGGGCCTACCAGGGCGTCGCGCTCAATCAGCAGGACGAGCTGGGCGCTCTCGCTGCGACGTTCAACCGGATGACGAGCGCGGTGGCCGAGCGCGAGGAACGGCTGCGGGAGAGCGAGGAGCGATTCCGCGCGATGACCGAGTCCGCGGTCGACGCCGTGGTCACCGCCGGGAGCAACGGAACGATCGTGTCGTGGAACCGGGGCGCGCAGACGATCTTCGGGTACGGTCCGCACGAGGTACTGGGGACGACCCTCGATCGATTGATCCCCGAGCGCTACCGCCAGGCGCCGCCCGGAGGGCTCGTGGCGATGGCGTCGACTGATGCGGGAAACGTGACGCCGGGGCCGATCGAGTTCCACGGCGTCCGAAAGGACGGACGCGAGTTCCCGATCGAGCTTTCGCTGGCGACGTGGAAGACCCGGCACGGAACGTTCCTGACCGCGATCATCCGCGACGTGACCGAGCGCACCCAGCTCGAGGCGCAGTTCCGTCAGGCGCAGAAGATGGAGAGCATCGGGCGGCTGGCCGGAGGGGTGGCCCACGACTTCAACAACCTGCTCACCGTCATCGGCGGTCAGACCGAGCTCGTGCGGATGCGCTTGCCTGCAGACGACCCGCTGCGCGAGCGGGTCGGCGTGGTCCAGGACGCGGCGGCGCGGGCCGCCGACCTCACCAAGCAGTTGCTGGCCTTCAGTCGCAAGCAGGTCCTCGAGCCCAAGATCCTCGACCTCAACACGGTGGTGGAGGGCGTGGCGCCGATGCTCCGGCGCCTCATCGGCGAGGACATCGAGCTGCTCACCCGGTTGGGGCCGGGGCTGGGACACGTGGAGGCCGATCCGGGCCAGATCACCCAGATCATCGTGAACCTGGCGGTGAACGCCCGCGACGCCATGCCCGGCGGAGGGCGGCTCACGATCGAGACGGACAACGTCGATCTCGACGAGACGTACGCCGATCGGCGTGCTCCTGATGTCCGGCCCGGGCCCTTCGTCATGCTGGCCGTCGGCGACACCGGAGTCGGAATGGACGAGGAGACCCAGTCCCACGTCTTCGAGCCGTTCTTCACCACCAAGGAATCGGGCAAGGGCACCGGCCTCGGCCTCGCCACCGTCTACGGCATCGTGAAGCAGAGCAATGGCCATGTCGGGGTGTACAGCGAGCCGGGGAAGGGGACGACGTTCAAGATCTATCTCCCGCGAGTGGCGCAGCCGGCCGACGCCCTGGCGCCGGATGCGCGAGTGATGCCCGGCGGAGAGTCCGAGACGATTCTGCTCGTGGAGGACGACGACCGCGTTCGCGCTCTCGCCTGCGAGGTGCTTGGCGAGCACGGCTACACGGTGCTCGAGGCCCGGCATGGCTCCGACGCGCTGGACATCTCACAGCGCTATCACGGTGCGATCCAGCTCCTCCTGACCGACGTGGTCATGCCCGGCATGGGCGGGCGGGAGCTGGCCAGCCGGCTTCGGCGCGACCGGCCGCAGATGAAGATCCTCTACATGTCCGGCTACACGGCCGACACGATCGCTCACCACGGCGTGCTGGACGAGGGCGAGGCGTTTCTGTCGAAGCCCGTGCTGCCCAGGATGCTCGCGTCGAAGGTGCGGGAGACGATCGATGGACCCCGTGGGGGCACGCTGTCGTGAGCGTTCGCGCACTCGTGGCCGTGGGCCTCGTGCTTGGCCTCGGCCTGGCGGCTCCGGCGCCTGGCGACGAGATCGAGCTGGGGTCGATCCGCATCGAGACGCCCGAGGGTGATCTCCGCGGCCGCGAGTTCCACCGCGGCATCATGGCCGGACTGCTGGTCATGCGGGACAAGAGCCCGTACCTGGCCCAGCTCCTCCGGGCCGCGCAAGATGCGCCGTTTCCGATCGTCCTGCATCCGCTCATGGAGGATCGCGCGATGTCCCTGCACAACGATCCCTATCGTCCCTACGCCCGGGTGGGCGGCTCGCGCGTCCTCGGGCGCGACGGCACGATCGGCTATCCGGCTGCGGTGTACCTGACGCTCGCCAACGTGAATCCCTACTGGTCGGAGTCCAAGCGGGGGATGCTGGCGCACGAGCTCGTCCACGCGGTCGACCTCGTGTACGGCCGCTCGCACCCCGAGCGCCTCGTCCGGGAGCGGCGCGCCTCGTTCATGGAGAACGTCTGGCGTGACGTGCACGGCTGGAGGCTCACCGAGCAGTACTTCGACGGCAAGCTGCCCGCGTTCGAGACGCTCGAGTATCAGCGCGCCAAGAGCCGCGGCGCGATCGCTCGGTGCGTCCAGATGCTCCTCAGCACCAGCGCGTTCGACTGTCCCTGACGCTGTCGCCGACGCGTCTCACGCGCTCTTGAATTCGCTCCACGCCTGCACCCAGTCGTTCAGGTTCTCGGGCAGCTCCTGGATGAAGAGCTTGCTGACGAGGCCGCCGATGTCGTCCAGCTGCATCTCCTTGATCTCGGCTGGCGTGAGGTTCTTCACGTGCACTGTCGTCGTCATCCGGTACCCATAGTCCCTTGTCATGGCCATGGCGAACTTTTCGTCCAGGACCCAATCGAGGAAGGCGTGACAGGCCGGAACCACCTTCGTGTCCTTCGAGATGATGTAGGAGGAGAACCAGGCGATCGCCCGCTCCTTCGGCATTCCGTAGCGGATGTCCATGCCTTCCTTGCGCAGCGACGCCACCATCGGGAGCCAGCCCCACAACGCCCACACTTCCTCGCTGCGCAGGAGGTTGACGGCCTCCGCGTAGGTGGACCAGAGCTGCCGGAAGTGTTGCTTCTTGCTGATCAGGAACTTCTTGCAGTCCTCGAGCTGCGCCTTGGTGAGCCGGTTCGGGTTGTAGCCGAGGAAGAGCGCGACCGGCTGAATGCTCGACAGCGCATCGTCCCGTAGCGAGAGCCGGCCCTTGTAGCGATCGTCCCACAGCCGTCCCCACGTCTCGCCGCCGTCCGGCATGTGCTTGGCGTTGTAGACGACGGAGTCGTAGCCCCAGTAATAGGGCAGGGCGTAGAGCTTGCCGTCGAGCATGGCCCACTCCGGGCTCTTGAACTGCTCGAACATCTTGCCGTAGTTCTTGAGCCGGCTCGTGTCGATGGGCTGGATCCACTTTCGCTGGGCCAGCGGCCGCACGAACGGCTGCTGGATGTGCAGCACGTCCTGCTGCGGCGAGAGCACGCCCGCGTTCATCTTGGCGAACGTCTCCGTGTGGGCCACGTTGAACGTCACCCGGATGTCGAGGTCGAGGTCCTTCCGCGCCTCGTTGATGTCCTTGTCCCGACCGGCCACGGCCACCGTGAACAGCCGGAGCGGCCCGGCCAGCGCGCCGAAGGCCGGCCCGTCCATGAACGTGCTCGCACTCGCCGTCGCCGCTGCCGTCATCGCGAGGAACTGTCGCCGTCTCATGGGTCCTCTCCTCTCAGGCGGCTGCCTTCACCTCGGCCCACGCCTCGACGTACTTGTCCAGGCGGTCGGGCAGCAAGTACGTGTAGCTGTTCTTGACGAGCTCGGGAATGTTGTCGAGTCCGATCTGCTTGATGCGTTCCGGCGGCAGCAGCTTGAGCTGCCGGCTCGACCCCATGCGGTAGTCGAAGTCGTTGGTCATCGACATGGTGAACGAATCGCTCAGGTTGTAGTTGAGGAACGTCCACACCGTGGGCAGCACCTGGCTGTCCTTGGACACGATGTAGTTGGTGAACCACATGATCGGCTTCTCCTTGGGGAAGGCGTAGCTCATGCGCAGGCCTTCCTTGCGGAGTGACGTGGCCATGGGCAGCCAACCCCAGAGGGCGTGGACTTCCTCGGAGCGGAGCAGGTTGACCGCCTCCGCGTAGGTCGTCCACATGGTCCGGATGTTCTTCTTCTTCGCGATGAGGAACTTCTTCACCTCGCCGAGGTCGCTCTCGTAGCCCCACAGGTAGTTGAGGGCGTAGAGCCGTCCCTCGTGCATCGCCCACTCCGGCCGGCGGACGTGATCGTAGAGGTTGTCGATGTTGGGGATCTTGCTCTCGTCGATCGGCAGGATCATGCGGTCGCGCGCCAGCTTCTTGATGAACGGATGCTGGAGCGTGAAGAGGTCGAACTGCTTGGTGGCGCCCGAGTAGATCCGCGTGACCGTCTCGGTGTGGGTGACCGAGAGCTGGATCTGCAGATCGACGTCGTACTGCTGCTTGAACGGCTTCATGTCCTTGTCCCGCGTGGCCACGGGATTGCCGTGAATGCGCAGGGGCCCGGGCAGCGGCTGCCCCAGGGCCGTGTTCATGGCGCCCCACGCGCCCAGGACGCCGCCGCCCATCAGCGAGGCGGCCAGGCCTCCCCGGCCGACCGTGGTCATGAACTCCCGCCGTCCGCGCCCGACCTGCTCTGTCGACATGGGTGTCCTCCCTCGGGTCCCGTCAGCGCTCCCGGCGGCGCAGCAGCTCACCGACGATGACCAGGGCGAACGAGGCAGCGACGATGAGCGTGGCGATGGCGTTCAGTTCCGGGCTCACCATCGAGCCCAGCGTGGACCAGATCTGGATGGGCAACGTGTTGTCGTTGCCGATCGTGAACAGCGTACGGATGAATTCGTCGAACGACAGCGTGAAGGCGAAGAGTGCGCTGCCGACGATGCCCGGGCGTATGAGCGGGAACGTGACCTGCCAGAACGTGGTGATCTCGTCGGCGCCCAGGTCCATCGCCGCTTCCTCCAGCGACTCGTCGAACCGGTGCAGCCGTGTCGAGATGAGGACGAAGACGTAGGGCAGCGTGAAGCCGACATGGGCGACCAGCGTGGTCGTGAGGAGACCGGGCCGCACGCCGAGAGCGTGAAAGAGGAGCAGCAGCGCCACGCCGATGGTCAGCCCGGGGATGACGAAGGGCAGCAGGAGCACCCGCATCGCAGCCACCTGTCCCCGAAACCGGGAGCGGAAGGCGAAGGCGGCCAGCGCGCCGATGACGGTGGAGAGCAGGGCGGTGATCAGGCCGAGCGTCAGGCTGTTCTTCAGCGAGACGAAGAGCGACTGATTCTCGGCCAGGGCCCGGTACCAGCGCAGCGTGAACCCACCCCAGGGGAGCGTGATGCTGTTGGTGTCGTTGACGCCCGCGCTCCGAAGACGGCGTCGAGGCGCGCGAAGCGGCTGGCCACGACGAGCAGCCCGAGCACGACCGCGATCATGATCAGCGCGAGCACGGCGCCGAACGGCCAGTTGAAGGTGCCGCTGTACTGATCGGCCAGGACGTTGCCGAACATGATGCCGGACGAGCCGCCGAGGAGCTTGGGCGTGACATAGGCGCCAAAGGCGGCGATGAACACCATTACGATGCCGCCGACGACGCCGGGCAGGCTGAGCGGCAGCGTCACGTGCCAGAACGTACGCAGTGGCGTGGCGCCGAGATCGCTGGCCGCCTCCAGCAAGCGGCCGTCGAGCCGATCGAGGGACAGGTAGATCGGCACCACCATGTACGGCAGGTAGATATGGATGAGCGTCAGGACGACCGAGAATTGGTTGAAGAGGAAGGCCTCCACCGGGCTTTCGACGAGCTGGAGGGTCATCAAGCTGTAATTCACGAGGCCCTTGATGCCGAGGATCGGCAGCCAGCTCATCGTCCGAATCAGATAGCTCGTCCAGAACGGCACCATGACGA
>QHTB01000045.1 GCA_003220615.1 Candidatus Rokuibacteriota bacterium
TCATCCAGTTGTCCCACTGGGCGCGGGCGCGATGGTCGCGCAACGCCTCGATGTCGATCACGCCGCCGACGTAGGTCGAGCCGGCGCCGTAGTCCTGCCTCCCGACGATCTGGCCCTTGTAGTTGATGATGAATGAGCGGCCGCCGAACGTGTCGATCGGCGTCGTCTCCTCGGGGAAGAGATAGTACGTGCCCATGTTCGGCGCGACGACGTAGAGATTGTTGTCGAGCGCGCGCGCCCGACTCTGAATCTCGAAGATCTCGTTACCGGTGGCCGGGTGCGGATAGGACGCGCGATAGACGACCTCGGCGCCGTTCAGCGCGAGCGCGCGAGCGTTCTCCGGATACGAGCCCTCGTTGGCCATCATGATCCCGAGCCGGCCGATCTCGGTGTCCACGACCGGCCAGAACGATTGCAGCGAGCGCCCGTGCTTCTCCACCCACCAGTCGTAGACGTCGTGGGGGCACACGGAATGCTCGACCGGGAAGAGCGGCGACACCTTGTAATGCTTCAGGATGACCTTGCCGCGCGGATTGATGATGAAGCCGACGTTGAAGAAGCGATCCTTGAGATCGGGATGGCGCGCCTTGGCCTGGGCCATGACGAACGCGTTGTACTCCTTGGCGATCTTCCCGAGCTCCTCGGTTTCCTCGCCGGGAATGTCGATCGCGCCCTCGCGCGCGAAGGTGGCGTGGTCCAGATCGAGGACCTCGTCGTTGAATCCCTGGAGCGCCCCTTCCGGAAATGCGATCAGGCGGACGGGAAGGTCCAGGCTGGAGAGCCACGAGGCCGCCTTGACCAGGTGCGAGAGGTGCTCGAGGTTGATCTTGATGTCCTTGCGCTTGCGGATGCCCCGCACGGTGGGGACGAGACCGACGCAGGTGTAGGGCTTGACCATTGGGTCGCTCCTTGTCGATCAGCTCGCGGCCTTCGCGTGGCTCACGCGAGATTGCACGGCGGTCACGCGATCGCCGATCAGCTCGATCTCCAGCTCGTACTGCTCCTCGTCCCACCGCGCGACGGTGGCGAGACGGCCCACGGCCAGGCGTCGCCGCGGAATGCGGCGGGTGGCCCGATAGACGAGGCTGCGGCTCAGGCCGGGCGCCCCGCGGCGCACGCGGTCCTCGTCGGGGGGCCCGCAGAGCGCCAGCACGTCGGCGTGCGTCGTGGTGCCCGGCACGATCTGGTCGATCACGTCGCGCGGTAGCATCACGCCGCCGTGTCTCACGAAGACCGGCTCGCCCCGGCGCACGTGCAGGCGGGTGCGCATGAGGTGCGCGACGTCCTTGCTCAGGAGGATGAAGCCGGCCAGGTTGCCGAGCATCAGGAGCACCAGCGAGACGAGAATGGGCCGCCACGCGATGCGCCCGGAGAAGTAGCTGAACTGCACCTTGAGGAGCTGGGGCGTGATCCCCTCGGCCGCCACCAGCGGCATGGAGACGAGCTCGGCGCCCGCTCGCACGCGGCTCAGACGCCGCGTCGCGCTGGCCGGAGCGATCTCCTCGATGCGAAGGTGATCGGAGTCGGCGAAGCTCACGATGACCAGCGAGAACTCGCGGGCCAGGTGCACGAGACGATCGCGGTGCTCGAAGTACAGGGGATAGAGGGGCAACGCCAGCGAGCCGACGTCACCGAAGCCGGCAGTGAGGACGTAGCGCCGGCCCCAGAAGAGCTCCTCCCACCACGTGGCCGGCTTCGGCCCGATGAGGTTGCGGAACGACATGTTGAGGCTCATCACCGCGAGCGGGTCGACGAGCGTCGAGCTCCACGGCACCTTGATGAAGGTGCCAGGACCGGCCTGCACCGGCCCCTGTCGCACGTAGGTCACGAACGAGGCCGCCTCGGCGATGGGCTCCCCGGGAAGCGTCGTGCCGAGCTGCAGGCGATCGCGGCTGCGCAGCAGGAGCCGGCCGCTCGAGATCACCGTGAAGCCGCGCTGCTCGACGTACGGCACGAGCGTCGGATCCGCCTGGCCCGGCGCCGTCGCCTCCGTGATCTCGCCCGGCCACAGGAGGAAGAGATCCTGCTTGATGTCGGCGGCGCGATGGCCGGGCTCGGGGGTGAGGCTCCACGCCACGGTGAAGGTGACTGGGCCCAGGTCCGGTCCGACGTTGGCCACGACGAACAGCGGTCCGATCCGGAAGTCCGGGTGCGGGCGCGAGGCGAGGAACACCTGGGCAGGGCCCGGCGCGGGGGACGCGACGATCAGAAAGGCGGCAATCAGCAGAGCGCGGCGGCGAAGCACGTCGGAGTTGGTAGCACAGGATCGGCATCGCGTACAATGAAGGCCCCGTGAGTCGTTCCCGCATCGGTGTGTCGCTCATGCCGCTCGAAAACCGCCGCGACGTGCTCATCGCGCTGGCGACGGACGCCGATCGTCTCGGGTACGAAGCGTTCTGCTTGCCCGAGACGTGGGCCTATGACGTCACCGTGCTGCTCGCCGAAGCCGCGGTCAAGACGAAGCACATCACGCTCGGGACCGGCATCCTCGGCGTCTGGAACCGAAGCGCGGGCACGCTGGCCATGGCGGCGGCGACGCTGAGCACGCAGTCGGGAGGGCGTTTCCTGCTCGGGCTCGGCGCCAGCACACCGCAGCTCACCGAAGGGTTGCACGACGTGTCGTTCACGGCGCCGGTCGCGCAGCTCCGCCGAATCGTCACGCAGGTCCGCGCGCTGCTTCGCGGCGGGCGCATTCCGCTCGAGCGCGTCCCGGCCGCGCGAGCCTTGAAGCTCAACCTGCCGTCCGGGCCCGACGTGCCTATCTTCCTCGCCGCGCTGGCCGACGAATCCGTGCGTCTGGCCGGTGAGCTCGCCGACGGCTGGCTGCCCTTTCTCTATCCCCGCTCGCACCTGGCGGCGGGACGCACGCTCCTGGCCGAGGGTGCCGCGCGCCGACGCGAAGGAACGGCCGAGCTGATCGTGGCGCCCTCGGTTCCCACGGCGGTCGCTGAAGACGCGGCGGTGGCGCGCCAGGGCGCGGCCTGGTTCGTCGCCTTCTACCTGACGACGATGGGCGCGCTCTACCGGCAGTCGCTGGTGCGGCGCGGCTTCGCCAAGGAGGTCGAGGCCGTGCTCGCCGCCAACACGCCGCGCTTCACCGGCGAGGTTCCCGAAGCCGCCGAGTCGCTGCTCGAGGAGCTGACCGTCTTCGGAACGCCGGCGCAGGCGCGCGCGAGACTGGCGCGCTGGCACGCCGCCGGCGCCGACCTGCCCGTCTTGCTGCTGCGGCCGCAGCAGACGCCGGCGGAGATCGCGTTGACGCTCGATGCGTTCCGCCCGATGCTGGCCGCGGGTGACGGCGCCCGCGTGTGAGCCGAAGACGCCCGACGACCGGAGGGAGGACAACATGGATCAGCGCCCGCTCGTGACGCCGCGGGATCGGGTCGTCGCCGCCTACAAGGGTGGCTTCGCCGATCGCGTCCCCGCCTATCCGATCGCCGGCTCGTTCGCCGGATGTCTCGACGGCCTCTCGATCGAGGAGTACTGCACCAACCCCACCAAGGCCGTCCACGCGATGCTGAACTACTACGAGCGCTATCAGCCGGACATCATGATCGCGTTCAACGATCTGGCGAAGGAAGCCGAGGCGATCGGCTGTCACGTGAAGTACTCGGACTACGTCGTACCCTCGATCGACCAGCACGTGCTGCAGGACGACAAGGGCAAGCTCGCGCGGCTGGAAGTCCCCGATCCGTACCGGGATGGCCGGCTGCCGGCATTCCTCGAGCAGTGCCAGGCGCTGTCGGCGGCGCGGTTTCCGAGCGCGCTGGGCGCCGTGCTGGTCGGGCCGTGGACGATCGCCATGCTCATGCGCAATCCCGAGCTCATGTGCCTGGACACGATCGACGATCCCGAGTTCGTCCACGAGCTCATGCGTTTCGCGACCGAGTACGCCAAGCGCTTCGGCGACGCCGTCCTCACGACGAAGATCGGGCTGTCCTACACCGATCCGACCGCGTCGTGCTCGCTGGTCGGGCCCGACACCTATCGCGAGTTCATCAAGCCCTACCACAAGGAGATGGTCGACTACTTCAAGGCCAAGAAGGTCGGCACCACGGTCCACATCTGCGGCACGACCCACCAGATCCACGAGGACCTGGTGGACGTCGGCTTCGTGGCCATCACCATCGACCTCGACCAGCAGGGCGATCCGAAGCTGAAGGTCGACCAGCTCGACAAGCTCGTCACGCTCGGCAACCAGCGGGGTGTCGTGGCCATCGGCAACGTCGACGTGACCATCTTCGAGCGCGCCACCCAGGCGGAGATCGAGGCCGAGGTGAAGCGTTGCATCGACACCGTCGGCCGGCGCTCGCGCTTCGTGCTCTCGACCTCGTGCGAGCTACGGGCGCTACGAGCGGATCCTGGCGTCGTAACCTCAGCCGTATCCGGGCCGGCACATTGACGGAGGCCTTCTCACTTGGCTAACATGGCCACATGAAGAAGGCCAAGGTGGCCGAGTTGAAAAACGGGCTCTCCCGATACCTGGCGCACGTCAAGCGTGGCGGCACCGTGCTCGTCTTCGAGCGCGACCGGCCAGTCGCGCGGATCGTGCCGCTCACGAGCGAGCGCTCGTCCGATGGCCGGCTCGCCGACCTCGAGCGCCGTGGCATCATCCGTCGCGGCAAGGGTGATTTCCGGAAGTGGCTGCGCGAGCACCGTCCGATCCGCGTCAGCGGCGTCCTCAAGGCGCTGCTGGAGGAACGAAGGTCAGGGTGGTGAGGTTCTGGGACACTTCGGCGCTGATCCCAACGATCCTCGCTGAACCGATGACGCCTCGAACGCGACAATGGATCAGACAGGACGGCAATGTCGCCGTCTGGACGTTCACGCGTGTCGAGCTGCTCTCAGCGCTCGCTCGTCGGCGCCGCGAACGTCGAGCAGCCCGTGACGCTCTCATCGCGGCACGGCGTGAGCTGCTGGCGGCATGGGAGCATTGGACCG
>QHTB01000046.1 GCA_003220615.1 Candidatus Rokuibacteriota bacterium
ACGCTTCACCTCTGGCGTCGACCCTTTCGCGACTTGGCGGCGCAGCTTCTTGAGGGTGGCGCTGACGTCTTCGAGTGCCATCGTGGACCCCTCCTTGGTCAGCCGGGGCGGGGCGGAGCGCCACGATGGTACTCGAAAGAGATCGGCTCGCGAGTGTGGTGCTCGGCCAGATCGTCAGCATCTCGGTTGCGCCTGGGTTGCATCGTGTGCCGTGATCTGCCGCGATCTGCACTCAGGCGCCCCGCATCTCTGCGAGGCGCCGAGGGCTCAAAGGAACGTTGGACGTTGACGCTCCTCCGACTCACTGGATCTCCACGGCCCTGGCGTTAGGCCCCAATATCTTGGGCCTTCTTAGTAGATAACCTTCTAGATGTGGTAGTCTCCACCTGATTTCAAATTCCCGAAGGAGGCCGCGATGACCAAAAAGGGGACGAAGCGACCAGCATTTGGCGGATACGCGATCAGCTTTACCGGATGCTCGGACAGCCTCGAATCGGTCTTCGGCAATGTCCCGATTGCACCGTCGGAGATGACGAAGAAGCTCTGGAGCTATGTGAAGCGGCGTCGGCTGGCGAAGAAGCCGTAAGCCCGCAGTGGCTTCGTCACGCCGCGATTAGACGACCGGGGAGGCGATTTTCGCTGGGTTAGGAACACTGGACAGTCCCAAAACGCGTGAATCGGGGGGTCTTGTCCGTTGATCTCGCGGTGTTTCGCGGTGTTTACAGCCTTATACAGTCTCTGGCGTACATACAAGCGGGTTGGGTCTTACCGGGTGGGGGTCGAGACGGTCTTACAGCGATCGTCTCGGCGCGAGAGCCACAACGATCCACGTTCGATCGTTCGACTCTGGAGTGTTTCGGATTTCCGAGATGAGAGTGCAGTGCAGGCTAGGCGCGCTCGTAGCCAGGCCGGCTTTAGCCAGATCTCCCGACGCGATCGTCGGGAGGTTCTGGAGCGCCGTGGCGCTGCCGGTTAGCGGCTTGGTTGGCGACCCTCACCCGACGAACGAAAATTCCAAAACAATTTCCGGACGGGCTGGTCGACTCAGTCCGCACCCGGAACGCCGTCGCCGCGGGTCTCCGAAGGCAGGCCGTCACCAGGAAAGCGTCTGAGATCCAGCGGCTTCGCAAGCCTTCGTCCGCGCTGTGGGCCGCGAACCACCTCGCCCACGAATATCCGGGCGAGCAGGGCGCCTTGCTCATCGTGGTCGAGCAGCTTTCGAAGCGCATAGCTCGGCGGGCGGGATGTTTTAAGGAACTTTCAGCTGCATGTTTTAGTCGCGTCGAGGTTGCAGGGTGCTGCTGCTCTGTAACTACATAAGAGACTTGGCGAAAACGTGATCGCGACTCAAACACGGGTTCGAAACCCGTTGGCTCTCGGGACGCGGCCCCGCTAGAGAGGGGAAAGACACGCTACCCCACCCGCGCGGAGCGTGGTAACAGGCGCGGGGACGTCAGGACTCGAAGAACGTCTCGAGGATCTGCTGATCGACCGGGTCGATGGATGTCAGGCGGATCCGCGTGACCGGGGTTCCCTCCTGCTGCTCGGTCCCGATGACCTTGCCGTAGAGGTCGCCCGAATCGTAGCCGAGCCCAGGGTAGTTGAGCCGGAAGCGCAGATTGGTCAGCAGAGGCAGGGTGCCGTCGAGCCGGACGTCGACACGCCGGCGCCCCAGCCGGACAACGGTGCCGGATGTCTCGTCCTTGCCGAGGATCTTGCCCTCGAACACTCGACAGACGAACGGCAGCCACACGGGCACCTGCTCATCGTCGCTCGCCATCTCGGGAAGCCGCTGCGCGAAGCGGCCGCTAATCGCCCGCAGCTCGTAGAGCAGGAGCGGCTCGGCCACACCTTTGACTTCAACTGGGAACGGTTCGCCGACCTCGACAAGGTCGCGAACGCGCGCGTAGGTGTGGGGGCTCAAGAAGATCTGCCCGCCGACGGTGCACCCCTCGACACGGGCGGCCAGGTTGACGGCGGCACCGACCACCGCGTACTTGGCGCGCTGCTCAGAGCCGATGTTCCCGACGACGGCCTCGCCCGTGTTGATGCCGACGCCCATCTCGAAACGCGGCAGCCCGCGCTGCGCGTGCGCCTCGTTCACGTCGGCCATCGCGCGCTGCATGGCGATGGCGGCGGCCGCGGCGCGCTCGGCATGATCGGGATGGGCGAGCGGCGCGCCGAAGATCGCGAAGATCGCATCGCCGATGAATTCGTTGATCGTGCCGCCATGGGCGATGATGACGTCCGTCATTCGCGCCAGGACTTCGTTGAGCACCGCCATGACAGCCTGGGCGTCGCCGAGCTCCGCGAACCGTGTGTAGCCACGGAGATCCGACATCAGCACCGTGACCTCGCGCTTCTCGCCCCCGAGCCGCTGCGCCTCGGGGGAGGCGAGCAGCGCCTGCGCGACTTCTGGAGAGACGTACCGGCCGAACGTGCTGCGGATGAAGTCGCGTTGCCGCAGGCCTTCGATCATCTCGTTGAAGGCGCGCGTCAGCCGTCCGACCTCGTCGCGGGAACGGACGGGCAGCGCCACACTGAGGTCGCCCGCCTGGACGCGCGCGGCGGTCTCGGTAAGGGCCGTGATTGGACCTGCCACCCGACGAGCGACGATCACTCCGAGGATCAGCGCGGCCAAGGCTCCCAGAAGCGAGGCGCCAACGATGGTGTTTCGCACCGCGGCGAGCCGCACCAGATAGACCGTCACAGGATAGTCCACGTCCAGCACGGCGATGGGCGGCCCAGGCCCGTTCCTGATGGGCGCGAACGCGGTGATCCACGTCCCGCTCTGGTTATGGTAGACGGCCGTGTGCGTGGCGACGTTATCGTGGAACGCGCGCCCGAGTGGTTCCAGGAGAGCCGGGACCAGCGGGTAGGGTTCCCCCGGCACGCCCGGGCCCCGGCTCGTGACCATGAAGCGCGCCTGCCGTTTCTCGGGATCGTAGTCGGTGAGGGTGTACACGGGTGTCTCGATCCTGTTTTCATCCTGCACGATCGAAAGCGCTTGGCGCACCCGGAGGTACGCGCTCGTCTCCTGGGTCAGCGTCCGCTGGACCACCATGTGCAGGTCGGGATCGATGAGGTACGCCCCCGTGCGCGCGATGTTGAGCAGCAGGGCCCCGAGCGTCGCCTCCGTCTCACGCTTCTGGCGCTCGTACAGCACCTCGCCGACGAGGCCGACGGCAAGCAGCGTGACGGCGACGAAGAGCCCGGCAACGCGGACGCTGAGGCGCTGCCAGGGGCGGAGCGGGGGGAGTTGGGCGACGGATGCCGGTGTCACGGCCGCCATGATAGCCCGCGGGCGTTGATGCGCGTTCGCCAGGGGCGCGTTCGCCTCCCCTACTTCTTCACCCCCCTCCAGGATTTGCAGCGCCGCGTGGACCGCACGGCGAGGCCGTGTAGCATTCTGCATATCCAGCTCCGCAACCACACCGAGACTCAAGAGCGACGCCTTCGCCCGTCTGGGGCCCACGGACCGACCGAGCACCCAATCAGCGCGCAATGAAATCGCGCACTTCAATTCTGCAAGTTCGATCGCGTCCCGTTGGGGCCACCACCGAACTTGCAGAAATTAACCCCGCGATAAGTCCGGAGAGTGACGCCTCACCCTTCAACTCGTAGATGAAGCGCGGCTTCCGGCCGGGTCCTTTCCGTGGCGGCAGGTCTGGTGGTGGGATGACGGGCGTGAAGACGAAGCGGCCGACGAGCACCGCGCGCAAGAGGCCGCGGGCCTCGGCGACGCCTTGGTGCGCCATGGCACGCCACGTGTCGAGGTATTTCACCAACGTGGCCCTCACGTCTGATGTGTCACGGGACTCGACGCGTCGCTGCGTGGTGAGCGTCTTCAACTCCGAGCGGATGGTGTCCCGTCGCTGCTCGCGTACCTTGACGGCCTGCAGGAGCGTCTCAAGCGGC
>QHTB01000076.1 GCA_003220615.1 Candidatus Rokuibacteriota bacterium
CCTATCACAGAAAGGTCGCGTCACGCCGATGGGCGCCTATGTCGATCAGCAGTGTCAGCCGCCCCGACACACGCGCCGGGCACGGAATGCTTCGTGGCCAGAAGTCACCATCGCGGCGAGCTTGGCCTCGACTTTGCCGTGCGGTGTTGGGGGAGGGTGACTATGTTTGGATTCGGCATGTCGACCTGTTTCTTCTGTGAGCGGCGCGTCCCCAAAAAGACCGTGTTCCGCGGACAGGATCCGAACGAAGTGACGATCTGTGTCGGTTGTTACGAGAAATGGGCTCAAGACGGCCGCCAGTGCTCCCACTGCAAGACGATCGTCCATGGCCCTCAGGACCTCGCGGCGTTCTTCAAGCCGCGCCCGGGATTCGGCCACGCGGACTGTGGAGGGGTTCGGCTCACGCGGTAGCCCGGCCCGCCGATCGATCGCACCGCCTTCTCCGCACCGGGTGGGGTGGCCAGGCTCCTCGAGGCGACGCACCATCTCGCCTTCCCGGGTATCCGCGGCTTCATTGATGGCGAGCTGCACGCTCTGGCTGGGCAGATGGAGCTCTCCCCGGCTGTGGTGGACGTCGTGGCCCGTTCCGCGGACCCAGTCGCGGCCTCCTCGTGATGCGCCCGGGGCTGGGCGTGAAGCTCGTCCTCACCATCGCGCCTGGTCGACAGCCTGAGCCCTGCCCCGGCGTTCTCTCGATCGTCGGCCAGCCTTGCGCATCGACGTCCACCGCCGATCGCACGATCGCCACCGCCCGAGCCGCGCTAGAATGAGCCTGACGCGTGTCGGGTCCAACGCCCCCGTAGCTCAGGTGGATAGAGCAGCAGTTTCCTAAACTGCGTGCCGGGTGTTCGAGTCACCCCGGGGGCACACCCATTACCCACGGCAGTGATCTCGCCATCCTCGCCGATCTGCGGCCGGTCTCAATGGTCGTCGCGATCGCTCGGCCTGAACGTCGGGCATCCTCGCCTCGATTCCCACTCGAAGTCGCGGTGTAGCACGCCTACCGGGGCGCTGGGTGCAGGGGGTGCTCGCCTTGACGATGCTCGCCTGCCCTGCGTACCGTACCCATCACGTTCAGGAGGAGAACCGAATGCGCGACTATGACCCCAAGGACGTCGCGGGAAGGATCTTCCGAGAGTCCTCCAAACCCAGCATTGGCCCTCATGTGGCGATGGGCCACAACACGGAAATCGACCCCGTTTGCAAGAAGGCCGTCCCTCGGGGAGCCGCGAAGGCCGAGCACGACGGGCAGACTTATTACTTCTGCGGTACAGAGTGCAAGGACAAGTTCGGAACAGAACCCAAGAAGTACATCGAGTAACCGGGCCTGTCGTGCCCGACCCTGGGACTGTCCTCCTCTACATCCTGAGCACCCTCGCTCAGACCTGTGCTGCGCTCGCGGCGTTCGTGGGAGCGGTGGGGCTCTACAAGCTGCAGTCGCTGCGTGGTGAACATGCCCGCAACGAGCACACCATCCGAGGGGCCCTGGGTGGATCGGTCTTGACCCTCGTGCAGGCTCAGGTGCTGCCTCTCGAAGAGATCATCCGAGACGCAAGGGGTGCTCAGGGTCCCGGCACGATCACTCCGGAACCCGTCAAGGTTAGGCTTCGCGATGCACTCGCCGAGTGGGACGAGTTCCCCAACCGTCAGCAGCGAGCGACGACGGCGTTGATCATCTTCGAGGCGTGGAACCTCCTCGTGATCGTGGCGTCCCTCGTCGGGTTCAACTGCATCCGCGAATGGGCGGGCGCACCGTGGCTTTCGTGGGCCCTCTGGTTCGTCGCCGTCGTCACCGCCGTCATCACCGTGGGCTCGGTCTGGGTCTGGACCCGAGGCGTGGAAACGTGAGTGACACCGCCCGACGCATCTCTGCCCTCTGCGGTCGCGCCTTCGCCATCCTCATTCCAGAGAGCGCCGAGGAGACTGAGAGCGACAAGCTCTGCCCCGATTGCTCGCGCCTACCACCACCGATGCCTGATTGACGATGAGTCGGCCGCGCCTCGGGCCCAGCACCAAACCTTGGCTTCCGCGGGCGGTGTCCGACGCTCGGATGGTCGCGTCGGAGTTCCCAGGCTCGCTCGTCATCTCGCCTGGATGAGTCGCCATGGGGGTGCGACCGCGGGTAGCGGGACACACGGCCGTGAGTGACTCCGCCGGAGCCGACCCCAATCGCCCCCGCGTGGTCGCCCGCCTACTGCGGCGAGTCGTCGATTACGGAGTAATCCTCAGTGAACGGGGCTCGGACCAGATTCACGAGCCGTGCGACTACGCGAATGCGCACGTCAGGCCGAAACACACGCCAGCCCCAAAGGTGCCGCTGCCACCTCGGTAGCAGTCCCGCCCGTTTTGCGCCACCGCGGCGACTGTACCTCGTCGCAGGCTCTGCGGATCGAAGTGCTGGTTGTACGTCTCGATGGACGCCACGACGACATGGACTTCCACGGTGAGGAGTTCGATGCCGACGAGGGAGACGCGGACCCAGGCGTCGATGACGATGCCCTTATCCAGCACATGATCGAGGACATCAATGACGCTGGTCGAGGACGATGCTCGTTCAACGACCATGCGGCACCCCCACCTCTACGCCCGAACCTCGTGGCCTTGCTTGAAGGTCACGGGCCTGCTCGCGACCTCCCATTCGCCGTCAGCGTTCGTGAAGCGATCGCCGATGCGGAGGTGCTCCGGGAAGATGGCCACCGACTCGGCTGACGAGGGACGGCTCCGCTTCGGTCATGCGACCCCACTGCTCGATCAAGCGAACCGCTGCTTGGAGATGGTACTGGCGGGGCGTTTCCCCTGGGGACCCTGTGTCGCTAATACTCGCGCGACCAGACGTACATCGAGTAATTGTCCGAGCCGTCCTTCGCGCGGTCCAGACGATAAATTGTGTACATCATCTTCCCGCCCAGCATCTTCTCGTCGCACACGAGATACGTCGCGCCGTACTTGGAGCACGTTCCGTCCGCTGGCTGCGCCTTCGTGATCCGATCCATCATCGTTCGGTGCAGACCGCGAAGCTTCTCGTCGTAGGTCGTTCCTGAACGGACATCGCAGCGCGACATCTCGTCCTTGGGCATCATTGCCTTGCATCGCTTGACCCTGTTGTCGTACATGCGCTCGGCCAAGGACTTTTGCTTTTCGGCCCCGCTCTTGTCGGAGGCGCCAAGAGCAAGTGCCGCGAGGGCAAGTGTCGCCAGTATCAAGCGAAGTCGGCTGTCGCGACTGTGATTCATGTCGCCTCCGTAGTTAGGTTCAACCCGCGATAGTTGATCTTCGACAATCGGCAAGCGCGCGGTCGATCCTCGGAAACTCCGCGAGGGCACGACTCTCGGCCATCCGCTGGTCACCCGTGCGGAGCCAAGGGAGGTACGCGCGGCCACCGGGGATGGACCGGGGGCGGGGGCGCTGCGTAGTCGTCTCACGCGGGGCTGGCGGCCCTCGCCGGCTCCGCAGCTCTACGAGGCCCTGAGCGCGCCCTCCTGGGCGGTGGCGGCTTCGAGCGCGACCCGCGCTGCCTTCACCTCGTCGGCCGCGCGTGTGAGCGCGTCACGCAGCGCGATCATGTCGCGGATGCCGTTCTCGATGAAGTCCATCGCGTCGTCATGCAGCGCGGCCACGTGCTCAACGGAGCGGCGTAGGCGCTCCAGCTCTTTCTTCTGCATGGCCCCAGACCCTCCTGCGGCCAGCCTACGGCGGGAGCTGCCCCCGGCCCAAGAAAGTTCGAGCTGGCGATCCGGGCCGTGCCCACTGCTCCCCTGACGCGCGGTCCGAGCCCGAACCTCGATCGGATGCCGATGGCGCGCGTCAAGGAGCGCGAGCAGATCGAGCGCGCCGGCTGGTTCAAGGGATCGTGCGGGGGCGTGGGGAAATATTTTCCCACTCGGCGGGCGGTCGCCCGAAGGTGGCGTTGAACGTGGCGTCAGCACCTCCTTGGTTGCTGATGGACATACGACGAGCCGCTCGAAGAGCGGACACTTCACTTGCTCTCGGGAGCGGACAGATCATGTGCTCCCCACACGAGTCGATGCGACCGCTTGACCGGACGGTTCTCGGTGCCTAGACTCCGGACAAGACTTCATGGCTCGGACCGCCCGAGCGTTTCGGGAGGGTGGTGCGTTGCTGGATCGGGATCTTTTGTAGCGGTTCAGTGCCTCTGTTGGCCGTCGTGACGGCCGGCAGGGGCATTTGCGTTTCCGGGAGGAGGCACGCCATGAGTATCCTCGCCATTTCCGACACCGCGGGCAGCCTCGGCAGGGAGATCGGACGTACAGTCGCGGCAGCCCTCGGGCATGAGTTCGCGGACCGCGAGATCATCTCGAAGGCCGCGGAGCGCTTCGGCGAAGGCGTCCTGGAGCTGACCCACGCGACGGAGGAGAAGCCAACCATCTGGGAGCGCTTCACAGAGACCCAGCGTCGGTACATGGCCTACGTCGAGGCGATCGTGCTCGAGATGGCCGCGCGTGAGACCGTCGTCCTGGTGGGTCGAGCGTCGACCACCATCCTCGGGAAAATCCCCCAGGCGCTGCGCGTGCGAATCAGCGCTCCCGAGGGCATCCGTGCGCAGCGAGTCCACCAGCAGCAGGGGCTCACCGCGGACGCGGCCCTCGACTACGTGCGGCGATCCGATCGAGAGCGCGCCGCGCGTGTGAGGTTCCTCTACCACGTGGACTGGGACAATCCCTTTTCCTACGACCTCGTCATCAACACCGAACGACTGAGCGCCGACGAAGGCGCCCGACTGATCTGCCAAGCGCTCCAGGAGAAGCGTGTTGAGATCACCCCCACCGCACGGCAGACGATCAGGGATCTGAGTCTGGCCGCGCAGGCGAAAGCCGCGCTCCTCGCGAATCCAATGACCAGGCTTCGGCAGATCTTCGTCACCTCCACCGACGGGCACCTCGCTCTGAGCGGAAGCGTCCGCACCGAAGAGGAGCGCCGAGTGGCGCAGGGAGTGGTGGCTAGCCTTCCGGGTGTCACGGGGGTGCTGAACGACATCGTCGTGCTCCCTGGGAGCCTGAGCAGGTTCAGCGCTGGATAGAACCCACGACGCAGAAGGCCGTGGTCGTCAGAGAGGGCAGGAGGAACGCTAGCGAGCTGATGCGCAGGGCTGTACTTGCCCGCTGGAACCGAGCGAAGAAGACCGCGACGAAGAAGAGGGGCTGATGGCTTCGCGCTCACGGCCGAGGAGTCGGGCACGGAACTGCGTGTCTCTCGCCCCCGTTGAGGCGGTCAGGCGCCGATTCCTGAACGTCGCCGGGGTCTCCGTGGAAACGGGACCGCAATGGCGCTGGCGGATCGTGAACGGCTTCGGGGAGATTCTTCGGGAGTCGGCGGCGTCCTTCCCGACTCTTCTCTCAGCCCTCGCCGACGGCCGGCGGACCTTGGTCAAGCTGCGGGATTAAGCAGGTGTCGCCCATCCTTCACGAGCTTCGCGCCAACGGCAACGGCTCGCACTGAGCCAAGAAGGCCCGGCATGAGCGTCACGATGTGCTCGAAGTGCAACGAGCGCCCCGCCGCTAAAGGTCAGCGCTGGTGCTCTTCGATGCCGGAAGGGCAAGGCGCCCAACGGGGGAACTCAGGCCGCCTTGAGGAAAGCCCAAGCAAGACGTCGTGATCAACGACCACGGACTGCCGGGATCCGGATCGTCTACAGGCAGTGGCCGGAGGGATACGATCCGCTCAGGAACGGCGAGCGTCCGATCGCGCTGCCGTTGTTGTCGTGCTGGCGACCGCTGTCCGGGACGTGAAGACGGCCGTCGAGGCGATCAAGCGCGGCGCTTACGACTACATCACGAAACCATTTGACGTTGACGCGATCGTTCTGCTTGTCGACCGCGCCCTGGAAAAGCGGCCCTCGAGAGGCAGGTGCTGTGCCTGCGGTCGGAGCTTGCCTTTCCCGGTCTCGACGACGGGATGGCGGGCTCATCGGCGGTCACCCCGAGATGCAGCGAATCTACCAGGTCATTCGCCAAGTGGCGGGCACACCGACGGCGGTGCTCATCACCGGAGAGAGCGGAACCGGCAAGGCTTCAGATCGCGCCGTTGCCGGTCGCGCCGTTGCCGGCGACTGAGTACCGCGGAAGGGTTCAACCGAGAGCGCGGCTCAGCCGCTCCTTCAGCCAGCATCGGAGATGAAGGATGCGGTCGGCCGTCGTGCCGACAGGTTCTGTCGGCTTGATGGGCGCCCTGCACGATGAACACATCGTGGACTGATCGCTCATGCCGTCATCATGGGCTATAACCGCCGCCAGGGAAACAGGAAAAGATTTTCTGATGCCGTCGTCGCATAGACGGGCTCGACGCTCGCACGTAGACTTCGTGAAACATGACTCGCGCCAACACGCGCAACACGGCTCCGCTCGTTCTCGTCGTCGATGACCACGCCGCCACTCGCGAGCTGTACTCGACGTACCTCAGGACCCAAGGCCTGCGCGTCCTCGTCGCCACTAATGGCGCCATCGGGGTCCGCATGGCGGTCGCCTCGCGGCCAGACGTGATCGTAATGGACTTGTCGATGCCGATGCTCGACGGCTGGGCGGCGATCCGGGCGCTGAAACGGCACAGGGGCACAGCGCGCATTCCGATCATCGCCTGTACCGGGCACGTCGAGGGCGGCAGTGGAGAAGCGGCCATCGACGCGGGCTGCGACGCCTACCTCTTGAAGCCGTGCCTGCCCGAGCACCTGCTGAAGGAGATCCGCACGCAGCTCGCGCGAGCCAGCCAGCGCCGCGCGTAGTCAGCGCACGCCGCCGCTTCCATTCTCGAACCACCGGCGCGAAGTTCTGCGCGCGGCAGCGCCATCAGCGCGACGTGAACGACGAGGCCGGCTGAATCGCTTAACGATGACGCGTGGGCCGGCTTCCGCCAGGGCGCTGACGCGCGCGTCGTCCTGCTTGCAGAGTCTGCCGAAGCGTTCATGCGGGACGTGACGGTCCGTGCTCATCCCCGTGAGACCGGCGGCATCCTCGTCATTACGTCTTGCCCGCCGGAGCGACTCGCAGTGAAGCCAGATCTCTCGCGGCATTCCGGAGTTCGGCCATCCAGCCTCTTTCCGAGGACCGTGTCGCGAGGTGAACTCCAGTGGTCCGGCGGGGGCATCGACTCGGCCGAAGTCGCTCTGGAGTACATCGGCTTCATCAGTATGCTGGCGAAGCGAGTTGACGAGGCGAAACGGAGGCCCTGAGAACCTGAACATCCCGAGGCCGTGACCGTTGGCGTGACCGCGTGAAGAGAGTTTCTACGCCATAATGCGCCCGACCGACCTGCACCAGTCTCGGGGGGAGCACCATGAAGACGACGCTGGCATCGATCGGCACGGGTGCCCTCGGCATCGCAATTCTCTTGGCCCTGGCGCTCATCCCCGTGCTTTTGCTGCAAGGCGGTGTCTGGCTGAGCGCATTGCTGTTTCCCTGGCTCGCCGCCATCAACGCATTAACGCTGCTTGTTACCCTCTTCGTCTTGCTCCCTAATGCGGTCTTCTCGTCCACGCCGAGGTTCGCCGGCAGTGGAATGATGATCGTCTCTTACGTGTTTGGCGCGACCCTTTGGGTGTGGAGCCTGTTGCTCACCTACACGCTGTGGGGAGGATTTTGGCTGTTCATCGGCCTTTTTATGGCGGGCGTCGGTGTTGTACCCCTCGCGATGATCGCCACGTTCTTCAAAGGGATGTGGGCGGAACTTGGCGAACTCGTTGTGTTGATTGCGCTGACGTTCGGTGTGCGGGTATGGGGCTACAAGCTTCTCGAAAAGGCGCTGCGAAGTGCCCCGTCGTACTGACCTGTAGAGCATCACGCCGCCTTCACGACGCCAGAGAATGGCGTTACAAAATCGAGCGCATCACCCCGGGCACCACCAAGCCCACATAGCCTGCTCTCGCGAAGAGTCCCGCCCGCGCGGCCGCGCCCTTGAACGCCACGTCAGGAAGGCCGCTCACGGTCGGATCGTAGCGCCCAGCCTCGAGCTTGTTGACGTACTCGCGTGTAATCCGGGCCGGCTTCGCGAGCTCTGCTCCTTCCGTAGAAGAAATCGCGGCCTCGCGACCTACGGCTTCCGGTACCCCTTCGCCTCCATACACGCCTCCTGGACGTGGTCCCCGCGTCCGACGTCGCTCCAGCCCGGGCTTGGGTCGGCCGAGTTGGACGGGTAGGCACCAACGAAGGTGCTCTCGGGCGCGATCGGGACATAGAAGGCCGCCGCCCGACACGCTGCGGCATCCTGCTCGAACTGGGCCTCGTCTACGCCGGGTGGGCGGACCCAGACGTTCGAACAGCCGGCGAGTAGGAGCGCGAACGCCGGCGCCAGCATGTTCATGCGCAGGGACAGCCGAGCTTGGCGCCGATCTCCGTGGCGCGGATCGCTCTGGGGATCGTTCAGACGAGCATGCGGACAGGAGAACGAAACGAGTTTTAGATGTGTCGCCCATCGGCTCATAGGTCACCTCCGTTCAGCTTGCGACCGCCGCCTCGATTCTCTCCTCATTCACGATGCAGCGTCGAGAGTGGGTGGAAGCGTAGTCTGGAAAGGCGAACACATCCAGGGCGGTGCCAAGTACACTTCGCTGTACCGTCGGCGCAACAACAGCACTGGCAGCAGCCGAGGGATCGCGGGCCAGACCCCTCTCAAAGGCTTGGCGCGCTGGCCGCTCTATGGCATTACATGCTCGCTCGAGTGATGTCTTGAGGTCCAGGGATCAGGTGCTGGGTCGTCTCGACTACGAACTCGGTGGTGGGAATCACAGACGGCTCGAATCCGGTCGCCGTCTCGCCAGCAACACGATCCCGAACGCCGTGACGCTGGCGCCGGCCATGACGATCGGCCAGGGATTCACAACGACCCAGGCCGCCCGGACGTCCTCGACGAGCATCCGGTCGACACGTTCGCGATCGCCGCTCTCCACCGCGCGACGAAACCACCGCCGATCACGCGCCCTGGGATCGACACTCGAATAGATCGGGCCGGCGATGATGATCAGGACGCCGGCGACGATGAGGAGCCAGGCGAAGGGCCTCATGACCGAGCCCTCCGACCGTCACTCAGCGAACCTACGTTCTTCGATGGTCCGTGCACCTGTTCCGGCTCAACGTGTCGGCGCCGTCGCAGCTCAGTGAGAGCGGATTTCACGCGCGCCAGGGCATCGTCGGGCATGATCGCCACCTGGCCCGCCATCATCTGGACTCCGCAGAAGAATGCCCACCCTGGCGGCGGCCCAGCCTCGCTTGGCAGGCAAGCATCGGTCGCTCCACAGCGGCGGCCCAGGCACGCAGTGCCTGATCGGGGCGCGGGCGCGCCATCACGCGCCGCCCTCTTTCTCCCCAAGCGCCTCGAGCTGGCGCCGGAGCCAGGCCTCGGCCGCGGCGTCCTTCGTCGCTTGGTCGCCGGCGCGGTGACGACGTCGCGCTCGGGGAGTGACGGTCGCCCACCTCTGTTGGCGTTGCCGCTTTGCAGCGGTGCGGGTCCGTCCCATCGCATTCCCCTACCACAGGAGAAGGCGGGCGGGGCTGCTAGGGACCGCCCCGGTGGCGCCGGGAGCGACCGGCATTGTGCCCGCTTGCCGTCACCATGCACCAGATCCTCGCCGAGGCGGGAGGGAATTCGTGGCCGTGGAGTCCTCGTTGGCCGACTCAGCGGCCAGGTTTTCACGCTGCCTGGATCAGGCCGCTGAGGGTGCAATCCCGGCCGGACTCCCCCGGGGCACCACTCAGAACATGTCGGGCGGTCGCGAGAAGCGATAGGGCCGGGAGGAGCATTCATGCGTCGAAGGATGCCTCCGACAGAGGGCCGAGAATGCGACGTTCAGATTGCCTGAGTCTCCCCGAAATCGAGCGCGAGCTGCGGCTGGCAGCTACCCGCTCAGCGCAACAGAGAAAGGACCCTCAGGCGAGGCTGGTCGTGTTGTGCACACGGCGGCCTCGCTTCTAGGTCACCACCCGCGGCGTTGCGTTCCTCCAAAGTTCTGATTACCGAAATTCCCGAACTCGGGGACGGGCCGCCTCCACTGCATATCGGGGACGTCTGGAGCTCGGGTGCCTTGCTGACCGGTGTATGGGTTGACCTTCAAGGCTTTCGTCCAGTCGTCGTTGTCGCCGCCGTCGGGAGCTGACCGCCAGTGCGGCGGAACATACGTTCCATCACGTTGCGTGTGGCCGTGGACGAATACGTCGCCGGCGAGCGCCGGCACACTGGCAGTTCCGATCGTGAGTAAGAGGGCGACAAATGCCAACAGGGAAAATCGAAGGAAGTCTATACGAAATCTCCGTACGGGTGCCACCCGCGTGTCTTCTGTCAGCTCTTCTGCATGCCGCATACCGAACCGCCGCCGAGTCGTGTGACGCGGGCTTGCGGCGCATCACCTTTGCCCGAGCACGGAAATGTAAGCGTCCACGACGCCAGAGCGGGCGCCGATCGCGAGAAAAAGGGCGGTGGACGACCACGGCCACCGAGCCGATAAGATGTCGCCTTTGCTGACACCGGAGTTCCGTCGTGCTGATGAGTCCAAGCAAAGGGAAGCGGGCACCGACGGTCAGACGACGGTGAACTAGGAGCGCGAGCTACGAGACGTTGCCGAGCGCCGCGGGTGGCGGGAAGATCGAGCGCAGCTACGGGACGGGGTACCGATGCGGCAGTTGCAGGAGGCAGCGTCGCTCGCGAGGGCTACGCTCCCCGTGGACGGTATCAGCGCCCAACCAGCGAGGCGACGGTCCTGCACAAGTCGAACGGATCGACCGGCTTCGTGAGGAACGCGTCGAAGCCCGCGTCCTTGTCGTCCTTGCTGGTGTACCTGTCCCAGTGTGCGGTGACTGCGAGCGCCGGGATGCTGCCCCCCTTCGAGAGCGCCAATCGGCGCAGTTGATCGACGACCCAGAGGCCATCTTCACCGGGCATCGCCAAGTCCGAGATGATCGCGTCCAGGCGCACCGTCTTGAGGATCGTGACGGCATCGCGCGCTGTCCGCGCCGTCAGCACGTTCGCCATGCACGATTCCAGCGCGGTCCGGAACACTTCGAGGGTGTCCTGATGGTCGTCCAGAACGAGGACGGGGCGTTATCGGTCAAGACCATGAGGGGATCGAGTCATCATATCGTACGGTCGACGGGCGCCTTCAAGTCTGATTTCACTCGCCGGCGGGTAAAAAGTTTCCCACCTGCCCTTCTACATCCGTGGACCGGCGCGCCTGGCTAGCGACGTAGAATTGTCTCCATGCCTATCGAGAAGGACGAGCGAGGACCGTTCTGCGTGGTCTGTGGCGAAGCGGTGAAGACGGACGAGGGCTACTACCGCGCCAGCCTCGCGTGGTTCCATGTTGACTGCTACGAGAAGGCCGAGAAGGTGCCCCGCAAGCCACGCAAGGAATAGCGGGGCTGCAGGCCTACGTCGGCGGTTGCTTCACCGGCCTGGAGCTCGGAAACGAGATCCAGGAGTGGGAAATCTTCTCGTGAAATCCGTCAGCGGCCGACGAGGGAGGCGACCGCTCTTGAAAGATCGAAGGGATCGATGGGCTTGGTCAGAAACGCCTCGAAACCGAACTCCCTCACTCGCTCGGCTGCATACCGCTCCCGGTGCGCTGTGATAGCGATAGCCGGGATACCGCCGCCTTGCGTGGACTTGAGTCGCCGGAGTTGCTGGACGAGCCAGAGCCCGTCCTCACCGGGCATCGCCAGGTCCGACACCATGGCGTTCACGCGCGCAGTCTTCATAATGGTCAAGGCATCGCGGGCGCTCCGCGCGGTCACGACCTCCGCACCGAATGCTTCGAGCGCCGAGCGGAAGAGTTCGAGCGTGTCTTCATAATCGTCCACGACCAGGACATAGACGCCTGTGAGATCGATCGGACGAAAGCGGAGTGGTTCCGGTTGGCTGATTGGATTGCGTCTATCTTACGCTGGGATCCCGGGGCACACTCGCGACTTTGCGCCAGTGGGACGCAGGCGCCAGCTCATTCCAACCGCCCCGCCTCGACGTCGGTCAGCGGTATCAGGAGCCATTTTCCCCGTCCGCTTGGGCATCGTAGTGTCCGATTACCAGGGTCAGTATGGACGAGGCCAAGGGAATCTTCTGCCCGGTCTGCCACGAGCCCGTCAAGCGCACCGCGCCAGTGGGCCCGCGGACAGCGGATCACCGTGTCCCTCACCTACAATGCTGGATCAGGACGCGTCAGGAAGTAACCGACCACTTCCCTGGACGACAGCGCCGCCGCCGACGCTCGAGACGATGGCAACGTCGATCCCGACGTAAGCGCGTCATACTATTCATCGGCAGCGTCTTAGTCTTCGCGCTCGCGATCCTCGCTGTTCTAGCGTTCGAGTGGCTCCTGGATCTTGCCGTGAAGTGAAGCCTCATGCGGCCGATATGTTCTCGTGATGAGTCGCAAGCGCCGATCTCACGCTCGAGTTGAGCGACAGCTGTCGCTGGAGCTTCTCACGCGTGCTGGATGTTGTTTCCCCGCCTTGCTGCGGTAGAACCCGCGTCGCGCATCGTCCCGCCAAGTGACGACGAACGACGCGGGTGCATGTAAGAAGGCGCGCCGGGCGCCGAGGGCACGTCTCCGCGAGCGGCGCTGTTCGCTCATGGTGCTCGCGGAGCCGCATGGTGCTTCTGCGACCATCACGATCGTTGCAGCGACATAGTGCAAAAGGCTTACCGAACGCATAAGCCAATGGTTTGGCGGACGGTTGCGCGACCGCCGGAGATCGGTGAACTTCAAAGCTGTAAGTTTCGCCGACGCTGCAGCCCTCGGGGCCATGCAATCGTGTCGGGTTTAGTTCGGGGAAGGTTGAGGCGCGACCAAGAGGTCAGAGAAAGGCGTCGTGACTCGACGTGAGGAGAACGCATGTGCAGCCCGTCTCGCTCCAGACACGATGATCGACGCTGTCGGCGTCTGCCCGGAGGTAGTCGCCGGGATGAAGCTTCGTGTCATCGACGATCAGCTCGCCGTAAAGCAGGTGCAGCTCTTCGCTGTCGTGATGGCGGTGGGGCGGGTAGTCGGTGCCCGGCGCGAGCCGCCCCATCATGCTCACGCGGTTCTTCTCCGTATCGGTCGCGAGCAGCTTGCAGGAGATCCCAGGCGCCACTTCTTTCCATTCCGGTTCCGCCCAACGCGGTAGCACTGGCACCACCGGCGCCCCGGCCGTCTCCGCCGCGATTCGCCGCGCGAGGCGTCCCCAGAGCGATGCTGATGGGCGCAGCACGTCGATCGGCCAGGAGACGAAGGAGTCGATGATCGGGCGAAGCGCTTCCATCTCTTGCCGGCAGTCCGCACACGCGGACGCCAGGCTGGCGAACCGCCGCGGCGGGATCCATCTGACGTTCCTCTCCGGTTCGCCTCTGTGGCAGCCGATAACCCGGCGTGTGGAGCCGTTCGTCCGCGTGACGGAGATCACCGTCAGGCTCATGTGGAGCTCACCGTCGTCCGGCGGTTGATCTCGCCCAGGATGTCGGCGTGAACGATCGCCGACGCTCCAACTGCGCGCTATGCGGCGAGCGGGTCGATCTGCGCGACGAGCACTACCGCACGGTGACGGCCGAACGGGCGCCCGTTCACGTCGAGTGCTACAAGAAGCTCCGGAAGATGTCTGAGCCACCGCCGCAGGAAGAGAGGGGTGGTGAGCGACGCCATTCGTCATCGTTGGAGGGTGTGACGAACAGCGCCGCTCGTTCGTTGTAACGGATCGCCCCACCTCCTCGTCGAGGATTTCGCCAGCCGTAGGTCGCGCTCGGCGGTCAGGACGCCAAGCGTGAACAGTCATCGAATCGTACCGACAAATTCATCGAATCGTAGCGTCCGTCGTCTACCGTCCCGTCGGCTCTCCGTGGCACGCCGCCGCCGGCGGCAGCCTGTTGCGGAGATCATCGCATCGGGGCCGACGCGTCCCGGAGGGAGGGACACATCATGGGGAAGACGACGGATACTCTGGGCGACCACACTGGCAGAAGAGGCTCGCGAACGCTGCGCCGGTGGCTCGTGGTGGCCGCAGCGGGCTTGATTGCCGCGGCCATCACGACCAGTCTGGCGACGGGCGAAGGGTTTCGCGGGAAAGGCGACGACGACGACCGCGACGACGGACACGGCGCGTATGCGATCGGTCTCTGGGGTGACCTGCCCTATTCGGACGTTCAAGCATTGACCGGTGTCCCCAACCTCATTGCCGACATGAACAGTCAGGATCTCGCCTTCACGGTT
>QHTB01000077.1 GCA_003220615.1 Candidatus Rokuibacteriota bacterium
AGCCTGAACATGTTCACGCTGATCGCGCTGGGCACGGCGGCGGCGTTCGGCTTCAGCGTGTTCGCGGTCCTCTTCCCCAATACGCTCCCGCAGAACATGCGCCACGACGGTACGCCGCCCGTCTACTTCGAGGCGGCGGCGGTCATCGTCACGCTGGTTCTTCTCGGACAGGTCCTGGAGCTCCGCGCTCGGAGCGCGACCTCCGGTGCGATCCGGGCGCTGCTCGGTCTTCAGCCAAAGACGGCACGGCGACTGCGCGACGACGGTGGCGAGGAGGACATCCCGCTCGCTCACGTACACGTCGGCGACCGTCTGCGCGTGCGGCCGGGCGAGCGCGTGCCGGTGGATGGCGTCGTCATCGAGGGCCGGAGCGCCGTGGACGAGTCAATGGTCACCGGTGAGCCGATTCCCGTGGGGAAAGTTCCGGGCAGTCGCGTGACCGGCGGGACCGTCAACACGACGGGCAGCTTCGTCATGCGTGCCGAACGCATCGGCGCCGACACCTTGCTGGCGCAGATCGTTCGCATGGTGAGCGAGGCTCAGCGCAGCCGTGCGCCCATTCAGCGTCTGGCCGATCGCGTTTCGTCCTGGTTCGTGCCGGCCGTGGTTCTCATCGCAGCCGTGACATCGTTCGGGTGGGGCTTCTTCGGCCCGGAGCCGCGTTTGGCGTACGCTGTCGTCAACGCCGTCGCGGTCCTCATCATTGCCTGCCCATGCGCTCTCGGCCTGGCTACGCCCATGTCCATCATGGTGGGGACCGGCCGTGGAGCCCAGGCCGGCGTGCTCATCAAGAACGCCGAGGCGCTGGAAACCATGGAGAAGGTCGACACGATCGTGGTCGACAAGACGGGCACGCTCACCGAAGGCAAGCCCAGGCTCGTCACGGTCATTGCTGTCCCCGGCTTCCGAGAGGACGAGGTGCTCGCCTTCGCCGCCGGCCTCGAGCAGAGCAGCGAGCACCCGCTGGCCGCGGCGGTGATGGCCGGCGCCGAAGAACGCGGTGTGAGGCCGTCCCGGGTCGAGAAGTTCCAGTCCGTCACCGGCCAGGGCGTCACCGGGATCGTCGAAGGCCACCGGGTGGTGTTGGGAAACGTCCGACTGCTGGCGGCGGACGGCCTGGAGCTTGGGCCGCTCGCTGCGCGTGCCAAGGCGTTGCGCGAGGAAGGCCAGACCGTCGTCTTTCTCGCCGTCGACGGCACGCTGGCCGGCCTGATCGGCGTGGCCGACTCGATCAAAGAATCCACACCCGAGGCGATCCGGCTGCTTCGCGCTGAGGGCCTTCGTGTCGTGATGTTGACCGGAGACAACCCTACGACCGCCGAAGCCGTGGCTCGAACCCTTGGACTCGACGACGTGATCGCCGACGTCCAGCCGGCGAACAAGGCCGCCGTCGTCGAGCGCCTCCAAGCTGAGGGCCGCGTGGTGGCGATGGCTGGCGACGGCATCAACGACGCGCCCTTTCGCGGCATCGTCAGGGCACGGCGCCTCTCGCGCGCCACCATGCGGAACATCCGCCAGAACCTGTGGTGGGCGTTCGTCTACAACGCGCTCGGCGTCCCGATCGCGGCGGGCGTTCTCTACCCGGTCTCCGGCGTGCTGCTATCGCCGATGATCGCGAGCGCGGCGATGAGCCTGAGCTCGGTGTCGGTCATTGCGAACGCTCTGCGGCTGAGACGGCTGAGTCTTTGAAGTCGGCGGCCGAACGTCTCTGTCGAATCGATTCGGTCCGTCAGTTTCCCAGGCTCGTCTCGGCGATGTTGGCGCAGTTACTCAACGACACCCGCTTGTTCAGCGGGCGGCACCCCGCGCCCCGACGGTGAACGGGAAATCCGACTCGACGACGTGACCGTCGACGGACAGCACGCGAAACCGGACGGTATAGGCGCCGGCGGGCAACGGCGGGAGCGACACGCTGAGCCGGCGACTGTCGGCGGGCGACAGCGCCGCATCCCTGAGGTCCACCTGCTGGCCCGTACCGTCCAGCACCGCGACCGTGGAATACGCCGGCTCCAGACGCTCACTGAACGTGAGCTCCACGCGCTGAGGAGGCTGGACGAGCGTCGTCCCTCGCGCGGGCGACGATTTCACCAGCGCGGCGTGGGCGCCGGCGTTCACCGGCAGCCCTGCCACCAGGATCAGGGCGAAGGCGAGGCCCGCCAGGAGCCTCATCGCTCCGGCGAGCGGCGCCGTCAGCGTGCCGCCGTGATCGGCCCAGGCGCGCCCGACGATCGCCACGATCACTTGCTGTCGAGTTGCCAGTCAAAGACCGCGCTCGTCGGCTTCTTGTAGCGTTCGGCGCTCGCACCCATGACGGCCATCGTGGTCGCGCCGATCGCCAGCGTGACCTTGCGAGTGTCGGCGGGAAGCGAGACGTCGGCGCCGTAGTGGAAGCCCCGGCCGCCGACCATGGGCACGAGCTGAATGGTCCGGGCGGCCTTGCCGGCGCCCTGGATCATCGCGGTCACCGGGAGATAGGGCAGCGGCTCGTCGGACTCGCGGTCCGTAATGAAGGCCATGAGGTGCCCGGAGGTCTTGCTCGCCGCACGGTGATCGTGACCCTGATGGTGATCGTGCTGATGACCGCCGCCCGCGTACACGAGGCGAACCCGATACGGCCCGGCCACGGCCTCGCCTCTCGGGCCCGCGTGATGATGGTCGTGATTCCCGCCGTCGGTGAGGCTCTTCATGTACGCGACGAGATCGAGGAGCTCGCCGACGGAGACGCTGTCGGCAAAGCTCGGCATGATCGAGAGGCCATCGGGGCCGGTGTATCCCTGACCGGTGATGATCACCGCGTTCGGGCTCAAAACCGATTCGGCGAAATATTCGGCCGGATGGTGGCCGCCCATCCCGCTGAGATCGGGGCCGACGTACTTGGCGTCGCCAGTGACCTCTGGAAACGCCTCGCCCTGAACGTTGTGGCACTTGTAGCACTCGAGGTTTACGAAGAGCTCGCGACCGCGCGCGACATCACCGCCGGAGGGCAGCGAGAACTTCCAGCCGCGCGGCACTCCGCCCATCTCGTGCAGCTCCTGCATTGTCGCCCGCCGGGGTGCCGGGCTCGTCGGAGCCGTGACGGCCGTGCCCTCGCTCACCGTGGCCTGGCTCGTCGGGGTCTGGCTCGCCGGGGTCTGGCCGTGCTGATGCTGGGCACCGTGCTGGTGCTCGGCGTAGAGCGTCGACACGAGGGCCCCGACGACGATCAGGGCGAGGAGGAGGAGGCGCATCGACAGTCTCCTTCGACGGCGCGAGAAGCGACTAGCGCGGCTTGAGCGCCATGCCGTGCGGCGCCTTGCCCACGGGGATCGTCCGAACCTGGGCCTGGCTGGCAAGGTCGATCACCGCCACGGAATCGGCGTAGCGGTTGGTGACGAGCGCGAGCCGGCCGGTCGGCTCCATCGTGACGAGATCGGGGTAGGCGCGCTGAGGAATGACGGTGGCGATCTTGTCGTCGGCGGTGCGGATGACGACCAGCTTGTTCGTCTTGCGGAGCGTGGCATAGAGGAACTTGCCGTCGAGGGTCAGGGTCGCCTCGTGCACGACGCCTGGCAACGCGATCTCACCGACGATCTTGTTGGTGGCGGTATCGATCTTCAGGATGGCCTTGTTCTCGCCCGCGGCGGCGTACAGGATCTTGCCGTCCGCGGTGAGCGCCAGGCCCATGGCGTCGCCGCCGCCGTGGACGACGCGGCCCACCACGGCGTGCGTGGTCGTGTCGATGATCGTCACGTCGCCGGCGGTCTCGCCCGACACGTAGAGTAACCGGCCATCGCGCGAGAAGATCCCGTGAGCCGGCCACGTCGAGACCTCGACGCGCCAGGCGATCTTCTCGGCCTGCAGGTCGTAAGCGATCACCTCGTCCTGGCTGACGTCGCTCGACCAGTCGAGCACGTAGAGGATCCGGCCGTCCGGGCTGAACGTCAGGTTGTAGGGGTTTCCGCCGATTTTCACGCGCTTGACGAGCTTCTTGCCCTCGACGTCGACGATGCCGAGATCGTGGCTCTTGTCGAAGACCACCCACGCCTGCTTCCCGTCCGGATGGAAGACGATCCGGTTCGGTTTGCCGCGGCCGAGCGGGATGGTGCCCACCACTTCGAGCGTGGAGGTGTCGATGATCGAGACGGAGTCGGACTTGGTGTTGGTGATCAGGAGCGTGGTCGCCGACGCCGGCGCCAGCCAGGCCACGATCAGAAGCGTCACGAGGCCGAAGACCCTGGTCGCCCTCACTTCCTCTCCCTTCCGGACGGCGAACCCGTCTTGTCGATGGCGGTCACGAGGACGTTTGGAGGCGCTCCCCGTAAAGTAAATCGTACCGCGTCGCCGACCGAAACGCCTTCGGTAATCTTGGGCGATGCGGTCCGGAAGCCCATCGTCATCGGCGGCATGAATCCCGTGATTTCCTCGTGGCTTAGGATGACGACGCCGACCTCGGGAAGGATCGCCCGCACCACCCCGGCCACGCGCCACTCGCGCTCGCCGCCAGCCGAGGCGCGTGCCTCGGCCACCTCCCCTCGAAGGCGCTCGACGTGGCGGCCCCACTGCACCCAGCCCCACGCGCCGGTCACGATGATGGCGAGGTTCAAGAGGAGCGCGACCTTCCAGAGGCGCATCAGTGTACGTGCTCGTCGGCGGGCGCCACCGCGACCTTTTCCTGATTGAGCTGATGCAGGTCGGCGAGCAGCAGGTCGATGTCGCGCTCGGGCGTCCCGGCGACGGCCCACCGCGCCCGCAGGTAACCCTGGCGGTCGATCACGAACTCGGCGTGGGGCGCCCGCGTGAACAGCGAGTAGGTCGTGACGATGTCCTCGGCGCCGCCGGTGACGATCGGAAAGAACATGCGCACGTCGCCGGCGAGCTGGCGGATCGCGTCGGGCGCGCTGTCCCGCGGCACCGCGATCAGCTCGCTCCCGAGGCTGTTCAGGAACTCGTAGGCGGCGGCCAGCCGCTCGATTCGCGGCCGGGACGCCGGCAACGTGTAGAGCACGAGGACCACGTTGCGGCCGCGGTAGTCGCGGAGCGAGCGCGCCGGCATTGGGCCCACCGTGAAGCTGAAATCGGGCGCGACCAGCCAGGGACGATCGGGCTCGATACGCGTGCCCAGGGCTTTCGCGGCCTCGGCCGATCCGAGCGCGCGCACGAAGTTCACCAGGTCCCAGCGCTCCTCGTCACCCAGCCGCTGACCGAACCCCGGCATGCTGGCGCCCGGGATCCCCGCCGTAATCCACCAGTAGAGATCTCCGGCGGTGTGCTGGCCGGTGTGCGGCGAGCGGAGATCGGCCGGCGGGCGGGGCAGCCCGCGCGCGTCGCGGCCATCACCGGCGCCGGTCGATCCGTGGCAGCCCGCGCAGTCACTCCGAAAAAGGTCGGCGCCGTGAGCGATCGACGTGGCGGAATAGGGAACATCGGAACGACGATACGTCGTGGGATAGGCGTCCACGGCCAACGGCGGCACCGCGAGCGCCAGCCCGGTGACGAGCAAGGCGACCGCCGCGACGACGATCAGGCGGCGGCCGGCGCTGACCAGCGCGGCGATCGCCAGGCCCACGAGCCCGAGGACCACGACCTGCGAGCCGATCAGCACGGGCAGTCGCGCACCGGCTCCATCGATCGTGGCCAGCGTCAGCCGGAACGGAAGCGGCCACGTCGGCTGCTCGTGACGCGCGGGCGCAGTGACGCCCATGGCCGCGACGACGGCGAGCAAGGCGAGCGCCAGCACGGCTTCGATCGTGACGAATCCGGCCAGCATCCTGAGCGCGGGCCGGCCCACCCTGACGGCGTCACCCGACAGCGCGGGAAGGAGACGCCGCCGGTTGGCGATCGCCAGCGCCAGGATCGGTGCGAGGACGGAGAGCTTGAGCAAGAGCAGCCGACCGTACGGCGTGCCGAGCAGCCCGCCGACGCTGCCCACGAAGGTCCACGCATTGGCGGCGCCCGTGGCGGCGAGGACGACGACGGCGAGGAGCGCGGTCCGCGAGAGTCGGCGCGCGGCGACCACCGCGTAGGGGCGTGAATCGGCGCCGGCCTCGGTCATCGCGCGGCGCAGGAGCGCAGCCAGCGGCAAGAGCGCGCCGACCCAGATTGAAGCGGCCAGCAGGTGCACGCCGTCCACGACGAGCGCCCCGAACGTTCCGGGCTCCACGGCGGCGGCGTGGCCGGCTGCGCCGAGCAGGACCAGCGCCGCCACACCGAGCAGCGCCGCTTGCCCACGCGCGGCGAGCCAGTCGGTCTCGTCGTCGCGCTCGGGCACGAGCGCCACCCAGGCCGCGAGCAGGATCAGCAGGCCATGACGGGCGAGCCACACGTGGCCGGCCTGAGTCTCGAGAAGCACGCGCAGGAGCGCGGCGGGATCGAGCGCGGCGCTTGCGCGGCCTTCGAGGACGGCGGTCTGCCAGCCCAGGCTGGCGAGACCGAAGACGATGGCCATCAGCAGGAGCGCCCGGGCCCGCATGAGGACGCTGGCCTGCCAGGCGCGGGCCGTGGGCCAGCGGGGCGCGCCCGCGAGCAGCGTCATCGCGAAAGCGCCCACGACGAGCATGGAGGCGGCCAGGTGAGCCCAGCGAACGAACAGTCCGAAGGTGATCACGCGACAGAGGCGATGTTAGCATTCCTCTTCATGCGGGCGATCTTCTTCGACGCCGGCAACACGCTGCTCCGCATGAATTACGGCGCGATCGCGCAGGCGCTGGCTCGGGAAGGCGTGGCGATGGCGCCCGAGGCGCTGGCGCGGGCCGACTGGTCGGCGCGTGTCCGCCTGGATGCCGATCTCCACGCTCACCGGACCTCGACGGAGAGCGTGACGACGGCGGATCGCTACCTTCGCTACGTGCTCGAGGGAGCCGGGGTCACTGACGCACGGGTCGTGACGGCGGTGGCGGCCTGGCGGCGAACGTACAATCCGCCGGTCGGCGTGTGGAACACGGCCGAGCCGCTGGCGGCGGAAGCGCTGGCTTTGGCGCGTGACGCCGGTCTCCGCACGGCGGTCATCTCGAACTCCAACGGCTCGGTGCGCCAGATCCTCGAGTCACTCGGGCTCGGTCGCCATCTCGATTTCGTGCTCGACTCGGGCGAGGTGGGCGTCGAGAAGCCGGATGCACGGATCTTCCGGTTGGCGCTGGAGCGGGCGGGCGTCGCGCCGGCCGAGGCCGCGTACGTGGGCGATCTCTACTCCGTGGACGTGCTGGGCGCCGGCGGAGCCGGCCTCCGCGCGGTGTTGCTCGACCCCGGCGGGTGCTGGGGCCAGCGCGACTGCCTCGTCGCGCGTGACGTGCTTGAGGCCGTGAAGCTCATCCTTGCCCGGCGCGCAGGATGAGCGCGACCACGCCCGTCTCGTAGAGCTCCTCGGCGAGGAAGATGCCACCGAAGACCAGGAGCCAGGTCTGCTCGAACAGGAGACCGCTGGCCAGGGCTCCGGCGGCCACGCCCACGACGACGCCGCGGATGCCACGGATGAGCCACAGCGACGCCGACGGGTCGTCCGCTCGCGCGAGCGAGCGGACGACGAGCCCGCCACCTCTCCACGCCGCCCACGCTCCACCGAGCGCCAGGAGAACGACGACGAACACGTGCGATACCATGACGCCACCTCCGGGAGGCATGGTGAAAGAGACCGAGCGCCGCGGCAATTACCTCTGAGGTCATGGCGTGAGCGCACGCGGACTCATCGCCTATGCCCTCAAGCGGCTCGGCTTCGCCGTGCTCATGCTCGTCGGCGTCACGATCATCCTCTTCGCGATCATGCGCGTGGCGCCCGGTGGACCCGAAGCGGTGCTGGTCGGAGGCGAGTTCTCGCCGGAGACCGCCGCGCGCGTCCGTCAGCGCCTGGGCCTGGACCGTCCGCTCGTCGCTCAGTACGCCGGCTGGGCGGGGGCGGCGCTGCGCGGAGATCTCGGACGGTCGTTCAAGACCAACGACCCCGTGGCGACGCTCATCGTCGACCGCCTCGGCCCCACGCTGCAGCTCACGGCGGGCGCGCTGCTCTTCGCGATCGCCGTGGCCGTTCCGCTCGGTGTGCTGGCCGCGGTGCGGCGGGGCAGCGTCTGGGACACCGTCGGATCGGCGGTGTCGCTGTTCGGGGTCTCGTTCCCGAGCTTCTGGCTCGGCATCATGCTCATCCTGCTCTTCTCGGAGGGTTGGCATCTCTTGCCGCCGTCCGGGCTCAGCGAGTACGGGCGTGAAGGCGACGTGACGTCGCGCGTGCGCCACGCCGTGCTGCCCACGCTCACGCTCGGCCTCATCCAGATGGCGTCGTTCATGCGCTTCACGCGCTCGAGCCTCCTCGAGGTGCTCGGCCAGGACTACATCCGGACGGCGCGCGCCAAGGGCCTGGGCAGCCCGCGCGTGATCTGGCGTCACGCCCTCCGCAACGCGCTGATCCCGGTCGTCACGGTGGTCGGGCTCTCGCTTCCGACGCTGGTGGGCGGCGCCGTCCTCACCGAGACGGTGTTCGCGTGGCCGGGGATCGGACGACTCGCCGTCGGTGCCGTGTTCGAGCGCGACTATCCGGTGATCATGGGCGTGAACGTGATGGTGGCGGCCGTCGTCATCGTCGCCAATCTCCTGACCGACCTCGCCTACTGCGTCATCGACCCGCGGATCTCGTATTCATGATCGGATCGGCGCCGGCACCGACGTCGGGCCTGGGCCGACTGCTGCGCCACCGCCGCGGCGTCTTGGGAGGGCTCGCGGTGATGGCCATGGTCGTCACCGGATCGCTGGCGCCCACGCTCGCGCCCTACAGCTACTCGACGCAGTCACTGCTCCAGCGGCTGCAGCCGCCCAGCGCCGCCCACTGGCTCGGCACCGACGGGTTCGGACGCGACGTCCTGAGCCGGACGATCTGGGGGAGTCGCGTGTCGCTCGAGATCGGCCTGTTCGCCACCGCACTCTCGCTCGTGGTCGGCACGCTGGTGGGCAGCGTCGCTGGCTACCTCGGCGGCGCGGTCGACACGGCCATCATGAGGGCCGCCGACGTGTTCCTGTCGGTGCCGGCGCTCTTTTTGATCCTCATCGTCGTGGCGCTCTTCGGGGCCAGCCTCATCAACACCGCGCTGGTCATCGCGCTCGTCACGTGGGCGCCGGTGGCCCGCATCGTCCGCAGCGAGTGCCTGAGCCTGCGCGGTCGCGATTTCGTCCAGGCTGCCCACGCGCTGGGCGCCGGGCACGCGCGCGTCCTCGGACGCCACGTCCTCGTCAACGCGCTGCCCGTGATCGTCGTGCAGACGAGCCTGCTGCTGGGCCAGACGATCCTCATCGAGTCCGGCCTCAGCTATCTCGGGCTGGGCGCGCAGCCGCCGCTGCCGAGCTGGGGCAACATGGTGGTCGAGGGGCGCCAGTTCCTCGCGTCGGCATGGTGGATCGCCACCTTTCCCGGGCTCGCCATCTTCGTCACCGTGCTCGGCTTCAATCTCTTCGGGGACGGACTGCGGGATGCGTTCGATCCCGCGCTCTATTCCGAGTCGTCGTGATCGCCAAGGGAGGAGTCACCGTGATCCACGCCATCCTGTTCGCCGTCCTCGTCGTTGCGCTCTCGCTGTCAGGGCCGGGCCAAGGCCGGGCCGCCGGCAAGGACTTCGTCATCGGCCTCAGCGGCGACGCCACGTCGCTCAACCCGGTGATCGCCACCGACAGCATGTCCTACACCGTCGAGTGGCCCGTGTTCGACAGCCTCGTCGAGCTGGACCAGAAGCTCAACGTGCGCCCGCTGCTGGCGGAGTCGTGGGAGACGTCGAAGGATGGCCTCACCTATACGTTCAAGCTGAAGAAAGGGGTGAAGTGGCACGACGGCAAGCCGTTCACGGCGCGCGACGTCGCCTTCACGTTCTATTCGGTGCTCGATCCGAAGGTGACCACGCCGCACCGCGCGTACTTCGACGCGCTGGTCGGGTTCCCCGAGCTGACGGCCAAGGAGAATCCCAAGCGCCCCGAGGATCTGGCCGTACGACCGATCGAGGTGGTCGACGATCACACCGTGCGCTTTCGGCTGCGCTATCCGTCGGGCTCGTTCCTGGCGGTCCTCGTCAACCCGCGCGCCGGCATCGTGCCCGAGCATCTGCTCAAGGGCGCGGATCTGAACACGGCCGAGTTCAACCGCAAGCCGGTGGGGACCGGGCCCTTCAAGTTCGTCGAGTGGCGGCGCGGCGATCGCATCGTCATGGAAGCCAACGAGCAGTACCACGGCGGCCGGCCGGGACTGAACCGGCTGATCTTCCGCATCATCCCCGACGGCGTGGTCCTGCTCCAGGAGTTGCGCGCCGGCGGTGTGGACTTCATGGAAAACCCGCCGTTGACCGAAGTCGCGCGGCTCAAGCAGACGGCCGGGCTCAAGGTGCTGCTCGCCGACAACACGTCCTACACGTATCTGGGTTGGCGCCAGGACCTGGCGCCGTTCAACGACGTGCGCGTGCGGCGCGCGTTGAATCACGCGATCGACGTGCCCAGCATCGTGAAGGAAGTCCTGCAGGGCTACGCCGCGGTGGCCAACGGCCAGTTCCCGCCGGCGAGCTGGGCCTACGACGCCAGCGTCAAGCCGTACGCCTACGATCCCAACCGGGCCAAGGCGCTGCTGGCCGAGGCCGGTTTTCAGCCCGGCCCCGACGGCGTGCTGGTCAAGGACGGCAAGCGCTTCAGCTTCTCGATCCGCCACGACCAGGCCAACCCGACCGTGAAGGACACCGCGGTGATCGTCCAGGAGTACCTCAAGCGCGTCGGCGTCGAGGCGACGATGGAGCCGCTCGACTGGCCGACGTTCGTCAAGAAGCTCTTCGCCTCGGAGTTCGAGGCCATCGTGGTCAACTGGACCAATCACCACGACCCCGATCCCTTCGCCTACACCATCTGGCACTCCAGCCAGTGGAAGGGCCGAAACTTCGCCCACTACAAGAACCCGCGCGTGGACGAGCTGCTCGAGCAGGCGAGGCGCACCGGCGTGGTCGCCGAGCGCAAGAAGGCCTATGCCGAGTTCTCGCGGGTCTTGATGGAGGACGCGCCCTACGTGTTCCTGTACTTCCCGCAGCAGGTCTACGTGACCCGCCAGAGCTACGATGGCTTCGTGCCGATCCCGACCTTCGCGGGCGTCTACCAGTCGCTCAAGGCCGTGCGCTGGAGCGGAAAGTGAGGAACGTGCGAGCGTGGGGCCGCGTCAGTCGGACGGCAGCGTGACGAAGGGGAAGCGCCTGAGCTCGTCGTAGATCACGCGCTTCATCCGCTCGATCTCGGCGTCCGTCTTCGCCTCGAAGCGCAGCGTGAGGTACGGATTCGTGTTGGAGGCGCGGACGAGGCCCCAGCCACCGCTGGGGAAGAGCACGCGGGCCCCGTCGATGTCGATGGTCTCGTAGCGCTGCTTGAGGTCGCGGGAGAGCTCGCTGATCACGTGGAACTTCTCGCCGTCGGGGCAGGGGGCCTTCAGCTCGGGCGTCGCGCGGAGATGCGGCACCGACTCGAACAGCCGGGACATCGGCTCCGACGCGCGGGCGGCGATCTCGATGATCTTGCACGCGGCCAGGATGCCGTCGTCCACGCCGTAGTAGTTCTCCGCGAAGAACATGTGGCCGCTCACCTCGCCGCCGAGCAGGATCTTGTCGTCGCGCATCTTGCGCTTGAGGTGCGAGTGCCCCGTCTTCCACATCACGGGCACACCGCCGTGCGCGCGGATGTCGTCGACCAGCGACTGGGACGACTTCACGTCGAAGACGATCTTCTCGCCCGGCCGGCGCGCGAGCAGGTCGCGGGCGAGGAGGACGAGGATCAGGTCGGCCTCGTGACGATGGCCGCGCTCGTCGATGATGCCGACGCGGTCGGCGTCGCCGTCCCAGGCCACGCCCAGGTCGGCGCCGACCTCCACGACCTTCTCTTGCAGGTCGACGACGTTTTCGGGATCCTCGGGGTCGGGCAGATGATTGGGGAAGCTGCCGTCCGACTCGCAGTGCAATTCGACGACCTGGCACCCGAGACGTCGCAAGAGCTCGGGGCCGTAGACGCCGGCGATGCCGTTACCGGCGTCGGCCACGATGGTGAGGCGCCGGGGGAGACGGACCAGACGTTGCACGGTGCTGAAGTAATCCTCGCGCGGGCTGCGCGTCTCGAGGCGCCCTCGGCCGGTGTCCCAATCGCTGGTCTCGACCATCTTACGCAGGCTCTGGATCTCGTCCTCGCTCAGTGGCGCCGCGCCCCGGTGGACCATCTTGACGCCGTTGTACTCGATCGGATTGTGGCTGCCCGTGATGTTCGCCCCGCCGTCGAGCTTCCAGTGCGCGGTGGCGAAATACAGGATGGGCGTCGTCACCAGTCCGATGTCCACGACGTCGACGCCGGCGGCCCGGACGCCGTTCACGAAGGCGGCGCGCAGATCGGCCGACGACTCCCGGTTGTCCTGGCCCACCGCGACGACGCGGCCGCCCTTGCGGAGGATCAGCGTCGCGTACGCGCGTCCGACCTGCTCGAACACATCGGGATTGACGTCGCTACCGATGCGTCCACGCACGTCGTAAGCGCGGAAGATGTGGGGATTCAGCATACTTACGAGGGTACCATGAGGGACATGAAGCTCGAGGCTCCTGCCCTCCTCGCCCTGTTCGAGCAGGCGGCGGCGGGCATCGTGCTCGGCTCTCCGGACGGCCACGCCACGCTCAATCCGGCGGCACGCCAGCTCCTCGGGCTCCCCTCCGAAGCTGCCGTCTCCGCGCTGCCGCGCCCCAGCCTGGTCGACGAGGCCCTGCGCGGCGCGGTGGTCACCGGCGCGCTCGTCGAATGGAACCACGGGGGCCCCAACCGCATGCTGGTCGTGAGCTGGGCGCCGCTGCGGGAGAACGGACAGATCGTCGCCGCTCTCGGCGTCATGCAGGATGCGTCGAGCTGCGGTGGAGACGAAGCGCTGCCGCGCGCGTCACGGATGTCCGACGAGTTCTATGCGTTGATCGCCCACCAGCTCCGCACGCCGCTTACGCCCATTCTAGGATGGGCGCGCATGCTCATGCAGCAGCGGCCCGACGATCCGGTGCTGCGCCGCGCCGCCGAAGTCATCGAGCGCAACGTGCATATCGAGGTCCGCCTGGTGGACGACATGCTCGACGTCACCCGCATCCAGCGCGGCACGCTGGAGCTCGTCATACGGCCCGTCGACGTCACCGACATCGGCCGCGCGGTGGTCGTCGACCAGCGGCGCCGGCTCGAGGGGCGACCGCTTCCCATCGAGCTCGACCTGCCCGACCGCCCGCTATTGGTGAACGGCGACGCCGCGCGCATCGAACAGATCCTCACCGCGCTGATCGCCAACGCGGCGCGCTTCACGCCCGACGGGGGCCGCGTGATGGTGTCGATCGTCCGGGAGGGTGGTGACGTCGTGGGCCGGGTGAGCGACACCGGCGAGGGCATCGCGCCCGCGCTCCTGCCGCACATCTTCGATTTCAGCCTGGAGGTGCAACACGGCGCGGGACGCCGCGGCGGACTCGGCGTGAGCCTGGCGATCGGGCGCTACCTGGCCGAGCGTCACGGCGGATCGCTGACAGGCGAGAGCGAAGGCCCGGGCCGCGGCGCGCGGTTCACGCTGCGCCTGCCCGCGATGAAGGACTCCTGATGGCGCGCGATTACGTGCTCGTGCACGGCATGAGTCACGGCGCCTGGTGCTGGGAGCTCGTGAGCGAGCGCCTGGCCAAGAACGGCCACCGCGTCTTCGCGCGCGATCTGCCCGGCCACGGGCGCCGGGCGGCGGAATGGCGGCACGCATCGGTGCAGAGCTACGCCCACTCCGTCGCCGACGCGATGGCTCGCGAGGGTGTGCGGGACGCCGTGCTGGTCGGTCACTCCATGGGCGGCATCGTCATCCCCAAGGTCGCCGAGCTCGTCCCGGCCCGCGTCGGCCACCTGGTGTTCCTGGCCGCGGTCGTGCTGCCGAGCGGAACCAGTCTCGATCAGCAGTTCCCGCTGGCGGCGCGGGCGATCTTCACGGGGGGCGCACGGGCCGGCGGTGGCGCCGTGCAGTACCCGGCGGCGATGGCGCACGCGCGCTGGATGGGCGACATGCCGGCCGGCGACGAGCGGCTCACGCGCGCGCTCGCTCTGCTGACGCCTCAGCCGCTCCGGCCGTGGCGCGAGCGGGTGGACATGAGCCAGTTCAACGCGCTGGCGATCCCGCGGACGTACATCCGCTGCCTGCGCGACGCGGCCATCCCTCCGGCGCGGGCCGCCGAGTACGCCGCGCGCCTGGGCGTCACCCCGATCGATCTCGATTCCGACCACGGCCCGATGTTGTCCCACATCGACGAGCTGGTGCAGGTCCTGGAGAAGATATGAGTGAGGACGCCGACCTCAAGGAGCTCACGCGCCGGACCGCGCGCCGGCTGTTCCACTCGCTCCCCGCCGGCAGCGTCGGCTACGAGATGTGGCGGCGCTTCGACAAGACGCTGGCCCGCGAGCTCAGCATGTTCTTCACCGGCCGGCTCTACAGTCGCGAGGTCATCTCCCAGCACCAGCGCGAGCTGTGCGCGGTGGCGTCGCTCACGGTGCTCCACCGACCGCACGAGCTGCACGCCCACATCCACGCCGCGCTCAACGTCGGCGCCACGCGCCAGCAGGTGGCGGAGGTCATCTTCCAGCAGGTGACCTACGGCGGCATGCCGGTCGTCGTCGACGCCCTCGACGTCTACGCGCGCGTGCTGGGCGAGCGCGGCGAGCCGTTTCCTGGCGACGAGGCGACGTGACCGCACTCGACGCGGTGACCGAAGCGGCCCGAGCCGCCGGTGAGATCGCGCTCAAGTATTACCGCAGCGGCTTCGACGTGACGATCAAGCCCGATCTCACGCCGGTCACCCAGGCGGATCGAGAGGCCGAGCAGGTGATCGTCGAGATCCTCCGCCGGGCCTTTCCCGACCACGGATTCCTGGGCGAGGAATTCGGCGAGCGCGGATCGCGGGAGCGGCGCTTCATCATCGATCCCATCGACGGGACCAAGAACTTCGTCCGCCGCATCCCCGTCTGGGCGACCCTGATCGCGCTGGAGGAAGCGGGCGAGATCACGGCCGGGGTCGTCCACAATCCGGTGACCGGTGAGCTCTACACGGCGCGCCGGGGCGGGGGCGCGTTCCTCAACGGCGAGCGCATTCGCGTCTCCGACGTGGCCGGGATCGGTGAGGCCCATCTGATCCACGCGGGCCTCGGCCTGCTGCGGCGGGCGGGTTACTGGGACGGCTTCGTCCGTCTGGTCGACGCCACCGATCGCCAGCGCGGCTTCGGCGACTACGTCGGCTACGGCCTCGTGGCCGAGGGCAAGGCCGAGATCTACGCCGAGGTCGATCTGAAGCCCTGGGATCTGGCGCCCTGCCTGCTCCTCGTCGAAGAAGCCGGTGGGCGATTCACGGACTTCGACGGCCGGCGCTCGATCTACACCGGCACGGCGCTGGCTACGAATGGCCGGCTGCACGAGACGGTGCTCGCGATGCTGCGTCGGTAGGTGGCCGCCGGCGACGTCCTCGTCATCCATCCCGGCGCGCTCGGCGACGTGCTCCTCACCATCCCGGCGCTCCGGATGCTGCGCGCGCGACATCACGACGGACGGCTCGTGCTCGCGGCCCAATCGCATCTCGGGCGACTGCTCGTCGAGCTGGGCGAGGTCGACGCGGCGAGCGCGTTCGAAGCGCTCGGGCTCGAGGTGTTGTTCGTGGAGAACGGCGGGCCGGTCAGTGTGCCAGCCGTCAGCCGTGCGTCGCGGGTCGTCTGCTGGTTCGGCTCACGTGATCCCACGTTCCCTCGGCGACTGCGCGAGGTGGCACCGAGCGCCGTGGTCGCCAGCTCGGTCGGCAACGGCTCGCGCGTGGTGTGGGAGCACGTGATGTCGACCATCGGCGCCGACGGCGAGGCCGTCCGAGCACCGGTGGAGGTGACGTCGGAGCTTCGCGCCGCCGGGAGCGACGTTCTACGCGAGGCGGGCTGGAATGGCCGCCGGTGCGTGATGATGGTTCACGCGGGAGCCGGTGGGCGCGACAAGCGCTGGCCCGTCGAAGGTTTTGCCGAGGTCGTCGCCCAGGTCGCGCGCCATCACGACCTGGTCGTCGCTCTTCACGAGGGCCCGGCCGATCGCGACGCCGTTGCG
>QHTB01000151.1 GCA_003220615.1 Candidatus Rokuibacteriota bacterium
TTCGCCTCGGTCATGCCTTATGCGCTGGACGCCGAGGGCCGCCCGCTCGTTTTGATCTCGTCGATGGCCGTCCACACGCAGAACCTCCACGGCGACGCGCGTGCCAGCTTGCTCGTGACCCAGCCCGGCGGAGCGAGCGACCCACTTGCTGCCGGCCGCGTGACGCTGATGGGCGAGGCGTCGCGCGCCGGCGACAGCGATCTGGCTGCCGTCCGCGCCGCCTATCTCGAGCGCCACCCCACCGCGCGGTACTGGGCAGACTTCGACGACTTCAGCTTCTGGAGGCTCGAGGTTTCCGACGTCTACTTCGTGGGAGGCTTCGCCGCGATGGGATGGGTCGACGCTGCCGACTATCGTCGGTCCCGGCCCGACCCGCTCTCCGACGCGGCGGCCGGGATCATGGAGCACATGAATCGCGACCACGCCGACGCGCTCGTCGCGTACGCGCGCTTCTTCGCCGGCGCCGAGGCCGACGAAGCGTCGATGACCGCCGTGGATCGGCTCGGCTTCAAGCTGCACCTGCGCCAGGGCGGCCGGCGCTGGAGCACGCGCATCGCGTTTCCGCGCGAGGTGAGGACGGCGGACGACAGCCGCGTCGTGCTCATCGAGATGCTCAAGCAGGCCCGCGGCCAGTCCTGATCCGGGCGGCGCGGATCGCCTCCCACACGCGCTGCGGCGTGAGCGGCATGTCGAGATCATCCACTCCGAGCGGCGCCAGCGCGTCGAGGACCGCGCTGACGAAGGCGGCCGGCGCGCCGATCGTTCCCGACTCACCGCAGCCCTTCGCGCCCAGCGGATTGTGGGTGCAGGGCTGGCTCTCGTCCACCTCGGTGGCGAATGACGGGAGCGCGTCGGCGCGCGGCAGCGCGTAGTCCATGAACGAGGCCGAGAGGAGCTGAGCCGTCTCGGCGTCGTACGCGCAGCCTTCGAGCCACGCCTGCCCGAGCCCCTGGGCGAGGCCGCCGTGTACCTGGCCTTCCACGATCATCGGATTGACGACGACACCGACGTCGTCCACGACCCAGTAGCCCACGAGCCGGATCTCGCCCGTCTCGGGATCGACCTCGACCTCGGCGACATGCGCCCCGTTGCTGAACGCAAAGTTCGGCGGGTCGTAGAACACGGATTCTTGAAGACCCGGCTCGACGCCGTCGGGAAGGTTGTGGCCGAGGTGGGCGGCGCGCGCGACTTCGGCGAACCGCACCTGGCGGTCGGTGCCCACGACGCGAAACGTCCCGTCGCGGAACTCGACGTCCGGCTCGGCGGCTTCCATCACGTGAGCTGCGAGGCGCCGCGCCTTGGCGAGGACCTTCCGGGCGGCGCCGTCGAGCGCCGAGCCGCCGACGGCGATCGAGCGCGAGCCGAAGGTGCCGGTGCCGTGCGGCACCATGGCCGTGTCGCCCTCCACGATCTCGATGCGATCGAGGGCGACGCCGAGGCGGTCGGACAGGATCTGTGCGAACGTCGTGGCATGGCCCTGCCCGTGATTGTGAGTCCCGAGCATGGCGCGCACGCCGCCGGTCGGGTCCACGCGCACCTCGGCCGACTCGAAGAATCCGACACGCGCACCGAGGGCACCCGCCAGGCGCGAGGGCGCCACGCCCGATGACTCGACGAAGCACGCGATCCCGAGGCCGCGCCGCCGGCCGTAACGGGCAGCGTCCTGACGCCGCGTCTCGAAGCCGTCGTACTCGGCGGCCTTCAGCACGCGAGCGAGGATTCGCGGAAAGTCGCCGCAGTCGTATACGGGTCCGATCGGCGTCCGGTACGGCATGGCCTCGGTCGGGATCAGGTTGCGGCGCCGGATCTCGGCGCGGTCCAGGCCGCACGCGGCCGCCGCGCGATCGGCCAGGCGCTCGAGGACATAACAGGCCTCGGGCCGGCCCGCGCCGCGATAGGCGTCGGTGGGCAGCGTGCTGGTGAAGACGCCGGTCACCTCCACGTGGATGGCCGGCGTGCGATAGACGCCGGCGAGGAGCGCCGTGTAGATCGCGCTCGGGATCGCGGCGCCGAACGTGGACACGTAGGCGCCGATGTTGGCCAGCGTGTGGACGCGCAGCCCCAGGAATCTGCCGTCGCGGTCGAGGGCCAACTCGGCGGTGGTGAGGTGATCGCGGGATTGGGTATCGGCGACGAAGCTCTCGCTCCGCGTCGCCACCCACTTGATGGAGCGGCCGAGTCGCCGCGCCGCCCACGCCACGATCGTCTCCTCCGGGTAGTGCTTGCCCTTGTACCCGAAGCCGCCACCCACGTCCGGCGCGATCACCCGCACGCTGCCCTCGGGAAGACCGAGCTCAACGGCCACGGCGCGCCGGATGAAGTGAGGGACCTGCGTCGCGGAATAGAGCGTGAGCGCACCGTCGATGGTGTCGGGGACGGCGATGACGGCGCGCGGCTCGATGGCGGCTCCGGCCAACCGGTTGTTGATCAGCTCGAGGCGGACGGTGCGCGTGGCCCGGGCGAACGCCGCCTCGACCGCCGCAGCGTCGCCGCGCGTCCAGCGGAAGCAGACGTTTCCCGGCGCGTCGCCGTGGAGGGCCGGCGCGCCGGTCGCGATCGCGTCGCGGGCGCTGACGACGGCACGCAGCGGCTCGTAGTCGATGGCCACGTGCTCGGCGGCGTCAGTCGCCGCCGCGACGCTCTCGGCGATGACCACCGCGACCGGCTCGCCCACGTGACGGACCGCGTCGCGCGCGAGCGCCCAGCGCGGCGGCTCGGCCATGGGCGGACCGTTCGGAGCCCGGATCGGCCAGAAGCACCGCAGCGGACCCACCTCGTCGGCAGCCATGTCACGGCCGGTGAGCACGGCCACAACTCCTGACCGGCCCGCGGCGGCCGACGTGTCGAGGGCGACGATGCGCGCGTGGGCGTGAGGCGAGCGCACGATGTGACACGCGAGCTCGCCCGGCACGGTGAGGTTGGCGACGAAGCGCCCGCGCCCCGTCAGAAAGCGCGGGTCCTCGCGTCTGCGGACAGCCGCGCCGATGCCTTCGCGTCGCGGCACTGCGCTAACCGAGCTCCTCGCGGAGCAGCTCGAGACGCTCGTACACGGCACGGTCGGTGACGACGAACAGGTCGGCGTTGCCGCCACGCGCCTGGTGCGAGGCCCACGTCCAGTGCGGGATCGTGAAGACGTCGTGCTTCGACCACTCGAACGTCGCGTCGCCGATCGTCGAGCGGCCCTCGCCTTCGACGACCAGACAGACGGCGTTGTGCGTCGTCCGTTTCCTCCGGCTCGAGACGCCAGGGGTGAGGCGCACCGCGTAGCAGTCGAGCGTGGGCATGACGCTGCCGCCCGTCAGTGGATCGACGTAGCGCACGGTCAGCGTGTCGTCGGCGCCGGGTGACACCTCACCGAGCCGGCGACGAGTGACCTCACCGGAATGGCGATAGCCGGACTCGTTGCCTTCGTCCACCTTGAAGAACTCTGCGTCGTCGCGGCGGCCGGGCTCGAAGAAGCTCGCGTCGAGCGTGTTGATCAGCGGCATGTTGGCGGCGTCGAACCAGATGGTCCGGTGATCGCTCTCGTTGATGTGGCCGTGCCAGCACAGCGGCGGCGTGAGGATGAGGTCGCCGGGGCGCATGGCGAGCCGCCGGCCGTTGACGACGGTGACCGCGCCCTCGGCACGCGTCGAGAACCGGATGGCGGCCGCCGTGTGGCGGTGAGGCACCGCGTGATCGCCAGGCTCGAGCACCGTGAAGGCCGCGATGAGATTGCTCGTGGTCACGGTCGCCCCACCGAAGGCGGGGTTGGCGAGGATGATCGCGCGACGCTCGACGTCGTCGATGGGCACTTCCGCGGCCGCTCGCGCCGTGAGCGGCTCGAGGTCGCGCCAGCGCCAGAGAAAGGGCGCGTCCGGCGCGTTCGGCGCGACGGGCGTGATCCGCTTGTAGCGGTCCCACAGCGGATGGAAGTTCGCGGACTCGAGTGTCGAGATGAGCGCGGCGTCCGGTCGCTCAGCGGTCGAGACGAGCTTGGCCATGGCGTCTCCTCAGCTCCGCGTGACGCGACTGATCGCGTCGTCCACGTTCGCGGGATCGATGATCACGTGCTTGATGAAGACGCGCTGTTCGGTGCGCTCGCCCTTGAGATAGGCGGCCAGCACGTCGACGCCCAGCCGGCCCCAGAGCACGGGGTTCAGCTCGACCGTCATCCCCACGTTGCCGTCCTTCACGGCTTTGAGCGCAGGCGGCACGCCGTTCATCCCCGTCACGATCGTCTTGCCGACCCGCCCGCTCGCCGCCACCGCCTGGGCCGCGCCGAGCGCGACGTCGTCGTTGGCCGTGTAGATGGCCGCCAGGTCCGGGTGCGCCACGAGCGCGTCCTCGGCCACCTTGAGGCCACGCTCGCGCGTGAGCGCGCCTTCGTTGCGCGCGACCACGCTGATACCCGGATACTTGGCCATCACCTCCAGATAGCCCTCGTTGAGATTGCGGAACGTCGGCGCGCCGGGCGGCCCGCTGATCATCGCGACCTTGCCCTTGCCGCCGATGCGCTGGGCCGTCCAGCTCGCGATGTCGCGGCCGATCTGTTTCTCGTCCATGGCGACGTGCAGCGTCTGGTTCGGCGACGCGGACCCGCGCGCGATGGAGATGATCGGGATCTTGGCCTGGGCCGCCGCGTCGTAGGCGGCATTGACGCCGACCGCATCGATGGGCGAGATCAGCACGCCTTTGACGCCCCTGGCGAGCAGGTCCTGAACGCCGTTGATCTGGCGCAGCTTGTCCTCGTTGGACGAAACGTAGGCGACCTGCCAGCCGAGCTCCTGAGCGCGCGCGCGGATGCCCTTGAGCATGGCGATGTAGAACGGGTTGTCGTCCTGCGGGAGCGACACGCCGATCGTCACCGGCTGCGCCGTCACCGGCAGCACGGCGAGGCCGAGCATCGTCATCACCAGGGATACGGCGAGAAGCTGCTTCATCAGTCGTCTCCTTGCTCTGTGGTCACCGCTGCGCTCTGCGCTCATCGCGGCGCCTGGCCGTCACCGCCGCCTGAGCCCGCCGACCGCCGCCGCCGCGATGATGACGCCGCCGATTGCGACGCGCTGCCAGTACGAATCGACGTTGAGCAGGTTCAGGGCGTTGCCCAGGACCACCATGATAAAGACGCCGATCACGCTCTTGTAGAGCTGGCCTTCCCCGCCGTGGAGCCCGGCGCCGCCCAGCACGACGGCCGCGATCGCCGTGAGCTCGTAGAATTCGCCCGCGGTCGGCTGACCCGATTGAAGCCGTGCCGCGAGCATTACGCCCGCCACGCCGGCCAGGAGCCCGCACCAGGCATACGTCGACGTGACGATCACGTTCACCCGGATCCCTGAGAGATACGCCGCATCTCGGTTGCCGCCGGTGGCGAAGATCTTCCTTCCGTAGGGCGTGAGGTTCAGCACGCCCGAGAGCACGGCCAGGAGGATCGCCGGCACCCACACGAGGTCGTGAACGCCGAGCACGCGCTCGGCGCCGAAGCGGACGAACGCGTCGGGCAGCCCGAACGCTCCGGAGATCGCCTGGCCGCCGGTGAGCAGGAACACCACGCCGCGGATCAGCACCATCGTCCCCAGCGTCGTGATGAACGGGTTCACGTTGAGCGCCGTGATGGCGAGGCCGTTGGCGAGCCCGACCAGAGCGCCTGCGGCGATACCGGCCGCCACGCCGGCCGCGATGGTCGTCTTCAGCATGACCAGGGCGGCGACGCATCCGGACAGCGCCGCCACCGAGCCGACCGAGAGATCGAAGCCGCCGGCCACGATCACGAACGTCATCCCCATGGCGATGACCGACATGATCGAAGATTGCAGCAGCAGGTTCGTCAGGTTGATGGACGAGAGGAACCGGTCGGTCAGCAGGCTCGTGACGGCGGCGAGAGCGAGCAGCGTGACGAGGGGAAGCTGACCCGTGAGCGTCATCCGTCGCAGCCCAAGTGGCGCCTGCGGCGCGGCCTTGGCGTCGGTGCTCACGCGTCAGCCCTCAAGCGCCGTCCGGAGATGGCGCTCGGTCAGGCCACCCGCAGGCAGCCAGGCCACGACGGCGCCCTGGCGCATCGCCAGCACGGCGTCGCTCGTGGACAGCACCTCGCTGAAGTCCGTCGATGCGAAGACCACGCCGCCGCCTCGCGCGGCGAACTCACGGATGAGACGCTGGATCTGACCCTTGGCCTTGACGTCGATCCCCTGGGTCGGCTCGTCGAGCAGGAGCACGGTGACCTCGGCAGCCAGCCAGCGCGCGAAGAGCAGCTTCTGCTGGTTGCCGCCCGAGAGCTCACGGACCGGACGATCAGGGTCGCGAGGGCGGATGTCGAGAGCGTCCATCAGCGCGCTCACGATGGCGTCGGCGGCGGCGCGGCTCCACCACACTCCGCCGGGGCCCCGGCCGGCGCGGTCGAGAGCGGCGAGCAAGATGTTGTCGCGAACGCTCGCGCCCTGGACGATGCCCTGAGCGCGGTCGGCGCCGACGTACCCGAGGCCGGCCTCGACCCCGTCGGCGGGCCGACGGAGCAGTCGGCGGCGGTCGCCGCGTTCCACGGTGATCCTGCCCGCGGCGCCGAAGAGACGGCGCAGGACGCGGTCGGCGCCGCTGCCGAGGAGCCCGGCGATCGCCAGGACCTCGCCCCCGGCGACGCTGACGCCCTCGCCAGCGAGGAGCGGCGTGCCGACCGGCCGGCGTCGATCCACGCTCGTCGCCTCGACGTCACGGCCCGTGATGTGACGCACGAGGCTCGTGAGATCGAAGGCCGACCGCTCGATCGTCGCCACGGCCCGGCCGTCGCGGAGCACCGTGCACCGGTCGCCCAGCTCGAGGACCTCCTCGAGGCGGTGCGAGATGTAGATGATCCCGACGCCGTCACGCTTCAGCGCGGCGATCGTCTCGAAGAGCCGGCGGACTTCGCGCGCCTCGAGGGCGGCGGTCGGCTCGTCGAGGATCAGCACGCGCGCGCGGCGGCTCAGGGCTCGCGCGATCGCCACGAGCTGGCGCTCGGCGTGCGCCAGCGCATCGACGCGGATGTCGGGGTCGCCGCGGAAGCCGAGACGGGCGAGCAGGACACCCGCCCGCTCGTACATCGACCGCCGATCGACCACCGGGAGGCCGAGCCGCCGCCGGAAGGGCAGGTGACCGAGCATCACGTTCTCCGCCACCGAGAGCGCGGGGACCAGGCGCAGCTCCTGCGGGATCAACGCGAGCCCGGCGCCGAGCGCCTCGCGCGGGTCGCCGAATCGGCGAGCGACACCATCCACGAAGATGCGTCCGGTGTCGGCCTGGTGGATGCCGGCGAGGATCTTGATCAGCGTGGATTTGCCGGCGCCGTTCTCGCCGACGATCGCGTGGACTTCGCCCGCTGCGAGCTCGAGCGAGACCTGGTCGAGAGCCTGAGTGGCGAAGAAGCGCTTGCTGAGCCGCTCGGCGACGACCACCGTCACCGCGCGACGCGCGGCACGATCATCTTGGGATCGACGACCCGTCCGCGCTCGATGATGACGTCGCCGTCGAGCATCACCGTGCAGTCCCGCATCGGCACGTCGTAGTGTCCCTTCGTGGCTCGGTTGCCGCCGCCCTGGGTGTTGGGGCCGGTCGAGAACAGGAAGTTGCCGGCGAACGCGCGCGCCCCGGCGTGATGGCGATCGGGCTCGTCTCCGTGGAGCGCGATGTCGTACCAGCGCGCCTGGGGATTGAGGCCCCAGCCGAGGTGCGACACCGCGTGGCCGTCCAGGTCGTCCGGCGACTGGCGATTGTCGTCGAGCCACTCGGTCATGAGCTTGGCGTCGAGGCCGCCCTCGATCTTGCGGATGAAGCCGCCCGCGATGTGCAGTCGGACCTCGTCGTGGACGTAGCGGCAGTACGGCAGGACGACGACGTCGCCCGGCTGCAGCACGACCACGCCATGCGCCGAGCCCTCGTTGGGAAACGTGTGCACCATGCCGGCGCCCCAGTGGTCGAAGCGTCCCGGTAATTCGGCAAACCCGTACTGCGCCATCACAGGGTACGCGCCGCACTGCACGCTCAGATCGGTGCCGGCGTCGCTCACGACGCGCATGACCCGGGCGCGGGCCAGCCGCTGCTCGGCGTGAAGCACGGCGTCCTTGAGACCGGGGGGCGACATCAGCCGCTCGAGGTCGTCGGGCCCGTCGATGATCATCAGCACGCGCGTGCCTGCGGATCTCACCTCGGCGAGCCACCTCGTGAAGAGGGGAATGTGCAGGCAGATCAAAAGATCGATCGCCTTGAGCGCGTCCACCGTGCCCTTGCACCGGCCGACGGTGGCCACGCCCACGCGGTCCCAGGAGGGCACCGCGTTCACGCACATCTCGTAGATGTCGGCGCCGAGCGCCTGGGCGGCGGCGAAGGCCGCCGAGACGTACTCGCGGCGCGAGGCCAGATCGCTGAGGACGGTGATCGTCTCACCCGGACGCACGTTGCACAGCTCGAGCTCGGCGCGGAAGAGGGAGGCGAGCGTGGCCGGATTGAGGATCTGAGGTCGCATCCAAGACCTCCGAGTGCCGGGATGATGCGCGCGCGGGCCGCTGGAAGTCAACTTGACACGTTTCACCGTTCGGCACTAGCGTACGCAGCACATCCCAGGAGGCCACGATGATCCGCGTCAGCGTGCTGTACGCCAACGAGCCCGGGAAGAAGTTCGATCACGACTACTACAAGAACCGCCACATGCGGCTGGTGAGCGAGCGGCTCAAGGACGCCGGGCTCGTCCGCTACGAGGTCGACAAGGGCATCGCGGGCGGCGCTCCCGGTGCACCGGCGCCGTTCATCAGCGCCGGCCATCTCTACTTCAACTCGCTCGCCGATTTCCAGAAGGGGATGGGCGCCCACGGCAAGGAGCTGATGGCCGACATCCCGAACTACACGAACATCGCGCCGCAGATCCAGATCAGCGAGGTCGTGGCGTAGCGTGAGCGCGCCGGCGAACGCTTACGACGTCGTGGTCGTGGGTGGCGGTAACGCCGCCCTCTGCGCCGCGCTCTCGGCACGCGAGCACGGCGCGCGCGTGCTCGTGCTGGAAAAGGCGCCGGAGGAGTGGCGCGGCGGCAACGGGTTCTTCACCGCGGGCGGCTTCCGCTTCGCGTTCTCCTCGTTCGAGGAGCTGTGCGCGCTCGTCGGCGACCTCTCCGACGAGGAGAAGGCCGCCATGGAGGTGGAGCCCTACACCGAGGAGATGTACTACGACGACCTGATGCGGGTGACGGAGGACTGCGCCGATCCGGACATGGCCATGCTCCTCGTCCGCCAGTCGCAGCCGACCGTGCGCTGGATGAGGGAGCGTGGCATCCGCTGGATCCCGATGTTCGGCCGCCAGGCCTACAAGGTCGGCAACCGCTTCCGCTTCTGGGGCGGCCTCGTGCTCGAAGCGGTCGGCGGCGGGCCGGGCCTCATCGACATGGAGTACCAGTCGGCGGCCAAGGCCGGCGTCACCGTTCGCTTCCAGGCCAAGGCCATGCGGCTCGCCGTCGACGATCGCGGCGCCGTCACGGGCGTCGTCGTGCGCACGCCGCAGGGCATGGAGACGATCGCGACGCGCGCGGTCGTGCTCGCCTCCGGCGGATTCGAGGCCAACACCGAGATGCGTACGCGGTATCTCGGGCGCAACTGGGAGCTGGCGCGCGTGCGAGGCACGCCCTACAACACGGGGGACGGCATCCGGATGGCGCTCGACATCGGCGCCCTGCCGTGGGGCCACTGGAGCGGCTGCCACGCGGTGCAGTGGGATCTCAACGCGCCCTGGCACGGCGACCGCAAGGTCGGTGACAACTTTCAGAAGCACTCGTACCCGCTCGGCATCATCGTGAACCTGCGCGGGGAGCGCTTCGTGGACGAGGGCGCCGACTTCCGCAACTACACCTACGTCAAGTACGGCCGCACCATCATCGAGCAGCCGGGCCGCGCCGCGTTCCAGATCTTCGACCAGAAGGTGGTGGCGCTGCTGCGCGAGGAGTACCGCATCCGCGAGGTGACGAAGGCCGAGGCCATGACGATTCGCGAGCTGGCGAGCAAGCTGGAGATCGACGTGGACGGGCTCGTGCGGACCGTCGAGGCTTTCAACAAGGCCGTCGTGGTCGCGCCGTTCAATCCGGCCATCAAGGACGGCAAGGGGACTCGGGGCATCACGCCCCCGAAGTCCAACTGGGCCCAGCCGCTCGACACGCCGCCGTTCGTCGGCTACGCCGTGACGACCGGCATCACGTTCACCTTCGGGGGCCTTCGGATCACGTCCGATGGCGAGGTGGTGGACTGCGAGCAGCGAACGATTCCCGGGCTCTTCGCCGCCGGCGAACTGCTCGGCGGGCTCTTCTATCACAACTATCCGGGCGGGGCGGGGCTGATGGCCGGCGCCGTCTTCGGTCGGATCGCGGGGCGGTCGGCGGCCCGCGCGGCGGCCAGTTAGCGTCGGCGGCGCGTGACGGCGCCGCGACGCTCGGAGGCATGACGGCGGAACCGCCGGCCGGCTTTTCGTATCATCCCGAGTTCCTCACGACGTCGGAAGAGGAGGCGCTCGCCGAGGAGATTCGCCGGCTCGAGTTCGGCGAGGTGCGCTTGCGCGGCGTCGCGGCTCGCCGGCGGGCGGCTCACTTCGGCTGGCGCTACGGCTACGAGTCCTGGAAGATCGAGCCCGGCCCGCCGCTCCCGGAATTCCTCGCGCCGTTGCGCGCTCGTGCCGCCGCGCTGATCTCTCTCGATCCCGACGCGTTCGCCGAGGTGCTGATCAACGAGTACCCGGCCGGCGCCGGCATCGGCTGGCATCGTGACGCGCCGCAGTTCGGGCCGGTGGTCGTCGGGGTGTCGCTGCTGGGCGCGTGTCATTTCAGATTTCAGCGCGGGCAGGGAACGGCGCGCCAGACGTATGCGCAGAGTGTCGAGCCACGGTCGGCCTACGTGCTGGGCGGGGCGGCGCGATCCGCGTGGCAGCACGCGGTCTCGCCGACGAAGACGCTGCGTTACTCGATCACGTTCCGAACGGTGCGGCGGCAGCGCGCCGCCGGCTGATCAGCGCTTCCAGGCCTGACGAACGGCGTCGATCGCCCCCCGCATGGCGTGGCGAACGCGCTCACGATTCGCCTCGGCGTCGGCCAGCAGCAGGATGAACCCTACCGGCGTTCCGCCGAGGAAGACGGATCCGTCGCCGGCGGCGAAGTTCGCCATGAGGAAGCTGCCGCGGCGCAGTCGGGGCCCGCGGACTTCGAGCTCGCGGCCGAGCGTCGCGGCCAGCGCCGACAACGCTTCGACCGGGATGTGAGAGGGCAGCTCGGAGGCGATGAGCAGGCCGTCGGGCGCGACGATGAGCCCGCCGCGCACGTGCTCGACCGTGATCAGCTCGCGCAACAGCGTGCGCAGGTCGCGGCCGCTCGTGGTCGGCGCCGAGTGCCCGACGCCATTGGCCACCGTCATCACGCGACCTGGGACGAGAGCTCGGCCCGGCAGTTCGTCCACACGCGTTCGAGGTGGGTGAGGGCAGCCGCCGTCTCGATGTCTCGTCCGAACGTCAGCGAGAGCATCGCGTCGCCGTCGGTCCGGAGGTACGTCGTTTCGGCGGCGCCCTCGATGATGGCGTGGTGGAGCGCGCCGAGCCCGGCGCGTACGACCAGGGCGGCGGCCAGCCGGTGGAGGTGAGCGGTGCGCGTTGCCAGCTCGCCGCTGCGCGGGCCGCGGGGCTGGGCGAACACGAGCGTGGAATCGGAACGAGCGATCAGGGTCTCGCGGCTCTCCGACGGCACGCGCAGACGGTCGGACTGGACGACCGGCGCCGGACTCGAGGGCCGTGAGGGGCGGGCAGGTACGGCAGTCGTGACGACGGCCAGCAGCGCGGCCGCCTCGGGGAAATCGGGGTAACGACCGAGCGCGCGGCGCAGCAGCTCGGCCGAGCGATCGTTCTCCTCCTGTTCCATCGCGATGCGCGCCAGCCCGAGCAGCGCGCGCGGCTGCACGGAATCGAGCGTCAGCACGCGCTCGAACTCCGCCTTGGCGCGGTCCATCTCGCGGAAGACCGCGTGGAGTGATCCGGCCATCAGGTGGCCGACGATGTTGTCGGCATCGAGCTTGAGGCCGCGCTCGACCAGCTCGACGGCCTCTTCGAAGCGCCCGGCATCGCGGAAGCGGCCGGCCTGGCGGAACATGGCGACGGTGGTCTCCGGCCGCCGCGCCCCGGCCACCGCGTTCAGGAATCGCTTGAAGACCATATGTCACGGGTGCATTCAAAATTCCCGCCAAACTTCTAGGCGACCGGAAATCCAGCGTCCGCGCGGTCGGGCACGCATCATTCAGTGCTTCGCATGCCAGCGTGTCAGGTGACCGCGCAAAGTTGTCACGCGATTCGAGGCTCGACCGCGATCGGCGCAGCGATTTCGGTCCGTGCCGACGAGCCGCAGTCGCGTTTTCCTTGAAGTAACGCCACCTCCGCACCGCCAGCCGGCTTGGCAGATCAGTTGCACAACCGCCCTCCGTCTCACACGGTCGCGGCCGTGTGCCCAGAGGAGGTTTCAGCTCGGGATGGGCAAGGTGATGGTCGTGGACGACGCGTACTCCGAGCTCCAGGTGATGGAGTCGATCCTGAGGGCCGCCGGGCACCAGGTGCTCTCGTACATCGACGGCGAGGACCTCGAGGACAAGATCGCCACGGAGCGGCCCGACGTCGTGCTGCTCGACATCGTCATGCCCAAGCGCAACGGCTACGAGATCCTCCGCGGCCTGCGTCGTGACGAGCGCACGAGGCAGACGCACGTCGTCGTCGTCTCGTCGAAGAACCAGGCGTGCGATCGCGTCTGGGGCCTCCGCCAGGGCGCGGACGACTACCTGCCCAAACCCTTCAGCGCCGACCAGCTGCTCACGGCGATCCGCCGGTTCGTGCGATGAGCGCCACCGCCACCGTCGTCAACACCGCGGTGCTCGAGACCCTCGTCGGCCTCCGCGTCTGCATCTTCACGGTCGGCGCCGAGCCGTTCGCGTTCGACCTGCGCCGCGTGCGCGAGGTCGTCATGCTCGACGAGCTGACGTCGGTGCCGGCGGCACCGCCCCAGATCGTCGGCGTGGCCAACCTGCGAGGCGACGTGTTGCCCATCGTCGACCCCGGGCGTCTGCTCGGCGCGGCGGTCCGGCGCACCGGTCGCCGTCGTCGCGCGCTGGTCGTTGCCGGCGCTGGCGCTCACGTGGGCCTCCTGATCGACGACGTCATCGGGCTCGAGACGTTCGACGACGTCCTCGAGATCGGGGACGCCTCCCACCAACCCTACGTCGCGTGCGCGCTGGGCCGCCTGCGCCGGAGCGATGGCTTCGTCACGCTGCTCGACGCCGACAAGGTCGTGGCGACCCTGCGTCATCGGGAGGCCTGAGATGAAACGGCGCCGCGCGTTAGGGGCCATCGGGTGGAGCGTCGTCAGCGCGCTCTACTCGCGCGACACGGCCTGGTCGCAGACGTCGAGCCCGCGCGCGGGCTCACGCGACGCATTCTTGCCCGACCGCACGGCCAGTGCGCCCGGGATCACCACGCGCGACATCCGCATCGGCATGACGGCGGCCTTCAAGGGCGCGAACGCCGGCCTCGGGACCGAGCTCTATCGCGGCGCGCAGGCTTGCTACACCGAGATCAACGCGCGAGGCGGCATCCACGGCCGGATGGTGTCGGTGATCGCGCTCGACGACGGCTACGAGCCGACGCCGTGCATTCGCAACACGATCGACCTCATCGAGAAGGAGCAGGTGTTCTTCCTCTCGAACTACGTGGGCACGCCGACCCTCACCCGGGCGCTGCCCGTCATCAAGCGCTACGCCGACCACCAGGTCGTCCTGGTGGGCAACTTCACCGGGGCGCAGCCCCAGCGCGAGGAGCCCTTCGTCGACCAGGTCTTCAACATCCGCGCGTCGTACCGCCAGGAGATGATGGCCCTCGTCGAGCGCTTCTGGCAGCTGGGCGCGCGGAAGTTCGGCGTCTACTACCAGATCGACGCGTACGGACGCAGCGGTACCGACGGCGTCGCCCGCGGCCTCGCGATGCGCGGCGCCCGGATCGCGGCCGAAGCCACCTACAAGCGCGGCGCGAAGTTCGACGAGGACATGACGCCGGCCGTGAAGGCGCTGCGCCAGGCCGGCGTGGATGTCGTGCTGTGTACCGGCGCCTACCAGGGGTGTGGCGCGTTCGTGCGCTCGGCGCGCGACGCGGGCTGGCCCGTCCCCATCTCCAACGTGTCCTTCGTCGGATGCGAGGCGATGCTCAGCCTGCTCGTTACCCACGGCAAGACGAGCGGCCGGGACTACACACAGGCCCTCATCAATTCGCAGGTGGTGCCCTCCTACGACGACGCGAGCCTGCCCGCGGTCGTCGAGTACCGCGCCATGATGGACCGACACGCGCCGCAGGTCCCGGAAGCGCTCCGCGACGGAAAGTACGCGCCCGAGCCCCACAGCTTCCGCAGCTTCGAGGGATTCGTGAACGCCAAGGTGATCGTGGAGGCGCTCCGGCGGGCCGGCGCGAACCCGACGCGGCCGTCGTTCCGCGCCGCGCTCGAGTCCCTGAAGAACGTCGACCTGGGCATCGGCGCGCCGCTGACGTTCGGCCCCGAGCGTCATCAGGGCCTCGACAGCGTCTACTTCACGCGCGTCGAGAACGGCCGCTGGGTCCCCGTGACCGACTGGTCGGCGGCGGTGAAGGCGTGACGACCGACCGGACGAGGCCGGCGAGCAGCGAGCGCAAGGTCCGCTTCGGACTGCTGCCCAAGATCATCCTCTTCCTCTTCGCCGCCCTCGTGCCGCTGGCCGCCATCACCTGGTACGTCTCGGTCCAGACGCTGCGCCAGAAGATGACCGAGGAGTTCACCTCCAAGGGCATGGCCATCGCCAAGAGCCTGGCCTCGTCGTCGGTGGACCTGCTCCTCACGCGCGACGCCTCGACCGTCCAGAGCGCGATCGACCAGTTCGCGGCCATCAGCGGCGTCCAGTACGTCGTGGTCTACGACGCGGGCCGGCACCTCGTCGCCCACACGTTTGCGCCGCTGGTACCGGCGGGCCTCGCGGAGAAGAACGTCGTGCCCGGCGACGTGGTCCAGCAGGTCAAAGACGTCCAGTACACCGATCCGGTCACGGGCACCGAGAGCCACATCATCGACATCGGCGTGCCCGTCCTGGCCGGCCAGCTCGGGACCGTTCGGGTCGGCATGGACCGGGCGATCATCGAAGCCGCCGCGGCCGGGGCCGGTGAGCGGCTGCTCTTCATCTTCGCCGGCGTCGCCGTCGTGGCCGTGCTCGCCGGTGTGGTCTTCGCCCGCCGGATCAGCAAGCCGGTGGGCCAGGTCGTGCGCATCGCCGAGCGGGTCGGTCAGGGCGATCTCTCCAAGCTGGTGTCGGTGACCTCCCGCGACGAAATCGGCCAGCTCGCCCACACGTTCAACGACACCGTGGTCCGGCTCCGCTCGCTGGTGCAGACCGAGGCCGAGCGCGACGACGAGCGGCGCAAGCGTGAGGACCTCCAGCGCAACATCACCCGCTTCCTCGACATCGCCACCGAGATCGCGCAGGGCGACCTGAGCAAACGTGGCGACGTGACGTCCGACATCCTGGGCAGCGTCGTCGACGCGATCAACGTCATGGTCGACGAGCTCGGCGCACTCATCAAGGACGTGCGCCAGTCGGCCCGCCAGGTCTCGGGCAGCGCCAACGACCTGATCGTGACCATGGACCAGATGACGGCGGGCGCCCAGGCCCAGTCGCGCGAGGCGATGGGCGTGTCGAGCGCGATGGAGGAGCTCACGCTCTCGGTGCGTCAGGTCGCCGAGAACGCCGAGGCGTCGGCCAGCGCCGCTCGCCTCACGCTCGATTCCGCGCAGAAGGGCGGTGACGCGGTCAAGGTCGGCCTGGTCGGCATGCAGCGGATCCGCGGCGAGGTGCAGAGCATCTCGAAGAAGATCAAGACCCTGGCCGATCGCTCGCTGGAGATCTCGGAGATCGTCAACACGATCGAGGAGATCTCGTCGCAGACCAACCTGCTCGCGCTCAACGCGGCCATCGAGGCCGCCGGCGCCGGTGAAGCCGGCCTGCGCTTCGCTGTCGTGGCCGAGGAAGTGCGCAAGCTGGCCGAGCGCTCGGCCAAGGCCGCCAAGGACATCGTCGTGCTGATCAAGACGATCCAGACCGAGACGCAGGAAGCCGTGATCGCGATGGAGGACGGCACCAAGGAGGTCGAGTCGGGATATCGCACCGCGGTGCAGACCGGCGAGAGCCTGCGCGACATCGGCGACATCTCTAAGAAGTCTGCCGAGCTGGCCCAGGACATCTCGCTGGCCACCCAGCAGCAGGTGCGTGGCGTGGAGAGCGTGGCCGTCGCCGTCCAGTCCATCGCCGGCGTGGCCGTGCAGACCGAGAAGGGCGTGGTCGAAGCCCGCAAGACGATGGATCACGTAGTCAAGCTCGCGGAGGAACTGATGACGAGCCTCACACGCTTCAAGCTGGCGAATTAGCGGGAAGGACGAACAGCCATGGCGCCCACTCCTACAGAGCTGCAGCGACTGGCCACGGTCATTTCCCGACGCACCGGGATGGCGCTTCCGTCCACGCGTCTGCCGTTCCTCACAGCCCGCGCCCGCGCCGTCATGGCGTGGGCCGGCGCGGACAACTGGGATAGCTGGCTGAGCGAGCTGGAGGCCTCGGCCGGCAACGACGACCGTGTCGGCGAAGCCCTGGACGAAGCGCTCCAGGTGCACGAGACGTGTTTCTTCCGCTATCCCGGCCACCACGCGCTGCTCAGCGACGTGGTGCTGCCCGATTCCCTCGCAGCGGGCGCGACGCGCCTGCGGATCCTCTCGGTCGGTTGCTCGACGGGACAGGAAGCGTACTCGCTGGCGATGACCGCCCGCGAGAACCTCGGCGGCGATGCGCATCGCCAGGTCGAGATCCTCGGCGTGGACGTCGGAAGGGCGGCGCTCGCCGCGGCCCGCCGTGGCGTCTACGGGCCACTGTCGGTGGCCAGCGTGCCTCCGCTCTATCTCGAGCGCTACTTCGAGCCGGAAGGACCGGCCTTCACCGTGCGGCCCGAGCTGCGCGCGATGGTGCGCTTCCTCCGCCACGACATCCGGCGCGAGCTCTATCTCGGAAAGTTCGACGCCATCTTCTGCTGCAACGTCTGCTTGTACTTCATGCGTCCGACCAAGGACCAGATCCTCACCCGGCTCACCGCGGCGCTTCGCCGCGGCGGCTATCTCTTCCTCGGCCACGCCGAGGGCGTGACGCCTCCCGTCGACAACTTCCGCGCGATTCACCGCCCGTCCGGCGTCATGTTCCAGAGGATCCCTGCGTGAACGCAGTCCCCGATCGCCAGTTTCTCGTCAGCGTGTTCCTCATGGAGGCCTGGGACACGCTCGGCGAGATCGAGGACCACGCGCCGGCGCTCGTGGCCGAGGGCCGTGTCGAGCCCCTCCTGGTGCTCACCCACCGGCTCAGGGGTGCGGCGGCGCTCAACGGCTTTCCCGGCGTCTCGGCCATCGCCTCCACGATGGAAACGATCGTCCAGACGTCGGCCCCGGCGCCCGCGGCCGAACGCCTTCAGGCGGCCGCGGTCCTCGACGATCTGATCGCCGATCTCAAAGTGGCGCTGGACGCCATCGCGGCGGGCGGGGACGAGGACACCGCCACCCTCATGGCCACGGCCACCACGCACACACCGACGCCGGCGGCTCCCGTCGAGGAGCCACGGCTCGGTGAGCTGGCGAGCTTCTTCGCCGAGAACCCCGACGTCCTCGAGTACTTCGGCCCCGAGGCGGCCGAGCACCTCGACGCCATGACCGCGTCGCTGCTGAAGCTCGAGCGCGCTGGCGCCAGCGACGCCGAGCTGGCCGCGCTCTTTCGTGCCGTCCACACGCTGAAGGGCGCCGCGTACACGGTGGGCTGCCGAGTCGTCGGCGACCTCGCTCATCGGATCGAGGACCTGCTCGGCGCCGTCCGCGAGTCGCAGATCGAGCTGACCCCGGCCGTCATCGAGGCGGTCTTCGCGGGGACCGACGCCCTGCGCGCGATGCTGGCGTCGGCGGAAGGTGCGCCGACCGAGCTCGACATGCTGGTCGAGCAGGCCAGGCGTCTATTCGACGCGCTGCCGATTCCCGCCGAGCCGACGGCGCTCGCGCCGGCCGCGACTGCGCTGACACCCCTTCCACTCGCGCCGATTCCCGCCGACGACATGACGGTCGAAGAAGACGCCGCCGAGCCCCGGCCGATCATCCGTCCCAGTATCCGGGTCCACCTCGACCGGCTCGACGCCCTCATGAATCTCGTCGGCGAGCTGGTGATCGCGCGCAGCCGCCTCGAGCGCCGGCTGAGCCAGTTCGAGCGCGTGAACGAGCTCCTCGTCTTCAGCCAGTCGCGCATGACGGCCGTCGTGCGCGACTTCGAGCGCAAGTACCTGGACCCACGGATCGACGAGGTGAGGGTGGCCGGAGGTCCGCCCGGGTTCGATGAGCTCGAGTTCGATCGGTACGACGACTTCAACATCCTGGCCCGCAGCGTCGGCGAGATCTCGAGCGACGTCTCCGAGATCCAGGCCCAGCTCGCCGCCGTCGTGCGAACCGTGCGCGACGACACCGGTCAGGTCCAGCGCCTCACCGGCGATCTGCGGCGCCAGATCACGCGAGCCCGGATGGTGCCGGTCGGGCGCCTGTTCACGCGCGTCTCGCGTCAGGTTCGCCAGGCGGCCCGCCTCGCCGGCAAGGCCGTCACCCTCGAGGTCAGCGGCGAGACGGTCGAGATGGACAACACCATCATCGAGCAGATCGCCGATCCGCTGCTGCACCTGATCCAGAACGCGATCACCCACGGCGTCGAGCCCGAGGACGAGCGCCTCGCGCGGGGCAAGCCGGCCGCGGGAACGGTGCGTCTGCGCGCCTATCACAAGAGCGGCGCGGTGTACGTGGAGGTGGCCGACGACGGCCGTGGCATCGACGCCGACCATCTCAGGGCCTCGGCCGTCGAGCGCGGCTTCGTGGACGCCGAAGCGGCCTCCTCGATGGGCCGCCGCGAGCTCCTCGACCTCATCTTCCTGCCCGGGTTCAGCACCGCGGCGAGCGTCACGACGGCGGCGGGTCGCGGCGTCGGCATGGACGTGGTGCGGACCAACGTGACCAGGGTCGGCGGCGACATCGAGGTCGACACCGAGGTCGGGACGGGGACCCGCTTCACGATCAAGCTGCCGCTGACCATCGCGATCGCCGACGTCTTCCTCGTCAAGGTCGGCGGCGAGGTGCTGGCGATTCCCGTCTCGGCCGTGCAGCTCGTCATGCGGGTCCGGTCCGACGACGTCCGGCCGATCGACGAGACCCCGACCGTCGTCGTCGAAGGCCAGCCCGTCGACTTCATCCGCCTGCCCGATGTGCTCGGGCTGCCGCGCGGCTCCGAGCCCACGGCCGTTCCGGTGCTCGTGCTGCGGGCTGGACGCAAGCGGTTGGCGGTCGCCGTGGACGAGCTGCTCGGGAAGGAAGAGATCGTGATCAAGAGCCTGGGCGCGTTCCTCGAAGGCGTCGGGCCGTATTCGGGCGCCACGATCTCGGGCGAGGGCCGGGTGATCCTGCTGCTCGATGCCACGCGTCTGGCCGACCACTCCGCCGGCGCCGACGTGACCGCCGAGGAGATCGCGCCCCCGGCGCGGCCGGTGGTCGACGGGCGGAGGGTCCTCCTTGTCGACGACTCGATCAGCATCCGCAAGTTCGTCGGCCAGATGCTCCAGCGCGGCGGCTTCTCCGTCGTCACGGCCAACGACGGCCTCGAGGCGCTCCAGCGGCTCGGCGAGCTCGAGGTGGACGTCCTCGTCACCGACCTCGAGATGCCCCGCCTGAACGGCTACGAGCTCATCCGCGACATCCGGCGCCGCCCGGGTATGCGCGACGTGCCGGTCGTCGTGCTGACGACGCGGGCGGGCGAGAAGCACGCGGCGCTGGCGCGCGAGCTCGGGGTCAGTCACTGCGTCACCAAGCCCGTGGACGAGCACACGCTCGTCCGGCTCGTCGACGCTCTCGTCGCCGCATCGGCGCTGGAGACGGCGCCATGATCCGCGTGCTCGTCGTCGAGGACTCACGTTTCATGCGCGGCGTGATCAACACGATCCTGAGCCGCGATCCCGACATCGAGGTCGTGGGATCGGCCGCCGACGGCCTGGAGGCCGTGGACGCCGTGTCGGCCCTCCGCCCTGACGTGGTCACGATGGACGTCGACATGCCGCGCGCCGACGGCCTGTCCGCCGTCGAGCGGATCATGAGCGAGCGGCCGACGCCCATCGTGATGATCAGCGCGTACACCCGGCGCGACTCGTCGGCCGCCATCCGGGCGCTCGAGCTGGGGGCGGTCGACTTCGTCGCCAAGCCCTCGTTCACCGTCGATCTCGGTCTCGAGGCCCTCCGCGACGAGATCGTCAGCAAGGTCCGCATGGCGTCGCGGGTCCGTCCCGTGCGAACGGCGAGTCGAGCGACGGCCGCGCCACCCTCCGCGGTTGTCGCCACGTCGAGTGAGCCACCGAACGAGGACCGACGGTACTGGGAGGCAACGCCCTGCGTGCTCATGGCGGCGTCGACCGGCGGCCCGGCCGCGCTGCTCTCGCTGGTTCCCCGGCTGGGCGGCGACTTCCCGGCCGCCGTGCTGATCGTCCAGCACATGCCGGCGCCGTACACCACCGCCTTCGCTGGTGAGTTGGCCGGTCGGTGCGCCCTGCGGGTGAAGGAGGCCGTTCACGGCGACTGGATCGAGCGAGGCGTCGTCTACGTGTGCCCCGGCTCGCATCACCTGACGCTGGCCCCGGGCGGGCGCGTCGTGCTCCACGCGCCGCCGACGCGCGACAGCGAGTGCCCGTCGGCCGACCTCGCGATGATGTCGATGGCGCGGAGAGTGGGCGCGCGCAGCATCGGCGTGATCCTCACGGGCATGGGCCGCGACGGTGCGGCTGGCGCGCGAGCGATCCGCCGAGCGGGCGGGCTCATCATCGCCCAGGACGAGGCGACGTCGGTCGTGTTCGGCATGCCGCGGGCGGCCGCCGAGGCGGGCGCGGCGAACGCCGTGCTCCCGCTCGACGACATTCCCCCGACGCTCAACGGCTATGTCGACGACATCGTGCGTGCGGTCACGCGAGGCCGGCGTGCCGTTTGACTGGGGCCGCAGCGCTGGCGACGGTGGACCGGGCAGCACGCGCAGCGTGGCGCTGTTCACGGTGGCGTGCGTGGACTACGCGATCGACGCGGCCCGCGTGCGGCATCTGTTCCCGGCCGGACGCGAGGCGGGACGATCCATCGCCTTCGACGGGGCCACGTTCCCGGTGATCGACCTCCGGAGCATCTTTCGCTTGCCGGCAGGGCCGCGGACCGGGCGCGTGCTGCTCATGGACGACGGGGCCGGCCGGACGGCGGCGCTCGTCGTCGACGCCGTGGGGACGCCGGCCCGCCTGGATCAGCGTGCCCTCACGGCGTTGCCGCCGGTGTTCCGCGGCCAGGAGCGCGTGCACTTCGAGGGGCTGGCCCTGCTCGACGACCGCGTCGTCGTCGTGATCGCGCCCCGCGGGTTGCTCGCCCGCGCCTGGCCGAGGCAGGTGGCGGTATGACGGCGGCGGCCGACCCCCGCGCGCTCATGGTCGTCGCCCTCGGCGATCGACGCGTGGCCGTAAACGGGGCCGAGGTGGCGGAGATCGCGCGGATCTCCATGGTGACCCCGGTACCCTGCGACGACCCGGCGATCCTCGGCGTCGCCGTGCATCGTGGCCGCATCGTGCCGCTCGTGGATCTGCGTCGTCGACTGGGCGACGGCGCCACCGGCCTGCCGCCATTCCTCTGTCTGTTCACTCGAAGCGGTGGGGCCGACATCGGAGTGCCGATCGACTCCGTGCTGGAATTCGGCCCGCCCGGCGGCTCGCGGGTGCCCGAGGGTGTCACCTTCGTGGACGTCTCGACGCTGGCGGCGGGCGATGGCGCGGCTGCTGCTCATTGATCCCGATCGCGGCACCGTGGCCGCCCTGCAGAAGGCGCTCGCCGTGGCGGGGCTCACCGACGTGTCCGCGGTGGTCAGCGGCTCGTTCGCGCTGACGATGCTCGAGCGCGACCGCCCCGATCTCATCGTGAGCCGGGCGCGCATCCACGACATCGACGGCTACGAGCTCTGCGGCATCGTGCGGAGCGACCCCGAGTTCACGGGAATTCTCTTCGTCGTGCTGGCCGACGCCGAGGACGAGGTGCCGGCGGGAGCGTTCGACGAGGGTGGCGCCGACCGGATCCTCGTCGGCGCGTTCTCGCCGGAGACGATCGTGACCGAGGTCAGGAGCCTCCTGGCCGCGCGCACGATCCCCGAGTCCGAGTCCGAGCCGGTGCCGGTGGCAGTGGCGGCGGCGCCCGAGGGGCTGCGCGGCTCGCTCGACGTCATGGACCTGGCCGAGGTGGCCCAGGCCATCGCGCTCGGCGGCAAGACCGGGCATCTGGTCCTCGCGCTGGCCTCCGGGGAAGGCACGGTGGTGTTCGACCGCGGACGCATCGTCCACGCGGAGTTCGGACACCTCGTCGGCGAGCCGGCGTTCACCGCGCTGGTGGTGACGTCGCATCGCGCGCCGGGCGGGACATTTTTCTTCAACCCGATGGAGGCGGCCACCTCATTCCAGCGGACGATCGAGCGCAGCGTGGAGTCGCTGCTCCTCAGCACCGCGGCCGGCATCGACGAGGGCCGGGCCGACACCGCCGCCGGCGTGTCGAGCAACTAGGAGGAGGCGATCATGCCGAAGGTCCTGGTCGTGGACGACAGCCTCAGCGTGCGAAAGGTGGTCGAAAAGGCGCTGACGGGGCGAGGCGTCGAGGTCCTGTCCGCGGCCACCGGCACCGAGGCGATGGAGCGGATCGAGCAGGAGCGGCCCGACATCGTCGTCTGCGACGTGATCCTGCCCGACAAGGACGGATACAAGGTCTGCGAGTTCGTGCGCGCGCACCCGGCGGTGGCGCGGATCCCGGTACTCCTGATCTCGGGCGTGGTGAACAGCACGGTGCTGGCGCGCGCGGCCGAGGTGCAGTCCAACGACGTCATGTTCAAGCCGTTCGCGGCCGAGGAGCTGGTGCGGAAGATCGAGGGCCTGCTCGGCTCGCGGGTGATCACCGCCGCTCCGGCGTCGCCGGCGCCGCCCGCGCCCCGTGGGAGCGTGGCGCCTCCCCCGGTGCCCGAGCGCGCGCCGACGCCGTCGACCGCGCCACCGCCACCCGCTCCGCCTCCACCCCCGCCGCCGGTCGCGCAGCAACCACCGCGCGCGGCGGCCAGTCGGGCCGCGGCGGAGCCGATCGCGGCGCTCGAGGTCAGTGAGGAATTCTCTGGAGACGATTTGAAGTCGCGGCTCGAATCATTGTGCACCACGCCCGGCGTGCGACTGGCCGCGCTCGCCGATCGCGAGGGGTTCCTCATCGAGTCGGCCGGTGACCACGCTCTGGATGCCGAGGTCGCCGCCGCGCTCAGCGCGTGCGTCGCGGAGTCGTCACACGGGATCGGCCGCGATCTCGCCCAAGGGGGGCTGCTCGGAATGATTCTCGAATATCAGCACGGCATGTTGCTCTTGCACGCCGTCGGCCGCTCGGCGCTCCTCGCCGTGGTCGTGGCCGACGCCTCCGCCCTCGGCAAGGCGCGTTACGTCGTCAGGAAGGCATTGCCCGACCTGGAGCGGGCCCTCTGATGGCCGCGCGCGGGTCGGTGTTCTCGTCCCTCCTGTTCGGCCTGGTGGTCTATGGCGGCGGTGCGTACGCGGTCGTGAAGTACGATCTGTGGCAACTCGCGGGAACGCCGCTCACGTTGACTCCGATGCACGCGCTCGTCGCGCCCCTCGGCTTCTATCTCTTCCTGGCCCTGACGGCGCTCGTTCGTCGTGTGGGCCTCCGCGCGCTCGGCATCTTCGTCGGTCGCTGCGCGCTCCACGTGATGCTGGTGATCGCCACCGCGGCCGTGCTGGTGCAGGTCATGGGCATAGCCGCCGAGCGCGCGGTGGGGCTCAGCGTGATCGATCTGCCGCCGCTGGTCGGCTTACAGATGTTCGCCGTCGCGACGAGCCTGGCGCCGCTCGCGGTATCCCGGCCGCGGTCGCGAAAGGAGAAGAGCAAGCGCTCCCAGGAGCGCCCTCACCGGGCGGAGGAGCGTGCACCCGAAGCGATGCGCTCACCTGCACATGCGACCGTTCACGCACCCGCGCCCCGCCCGGTGCCTGCACCAGCGCCTGTTCTCCTGTCGGCACCAGTCGCGTCGGCGCCGCCACCGCTGGTCGCGCCAGCGTCGCCCCCACATTCCGTGAAGGCCGAAATCGTGCCGCCGCGGCCGCCCGCGCCTGCGGTCACGCCGCCCGCCGTCATTCCTCCTTCCGTCGTCACGCCGCCGCCGCACGTCACACCGCCGGCGCCTCAACCCGTTCAGCGGCAGGAAGGGCCACGACGCGAAGAGGCCACCGTCACGCCGGCCCAGGCGTCTCGACCGCCGCACTCGGAGCCGGCGGAGGAGATGGTGCGCATCTCGTTCGAGCGCATCGCGGGTCAGCTTCCTGCTGACGCGTTTCGCCTGCCGCTCGATCGTCTCGGCGCGAACCTGCTCGAGCCCGGCCATCTCCTCGTTCCACGCCGCCTGCTGGGGCCGCAGCTCGCCGAGGGTCGAGCCCGCGTGCAGTGGAGCGTGGTCGCCGAGCAGTTCCCGCGCCAGGCGGTGACGGTGTCCGACGCTGACATCGCGGCTCGGCTCCCGGAAGGGGCGTTGACCCTCCCGCTCGACGAGGTGATCCGTCAGCTACCCGGCGACGCCTTCGCGCTGTCCTCTCCCATCGTCGACGTGCGCGGCATCGAGGACTTTCCGCCGCCGTTCCAGCCCCACGTGCCGCCGCCGTCCGAGGAGCGCCCGGCCGCGCCGGTCGCCGAGGTGGCGCGGTCCCTCACCATCGAGCGCTTCGACGTTACCCGAGCCCCCGAGCCCGAGCTTGAAGAGCCGGCCGTCTCGGTCGAGCCCGCCGTCGAGCGCGAGCCGGTGCTCGAGCGAGCACCGGTCATCGAGCGAACACCGCTGGTCGAGCGAGCGCCGAGCTTCGAGCACGCGCCGGTCGTCGAGCGGGAGGCTGCTCTCGAGCGAGAGCCGGCTGCGGAGCCGGAGCCCGAGCCCGAGCCTGAGCCGGTGATGTCCGACCCGATCGGCGCGGCCGAACGTGAGGTCGTCGTCGAGAACGAAGTGGAAGGCGAGCCGGAGCCCGAGCGCGTTCGGTTCGCCGCCGCTACCGAGCGCGAGGTCGTGCCGGTCGCCGAGCAAGAGCTGGAGCCGCCGCGCGTGTCGGCGCCCTTCATCGAGCGTCGCCGGCGCGCCGAGCCGAGCCGTGTCGCTGCGTTGTTGAAGCCGATCCTGAGCGCGCTCGAGGTCCAGGAGCAGCGGGTGGGCCGCCTGACCGTGCTCAGCGTGGCGTCGCCCGAGCTGGCCGCCGACGCGGTGGTGGAGAGCGCGGCCATACTGGCGCCACTCCTCGACGATCGACGCTTGCCCGCGCCGGCCTCGCAAGCGACGGTTCGAGGCGCTCAGGGCGCGATCGTGCTGACCCCCCTCGGTGTGCTGGCCGAGTCGGCGCCGCTGCTGGCCGTGGCCGTCGCTCCGGGCGCGCCGCTGGCCTATCTCGAGCGCGTGGCGCTGCGAGCGGTCGAAGCCGGGGCGTTGAACGGCCGACGCTCGAGCTCGATGAATGGATACGGCGACGGTGGTGACGACCTGCGCGACACCACCGTGCCGTCCCACGTCCGTACGCTCGGCGAATCCTTCCGGGCCTTCGGGAAAGTGGTGCCCACGGTGCTCCAGGACCGCTCATCGTCGCTGATCTGTTACATGTTCCTGGCGCCAGGGCTGGCGGCGCGGCCGCTCGCTCACTATGCGCGCGCCCTGCGCGAGGCGATGCGCGGCAGCGCACTGGGCCCGCTCGAGTCCTTCATCCTGCGCATGGGTGAGGACCGACTCGTGGTGCGAGAAGTCGACGCCGGGCGCGGCGCCGCCGCGCTCCTCGTCGCCGGCGGCGGCCCGGTGGATCGCCTGGGGCTGGCCCGCCTGGAGCTCGAGCGCGCGGTGACGCGACTGGGAGCGCGCTGAGGAGGCGGGCGTGTCGATCATCAATCACGCCGAGAAGGTCATCAACTTCAAGGTCGTGTACTACGGCCCGGGTGTGGCCGGGAAGACGGCCAACCTCCAGTACGTCCACAAGTCGTTGCCCCACACCAACAAGGGCAACATGGTGTCGCTCGCCACCGGCGACGACCGCACCATCTTCTTCGACTTCCTGCCCGTGTCGGCGCTCGCGGTCCGTGGCTTCGAGACGCGCTTCCAGCTCTACACGGTCCCCGGCCAGGTCCACTACGACATGACGCGGCGGCTCGTCCTGCGCGGCGTCGACGCCGTCGTGTTCGTGGCCGACTCGCAGTACGAGCGCTTGCCCGAGAACGTCGAGAGCCTGAAGAACCTCGACGAGAACCTGCAGCGGTATCAGTCCTCGCTCGACGAGATTCCGTACGTCATCCAGTACAACAAGCGCGACCTGCCGAACATCGCGCCGATCGACTACCTCGAGTACCTGCTCAATCGAAGGGCCCGGCGGGTGCCCTTCTTCGAGGCGGTCGCGGTCGAAGGCAAGGGTGTCTTCGACACCCTCAACACGGTGTCACGCATGGTCCTCGCCGGCGAGTTCGGCGACGGCGGGAAGGGGGCAAGATGACGAAGGTGCGAGACATGGTCATCCAGGAAAACGATGCGACACGGATCCGCGAGATCCTCCAGCGGTTCCTGAGCGAGTCGGCCGCGATCGAGGCGCTGCTCATCGACCGGAGTGGCCAGCTCCTCGCCATGGACGGCGTGGCCCGAGCGCTCGACACCGTCTCCATCTCTGCCCTCGCCGCGGCCGCGTTCAGCTCGACCAGCGCCATGGCCCAGCTCCTCGGTGAGACCGAGTTCACGGTCCTCTTCCACGAGGGCATCAAGCAATCCATCCACGTCTCGACGGTGGACGAGGAGGCGATCCTGCTCGCCATCTTCGACGAGCGCACGACGGTGGGCATGGTGCGGTTGTTCGCCAAGGAGGCGGGCAAGGGTGTCGCCGCGGTGCTCGCCGAGACGCGCAGCCGTCCCAAGCGGACGGGTGAATTCGCCACGCCGCTCCGGCCCGGGGAGGTGCGGCCATCGTGGGAGCCGCGTCTGCCCTAATCGCTCATGCCCGACCTGACCCCTGACCAGCGGCGCGAGCTCGGCCAGACGGCCGAGGTCTTCGAGATGATCACCGAGGCCAATCCGGCCGACGTGAGCGCCCTCGAGGCCCTCGCAGAAATTTACGTCAAGCTCGGTGAGCGCGAGAAGCTCGCGAGCGTCACCGCTCGCCTGGTGCGGGCCCGTCGCAACCCGACCGCGGCGACCGCCACCGCAACGGCGCCATCGCCCGCGCCGGCCCCCGCGGCCCCGGCGGTGCCGACGGCGGTGAGGACGGCGTCGCCGGCCAGCAAGGTGCCGGCGAAGCCGCCGGTCAAGCCGGTGGCCGTGCGATCGGAGCCGCGCGCACGCCTGATGCCGCTCGGCGACCTCCTGGTGGCGGGCGGCCTCATCACGCGCGATCAGCTCGCCCAGGCGCTGCGCAAGCAGAAAGGCTCGACCGAGAAGCTCGGCTCGATCCTCGTGCGGATGCACTTCATCAACGAGGATCAGCTCGCGGGCTTCCTCTCCCAGCAGTACGGCGTCCCGTCGATCACGCTGTCCTCGGTCAACGTGGAGTCGAGCGTCATCCAGCTCCTCCCGGGCGGCATCGCGCGGCGCTACGATCTGCTGCCGATCCAGCGCGACGGCGACAGCCTGACGGTCGCCATGGCCGATCCGGTCAACGTGCACGCCATCGACCACGTCACCTTCATCACGGGCCTGCGCGTGCTGCCGGTGGTGGCCGCCCAGGGCGCGATCCGCGAGGCCATCGAGAAGTATTACGAGAGTGGCGCCGGGTCGATGGCGGAGGCGATGAACACGATCTCGAGCGACCTCGAGGGCGTGGAGGTCGTGGGCGACGACGACGGCACGAAGATGGACGTCTTCGAGCTGAAGGAGTCGGCCGACGAGGCGCCGGTGGTGAAGCTCGTCAACATGGTGCTGGTCGACGCCATCCAGAAGGGCGCCAGCGACATCCACTGGGAGCCCTACGAGAAGGTCTTCCGCATCCGGTTCCGCATCGACGGCGTGCTGCACGAGATGCTGTCGCCGCCGAAGCGGCTGGAGGCGGCCATCACGTCGCGTATCAAGATCATGTCGAATCTCGACATCGCCGAGCGCCGGCTGCCCCAGGACGGCCGCATCAAACTGCGCTACAACACGCGAGAGATCGACTTCCGGGTGTCGGTCCTGCCGACCATCTTCGGGGAGAAGGCCGTCCTCCGAATCCTCGACAAGGACGCCCTGCAGCTCGATCTGACCAAGCTCGGCTTCGATCCGGGGGCGCTCGAGCACTTCGAAAAGGTGATCCGGCAGCCCCACGGGATGGTCTTGATCACGGGGCCGACGGGCTCGGGCAAGACGACGACGCTCTACTCGGCCATTCACACGATCAACTCGCCCGAGCACAATATTATGACGGCCGAAGATCCTGTCGAATACAACCTGAAGGGAGTTAATCAAGTTCAAATCAACGACGGCATCGGCCGCACGTTCGCCTCGGCGCTGCGGGCCTTCCTGCGCCAGGACCCGGACGTGATCCTGGTCGGCGAGACGCGCGATCTGGAGACGGCGCAGATCTCGATCCGGGCCGCGCTCACCGGCCACCTGGTCTTCTCGACGCTGCACACCAACGACTCACCGTCGACGATCGCCCGGCTCATCGACATGGGCATCCCGCCGTTCCTGGTCGCCTCGTCGCTGCTGCTGGTGATGGCGCAGCGGCTGGGACGGAAGGTCTGCAAGGACTGCAAGGAGCCGTACGAGGTGAACGAGGACTCGCTGCTGCCCTACGGCCACGTGCTCACCGGCGTGGGCCGGACGCAGTTCTACAAGGGCCGGGGCTGCGCGGCGTGCAACTTCACCGGAATGAAGGGCCGGGTGGCCATCTACGAGGTGATGCCGGCCAGCCAGGAGATCCGCGATCTCATTCTCAAGAACGCGCCGGTCACCGACATCCGAGCGATGGCGCAGGCCCAGGGCATGAAGTCGCTGCGTCAGGCCGGTCTCCTCAAGGTCCTGGAAGGCACGACCACTGTCGAGGAGGTCCTCCGAGTCACCGTCGCCGAGTAGTAGAATGCGGGCGCGCTTCCTGCGCCCGGAGGATCTATGCACAGGCGACGGTTCCTTTCCATCACGGCGGTGGGCCTGGCGGGCGTGTGCGGCCGGCCACGGATGGCGACCGCGTCCGGGCTCACGCTCGGCGACATCAAGGGATCGGGCAAGCTGCGCATCGGCGTGGAAGCGGCCTACGTGCCGTTCACGTTCCGCAAGGACGGCCAGATCGTCGGTTACGACGTGGACTTCGCCGAGATCTTCTGCAAGAGCCTCGGCGTGAAGCCCGACTTCATCGACACCGCCTGGGCCGGCGTGATCCCGTCGCTCTACGCCAAGAAGTTCGACGTCATCATGAGCGCGATGACCTATACGGCCGAGCGCATCCAGCGCGTGGCCTTCACCATTCCCTACGGCGAGGCCTCGCAAGCGCTGCTCGTTCGCGCCGGCGACGCCTCATCGATCACGAAGCTCGACGATCTGGCCAAGAAGGTCGTCGGCATCAAGCTCGGCTCGCCCGGCGAGATCCTGGCCAAGAAGCAGAGCGACGAGGTGAAGGCGCGCACCGGCAACGGCTTCGCCGAGGTCAAGGTGTTCAACGACCATCCGTCGGCGTACATCGCGCTGGCCCAGGGCAAGGTGGACGCCGTCTACAACACGGTGCCGACGCTCGCCATGGTGCTGCGCGACGCGCCCGGAAAGTACGCGATGGTCAAGGGCCTCGGTGCCGACAACTGGTGCGGCATCGCGTGCCGCAAGGAGGACACCGAGGTCGTCGAGTTCCTCAACGAGCAGATCCGCAAGCTGCGCGCCGACGACACGCTCGGCAAGCTGCAGGAGAAGTGGTTCGGCTTCCGCATGAATCTCGCCGACAAGGTGCCCGCGCTCTGATCGCCGCGTGACGCTCGACTGGTCCATCATCCGGGAGGCCATCCCGCTCCTGGCCCAGGGCGTGGTGGCCACCGTGAAGATCTCCGTTCTGGCCATCGTCTTCGGGACGGTGGCCGGGTTCCTCCTCGGGCTCGGCTCGTTCAGCGGCCTGGCGCCGATTCGCTGGTTCGTCAGGGGCTACGTCGATTTCGTGCGCGGCACGCCGCTCCTGGTCCAGGTCTTCCTCGTCTACTTCGCGCTGCCCGTCGTCGGGATCAACCTCTCGGAGTTCTGGGCGGGCGTCGTCGCGCTCTCCTTCAACGCCGCCGGGTTCATCGCCGAGATCGTGCGGGCCAACATCGAGGCCATCGACCGCGGCCAGACGGAAGCCGCGCGCTCGATCGGCATGACGCCCCGCCAGGTGCTGGTCTTCATCCTCCTGCCCCAGATCTTCCGGCCGGTCCTGCCGCCGCTCACCAACGAGCTGATCACGCTCGTGAAGGGCTCGTCGCTCCTGTCGGTGATCTCGGTGTACGAGCTCACGCGGGCGGGCCAGGCGATCATCTCCGTCCACTTCGTGCCATTCGAGATCTACGCGCTCATCGCGATCTACTACTACGTGCTCATCTCGGCGCTGGCCTGGCTCTCGCGCGCCCTCGAGCGGCGCTTGCACGTCGCCTGACGACGCGCGGACCCGTGGCGCCGACACTGCTGAAGGTCGAGGGGCTCACCAAGCGCTTCGGCGATCGGGTGGCCGTGGCCGGCTGCTCGCTGACGATCGCCGAGGGTGAGATCGTCGTGATCATCGGCCCCTCCGGCTGTGGCAAGACGACCTTCCTGCGCTGCATCAACCGGCTCGAAGCGCCCACGGCCGGGTCCGTGGTCCTTCGGGACGAGCCGATCGGCGGCCAGATGCGTGACGGACGGTGGCGGCCGTTCACCGAGAGCGAGCTGGCGAGCCAGCGCCGGCGCATCGGCTTCGTCTTCCAGCGCTTCAACCTCTTCAATCACCTGTCGGCCCTCGACAACGTGGCCATCGGGCCTCACCGCGTGCTCGGTCGCCCGCTGGCCGAGGCGCGCCGGATCGCGGCCGGCCAGCTCGAGCGCGTCTTCCTCGCCGAGCACCTCCAAAAGCGCCCGGCCCAGCTCTCGGGAGGCCAGCAGCAACGCGTCGCCATCGCCCGCTGTCTGGCCATGACTCCCGAGCTGATGCTCTTCGACGAGCCGACGTCTGCGCTCGATCCGGAGCTCGTGGGCGAGGTCCTGGACGTGATGAAGGGACTGGCCCAGGAGCGGATGACGATGGTCGTCGTCACGCACGAGATGGGGTTCGCGCGCCAGGTGGCCGACCGCGTGATCTTCATGGACGCCGGCGCGTTCATCGAGGAGGCGCCGCCCGAGCAATTCTTCTCTACGCCGCGCGAGGAGCGGACGCGGCGCTTTCTCTCACGGCTTCTGCGATGAGCGCCACCGGCTACGATCTCGTGCTCCGCGAGGTCACCGCGCTGACCGTCGATCCGGCGCGACCCCTGATCGAAGACGCCGTGATCGCGATTCGCGATCACCGCCTGGCCGTGGTGACGTCGGCGTCCGAAGTTCCCCGCGACGTCACTGCCGCGCGCACGCTGACGCTGCCCGGCCGAGTTGTCACGCCGGGCTTCGTCAACGTCCACACGCACGCGATCCTGACGATGTGCCGCGGTATGGCCGAGGACATGGGCTTCGCCCCCGCCTACACGCCGGGCGTGCCCAAGGGCAGCGACGTCAGACCGGACGAGGCGCGTGCGCTGGCCCGGCTCGGCGCGCTGGAGGCGTTGCTCTTCGGCTCCACCCTGATCAACGACACCTATGTCCATGCCGACGTGACCGTCTCCGCCATGGCGGAGATCGGTGGGCGCGTGGTGACGTGCGGCCGAATCCACGACGTGGATTTCACGAAGGTCGCCGACGGCCGCTGGGAGCACGACGCAAAGATCGGCGACGAGACGCTCGGGGCTGCGCTCGCGCTGGCCGAGCGCTGGCAGGGCGAGGCCGACGGTCGCATCGGCGTCCAGCTCTCACCGCATGCACCCGACACGTGCTCGGACTCGCTGCTCCGGCGCGTGGCCGACGCCAGCCGTCGTCACGGCCTGCGCGTCAACACGCATCTGGCCCAGAGTCGGATCGAGGTCGAGCGCGTTCGAGCGCGGAGCGGGCGCCATCCCGCCGAGCTGCTCGACGACACCGGGCTGCTCGACGACCGGCTCATTGCCGCTCATTGCATCTTCCTCGACGACGCCGACGTCGCGCGCGTCGGCCGCGCCGGCGTCACCGTGGCCCACGTGCCGAAGGGGAACGCGACCGGCGGGATGATCGCCGCCACGCCCAAGCTTCGGCGGGCCGGCGCCCGCCTGGCGCTCGGCACCGACAACATGCACGCCGACATGATCGAGGTGATGCGCTGGGCGCTCGCGATGGCGCGCGTCCAGGAGGGCCACGTCACCGACGACTGGCAGCCGGAGACGGCGCTCGCGATGGCCACACGCGAGGGCGCGATCGCGATGGGGCTTGGCGACGATCTCGGATCACTGACCGTCGGCAAGAAGGCCGATCTGGTCGTCGTCGACTTCCGGCGCCCGCATCTGACGCCGTGCACGAGCGCGCTCGGCAATCTGGTCCACGCGGCGCAGGGACGGGACGTGGAGGTCGTCATCGTCGATGGGCGCGTCGTCGTGGAGGGGGGCCGCGCCACGCTGGTGGACGAGGACGAGATCCGGCGCGAGGCGACGGTGGCAGCCCGCGCGCTGTGGTCGCGCGCGCGCTCGGGTTAGCCGCGGCGCAGGCGGTCGAGCAGGGCCTGGGCTTCGTTCACCGGCGCCCAGTTCAGGAAGGTCTCACGCAGCGCCGGCTCGGGGACGCGATTCGTAATGGTGGCGATCGTCTCGGCGGCGAGTCCGGCGTGGGTGACGGCGTCCTCCCGCTTGCCGGCGTCCCATTCGGCGGCGGCGAGCCGGTGGGCGGCCTGCCAGGTGAGTGTCGGATACTCGAGCCGGCGCGCGACGTCGAGGGCTCGGCCGAACTCCTCGATCGCGCGACTCGGATGTCGTTCGGCCAGCGCGATGTCGCCGAGCAGCGCGTGGCACTTGCCGACGTATTTCATGGACCCGGTGGCGTGGGCCTGGGCGAGGGCGCGCTCGGCCTGGACCTGCGCGGCGGCCGGGTTCCGGGCCGCCAGCAACGCCTCGGCGAGATACGCGGTCGCGTGGATCGTCCAGCGCCAGCGGTGGGCGCCGTACCCGAACTTCTCGATCCGCGTCAGCGTCTCCTCGAGATGGCCCACCGCGCGCGTCGCTTCGCCGAACGCCAGATAGTCGAGGCCGATGTTGATCGCGGCGCTGATCTCGACGTTGGAGTTGTTGATGCGAGCGGCCATGTCGACGCTCTCGCGATTGTGCTCGTGAGCCCGCCGGAAGTCGCCCAGCTCCTGGTAGAGCCAGCCAAGGGTGTTGATCAGCCGGCCCTGGAAGAAGGCATTGTTGCGGTCGCGGGCCTTGCGGAGCGTGTCGTGGAGCTTGGCCAGGGCTTCCGCGTAGTCGCCGAGCGCGATGTGGGAGAGGCAGGCGAATGACAGCGAGAACAGCTCGGAGAGGCCGTCGTGGACCTCGACGGCCACGGCCACGCCCCGCCGCGACGTCTCGATGGACTTCGCCCATTCACCGCGCCAGTTGGCGTTCGCTCCGAGCCACACGAAATTCTGCGGCATGTGGTCCCTGAACCCGGCCGCCTCGCAGATCCGGAGCGACTCCTCGAACTTCGCATCGGCGTCGAACAGGCGGCCCCCGATCTGATCGAAGGAGCCCAGGTAGGTCAGGCTGCGGGCCAGGACGTGCTGGTCGCCCGTCTCTTCCGCGATGACTCGCGCTTCTTCGGCGAAGCGTTTGACGTGCGGCACGTGCTCCGTCTTGAACGTCGCCCAATAGGCGAAGGCCAGATCGGCCAGCGCCTCGCCCTCGGCCCGCCGGTCGTGGGCCTCTCGGGCCAGGGCCCGCATCCGCTCCGATTCGCTGATGGCGTCGTCGTAGCGAGCGAGGAGCATGAAGACACGGCCGCGGTGCTGGTGGACCTGGATCAACCGCTGAGCCGGCAGAGGCGGTACCACCCGAGCGGCGACGTCGAGCGTACGGCCGAAGAAGTCGAGGGCGGTGTCGTTGGCGTAGGCGTCCTTGGCCCGATTGCCCGAGCGCGCGAGGTACTCGAACGCCTTGGCCCACTCCTCGCCGTGCTGGAAGTGGTGCGCCAGCTCTTCGTAATGCTCGGTGAGACGATCGGCGTACAGGTCCTCGATGGCGTAGCCCACGGCGCGGTGCAACTCCTTTCGCCGCTGCACGAGGAGGCTGTTGTAGGCGACGTCCTGGATCACGGCGTGCTTGAAGACGTAGGCCGGCTCCGGCAGGAGGCCTTGCTCGTAGACGATCTCGAGCGCCTTGAGCTCGCGCAGGAGACCGTCCACCTCGGTCGTCATTCCCGAAATCCGCTGCAGCAGCCGGACCAGGAACTGTCGGCCGATCACCGACGCGAGCTGGACGGCTCGCTTGCCGTCCTCGCCCAGCCGGTCGAGGCGAGCCATGATGATCCCCTGGATGGTGTCGGGAACGTGGGCGTCCGCGATGGGCCGCACGATGCGGTAGCTGCCGTTGTCCCGCTGAATCACCCCGAGGTCGAGCAGCGTCTTGGTCACTTCCTCCACGAACAGCGGGACGCCCTCGGCCTTGGCCACGAGCGCGGCCCGCAGCTCCTCGGGGAACCGGTCGGTGCCGAGCACGCGGCTCGCCATGACGAGCGCGTCGCGCTCCGTGAGGTTCTGCAGCGTCAGCGTCGTCAGAAAGCTGCGAGTGCCAAACGGCGGCGTGTATCCCACCCGATACGTCATCAGGAGCATGATGCGGGCGCTGACCACCCAATCCATCAGGGCGGTCAGGTATTCCTCGCTGCTGTGGTCCACCCAGTGCAGATCTTCGAACACGAACACGATGGGATGTCGCGCGGCACCGCGCAGCGTCAGCGCGCGTACGGCGTCGAAGACTTTCCGGCGTCGAGCCAGCGCGTCCATCGCCGCGATGGCAGGATCGCCGGGATCGACGGAGAGCAAGTACCGGATGTAGGGCGTGTGAGGCTCGAGCTCGCCCATCCGGCGCATGCCGTGCTCGACCTTGGCGATGATCTCGGGCTCGCCATCGAACTCTTCGATCCCGAAGTTGCGCCGCAGTTGTTCGGCCAATGGCAGGAAGGGGATCGATTGGCCGAACGAGACGCATTGTCCCTCGAGCCAGGTGACGTCCTCGCCGGCCTCGGCCAGCGCGCGTCGGAATTCCAGGAGCAGCCGCGACTTTCCGATCCCGGCATCGCCCACGAGGGAAACCATCTGGCCGCGGCCGTTCTTGACCTCGGCGAAACGGTCGAGCAGCGTCTCCAGCTCGCGCTCGCGGCCGACGAGCGGTGTGAGGCCGCGCTCGGCGGCGACGTCCAGGCGTGAGCGGCGACCCCGTGTGCGCAGGACTTCGAACGCACGCACGGGGCTGTGGCCCTTGACCGGCAGCTCTCCGAGATCGAGGGTCTCGAAGTAGCCCTGGATCGCGTTGTGGGTGGCCTCGGTGACGAGCACACTGCCGGGTCGCGCCGCCGTCTGCATGCGGGCGGCCAGGTTCGTGGTGTCGCCCACGGCGGTGTAGTCCATCCGCAGGTCGTCCCCGATGCTGCCGACGACGACGAGGCCGGTGTTGAGCCCGATTCGCATCTGCACGGTCACGCCGCGCTCGGCCTGGAGCTGCTTGCCGTAATCGCGCACGGCCCCCTGGATCCCGAGCGCTGCGTGCGCGGCCCGGCGCGGGCTGTCCTCGTGGGCGATCGGCGCGCCGAAGAGCGCCATGACGCCGTCGCCCGTGTACTGGTTGATGGTGCCTTCGAAGCGATGGACCTCGGCCGTGATCAGCTCGAAGCAGCGGTTGATGATCCGGTGGACGTCCTCGGGATCGAGCCGTTCGGCCAGCGTCGTGAAGCCGGCGACGTCCGCGAACAGCACGGTGACCTGCCTTCGCTCGCCCTCCACGGCGGCTCGGGACTTGAGGATCTTGTCGGCGAGATGCTTGGGCGTGTAGGTGGCGATCGAAGGCGCCGCCGCCGGCGCTCGCGGCGTGGGCGCCGGCGCTGCCTGTGGTGGCGGAGCCTGAAGGCTCGCCCCGCACTGGCCGCAGAAGCGAAAGCCCGGCGGAGCTTCAGCGTGGCACTGCGGGCACTGCCGGGCCAGCGCGGTTCCGCACTGGCCGCAGAACCGCATGCCCGAAGGATTCTCGAACTGACAGGCGGCGCACTTCACGGGGACACCTTACATCTAAATTCAATTCCGGGGCGCGCGCACGGCCTACCAGATTCTGGTCGGCTCACGGAGAATCGCGGCGGGGCATGGGCGGGCGACAGCCCGGGTGCCCATGCCGGTTGCTCGCCACGCCGGGGACAGCGTCGCGTGCAGTCACGACTCTGATCGGGCTGGCGATGAACCGCCGCGGAGAATCGCGGCGGGGCATGGGCGGGCGACAGCCCGGGTGCCCATGCCCATTGAATAGTCCGGGCATCGGGACCAGAAACGCGGGGAGCAGATAGCGCTGGCACCTTTATGCTCGGACAAGGAGGAGAGCCATGCCGACACTCACCGAGCGCTTCGTCGCCGACATCGAAGGCCTCAGCGACCTTCCGTCGCTCTCGCCGGTCCTCGCTCACCTGATTGCGACGCTGGGCCGCGAGGACGCCTCGGTGGCCGAAGTGGCGGCGATCATCCGCCAGGATCCGGTCATCGCGGCCCGTGTCCTGCGGTCGGCGAATTCGGCGGCCTACATCGGCCGCAGCCCGGTCTCCTCGATTCGCGACGCGCTCCTCCGTCTCGGCCTGGCCCGCATCCGGCGGCTAGCGCTGGTCGCGAGCCTCTACGATGCCGTGCCCGTTCGCGGCACGAGAGCCGCCCGTGAGATCTTCTGGCAGCACAGCCTCGGCGTGGCCCACGGCTCCGAGATCATCGCGCGCTACGCGGTGGGCAGCCCGGAGGACCTGGATCCCGAGAGCGTCTTCCTTGCCGGCCTGCTTCACGACCTCGGCCTGCTCGTCCTCGAGAGCCACTATCCCAAGGAGTCGTCAGCGGTGAAGCGCTACGCCGACATCCAGAGCGTGCCGCTCTGCCTGGCCGAGCTCGAGGTCTTGCAGACCGATCACGGCGAGCTGGGGGCGCTGCTCGCCTCGCACTGGACGATGCCGGATTCGATCACGTTCGCCATCCGTGCTCACCATCGCTTCGACCAGGCGCCACCGGAGCACCGGTGGAACGCGGCCATCATTCACCTGGCGGATCACCTCGTGAGCCAGGAAGCGATCGCCGACCTCAGAGAAGGCTCCGCCGAGTGCTTCGACGGCGCGGTCATGGAGATTCTGGGGCTGTCCCCCGACGCGGTGGCCCAGATCATCGAGGAGACCCGCACCGAAGCCCGCAAGGCCGCCACGGTCCTCAGCGCCTCGAGCGTCTAAGCCCTCTCGCTCGCCGGGCTCCTGGCCGGTGTATGCTTCCGGCCCATGAGTCCATCGAGCGATCCCGGAGTCGCCGCCGAGCTGACCCGTCTCTCCGACATCATCACGCGCCTGTCCCGCGGCCTGAGCCTGGCCGACGAGCCCGCCAGCTTCGTGACCGTGCTCGAGGAAGGAGCGCCGGGTGATGAGTGACTGGACGATCGAATCGCTCGTCGCCGCGCTGCGGGCACGGAGGATCTCCGCCGTCGAGATCACCGACGAATGTCTTGCTCGCATCGACCGGCTCAATCCCGTCTTGCGCGCGTTCATCACGGTCGACGCGGACGGCGCCCGTCGCGCCGCCAAGGAGCGTGACGGCGAGCTTGCCGCGGGCCGGGCGCGCGGGCCGCTCCACGGCGTGCCGATGGCCTGGAAGGACCTGTGCGCGTCGCCTGGACTGCCGACCTCGTGCGGGACACGCACGCGCGACTACTTCGTCAGCGAGCGGGCGTGCACGGCGGTGGCGCGACTCGTGGCCGCGGGCGCCATCACGCTGGGCAAGACCAACATGACGGAGCTGGCGCTGGGGCCGTTCGGCGACAACGCTCATCACGGTCACGTCCAGAATCCCTGGCGGAACGGCCACTGCTCGGGAGGGTCGTCGAGCGGCTCCGGCTCGGCGGTCGCAGCCGGACTCGCCCTGGGCGCCCTCGGCAGCGACACCGGCGGCTCGATCCGCCTGCCTGCCGCCTGCTGCGGCATCGTCGGCCTCAAGCCGACGTACGGTCGCGTGAGCCGGGCCGGCGCGATGGCGCTCTCGTGGTCGAACGATCATCTCGGACCGATGACGCGTACGGTGCGCGATGCCGCGCTCATGCTGGGCATCATCGCCGGCTGGGACGCGGCCGACGCCACGACGAGCCGGCGACCGGTGCCCGACTACCTGCGAGGCATCGATGGCGGCATTCGCGGGCTCAGGATCGGAGTCCCCGCGAGCTACTACTTCGACGACGTCAATGCAGAGGTCGTCGCGGCCGTCCGTGAGGCGGCCCGGCAGCTCGGCGCACTGGGCGCACACGTCAGCGAGGTGCGAGTGCCCGACCCGGTGCCGCTCGGCGAGATCACGGGCGTGATCAGCCGCGCTGAAAGCGTCACCATCCACGAGCGCCTCCTGCGCGAGCGGCCCCAGGACATCCAACCGGTGGTCCGGACGCGCCTCGAGTTCGGCGCGCACATCGCCGCCCACCAGTATCTCCAGGCGTTGCGGGCTCGCGGCCGGCTGGCTCAGGAGTTTTTGCGGGCGATCTTCTCCCAGGTAGACGTGTTGATCGCGCCGACGATTCCCGAGCCGGCACCGGAGATCGCCGCCGTCACGACGGGCGCCGTCGACGACATCATCAAGAAGATGGGGCGCTTCTCGCGTCTCACGCGGCCCTTCAACGGGCTGGGACTCCCGGCATTGTCCTTGCCCTGCGGGTTTTCGACCCAGGGACTGCCACTGGCGCTCGCGATCGTCGGCCGGCCCTTCGACGAGGCGACGGTACTGCGCGCCGGACAAGCATACGAGCAGGCCGCGGGCTGGGTCAGCCGGCGTCCCGCCATCGGGTAACGGCGCCTCCGCGCACGCCTGGCACGCTGATCGTCACTCCCCGGGGCGTATGATTGTCACGATGCCCGAGTCGCGGCCCATCTTCGAGTTCTCGGCGGGAGGTCTCGTCGTCGACGTCGAGGGCCGTGTCCTGTTGATCCGGGCTCGCGATCTTCGCAATCGCGCGGTGTGGACGCTGCCCAAGGGTGCGCTGGCGCCGGGGGAGCAGACCGTCGACGCGGCCCTGCGCGAGGTCCGCGAAGAGACCGGCTACCGCTGTGAGATCGCGCGAGAGCTGGAGCCCGTGACCTATTGGTTTCAGCGCAGCGGCCGGCGCGTGAAGAAGACGGTGCAGTGGTTTCTCATGCGGCCGATCGAGAAGGTCGGCGAGCACGATCACGAGGTGGACGAGGTGGCGTGGGCGGCGCCGTCGGAGGCCCTGACCCGGCTCCGCTACGACTCGGACCGTCGGCTCGTGACCGCGCTGGCGCCGCCGCGCTGCTAGGGCGCGGGAAACAGCCGCTCGCCGTTCTTGTAGGCGATCTGCTCGGCGACGTCGCGGGGCAACTGGGCCAGCCAGTCCTGGATCGCCTGCATGGTCTCGCGCAGCGTTTCCCAGCGTGACGTGACCCACGTGTCGGTGCCGACCATGAAGCGATCGGGGTATTTCATGAAGGCCGCGCGCCAGGCGGAGTCGAGCGTGCCACCCGGCGCCACGTCGGTACGGATCGCCAGCTCCACCCAGAGATTCGGGAAGCGACCGAGCAGGCCGCTCACGGTCGGCGCCGACGATGACATGCCGGCGTGGGCCCAGAGGATGCGCACGCGCGGATAGAGGGTGAGCATCTTCTCGACAGTGACGTCGTCGACGTGAGCCTGCCAGAAGATGTTGCGCTGCTCGGCCAGCACGGCGAACCGCTTGACGACGGGGGCCTCGACGTCGCCCGCGCTCAGATGGAACTCGCCGATCCCGCGGTAGATCCCGCGCTTGAGCCGCTCCTCGACGTAGCTCGCCACCGCGACATCGTGAGGCCACGTCGCCATGTCGCCCCGGTTCCGATATGGCCGAAGAAATGGGACGATGCCGCGCGGCGAGCGGTCGTAGAGCTTCAGCGTTCCGTCGTCGGGCGTGCTCGAGACGAGCGCGCGGAACACATTGGCTCGCGCGAGGACGGAGAGCGCGCGCTCGGGCGTCAGCGCATCCCAGTCGGACTGGCTGTAGTGGATGTGGGCGTCGAAGATCTGGAGCGCCTGAGCGTGGGCGGGACGGGCCGCCGCGACGAGGAGCCCGAGCGCCAGCAGAGCTCGCGCGACGTGCGGCATGGCGCCGATCCTATCACGGGCTCAGGCGGCCCCCGGGCTCAGGCGGCCGGCCGGCAGGTCCGGCACGGCCGGTACCCGACGCTGCGAGCGTCGCCGACCGAGGCGAAGACCACGCGCCGCGCCTCGCCGATGCGCTGCTCGTGGGCGCATCCGCGACGGCATACGATCCGCGTGGTCACGCAGCCCACGAGGAGCGGGACGCGCCGCTCGAGCGTCAGCAAGGCCGTCTTGAGCCGCGGCCCGAGCGCATAGTTGCCCCAGGTGCCATCGCCGCGGACGATGCGATGGCAGGGCACGATGAGCGGAACAGGATTGGCGGCCAGCGCGTTGCCGACGGCACGCGCCGCGCGTGGCGCCCCGATGCCCACCGCGAGCTGGGCGTACGAGCGCACGTCGCCGTACGGGATGGCCTTCGCCGAGGCCAGGACGCGAGCCTGGAAGTCGCCCACGCCTGCGAGATCCACCGGGACGGAAAAGAACGTCCGTCGCCCGGCCAGGAACTCCGTCACCTCGCGGCGGGCGCGGCGCGCGTAATCGCGTCCGCCGGGCGCGATCTCGTCGTCGCCGGCCAGCGTGAGCGCGCGGACGCCGCGCGAGCCCGCCTCGATGCCGATGCGGTCGGCCAGCGCGGCCAGCAGTCCCGCGGGATCCACGGAAGGGCGGAGGGTCCGGCGAGGCGGCTCGGCGCCGGCGGCGAAATAGCGAGTCAGCATGTCGTCGATGCGATCCATGACATCACCTCCCACGCCGGCGGGCGGATCGCCCGTCGGGCAGATCGAGCGTTTGATGGAGAATCGTCTTGCCTCGAGCGAGCTGGCTCTTCACCGTATTCACGCTGATCCCGCGAATCCGCGCCAGCTCACCGTAGGACAGGCCGTCGACGTAGCGGAGCGCGAGGAGGACGCGGGCCTCGCGGGGCACGCGCTCGAGCGCGCGCCGGAGGTCCACCGATTCCACGTCGAGCCGGCCGATCGCCCGCGGCGGCGCGCCGGCCTCCGCGTGCTCGGCGCGAACGCGCCGCCGCCTGAGCTCGTCGAGACAGACGTTCGTCAGGGCGCGATAGAGCCACGTCGACAGCGGCCATCGGGGCGAATAGTCGGCGCGGGCCGCGAAGCAGTTCGTCAGCGCGCGCTGGACCGCGTCCTCGGCGTCGGCCCGGTTGTGAAGAAGCCGGAAGGCCACCGCGTAGAAGCGCGCGCCGTAAGCCTCGGTCACCCGCGCGAATGCCCGCTCATCCATGGTCATCCTGGTATACGAGCGCCGTGGTAGAAAGGGTGGAATGCGGCGAGCGGGTTGTATAGTCGATCAAGCGTTCATCACGCCGCCTCAAGGAGGCGTTCATGCTGTCACGTCGCCAATTCCTGCTCGCCGCTGGAGCGACGGCCGCGACCACGCTCGCTGGTCGATCGTCGGCGTTCGCGGCCGACGTCGATCCTCTGCTGGCCGGGCGGCCTCTGGTGCGATACCCCGAGAAGACCGACTTGATTCTCTTGACCGCGCGCCCACCGCAACTCGAGACGCCGCTCTCCTATTTCGATCGCGCGATCACACCGAACGACGCCTTCTTCGTGCGGTATCACATCTTCCCGATCCCGACGAGCGTGGACCTCGACCAGTGGCGCCTGGAGATCAAGGGGCACGTCGACAAGCCCCTGTCGCTCTCGATGGACGACCTCAAAAAGTTTCCGCGGGCGTCGGTGACGGCCGTGGCGCAGTGCTCGGGCAACAGCCGGGGCCGCTTCGCGCCCCGCGTCCTCGGCGGCCAGTGGGGCGACGGCGCCATGGGCAATGCGGTGTGGACGGGCGCGCGGCTGCAGGACGTCCTCAAGGCAGCCGGGGCCCGGTCGGGCGCGCTCGACGTCACGTTCGACGGGCTCGACAAGCCGGCGTTCCCGACGGTACCGGACTTCGTCAAGGCGCTCGACGTGCAGAGGATCATGAACGATCCCGACGTGATCGTCGCCTACGAGATGAACGGGCAGCGGCTGCCGATGCTGAACGGCTTCCCGGCCCGCCTGGTGGTGCCGGGATGGTACGCGACGTACTGGGTGAAGAACCTCAGCGAGATCACGGTGCTCACCGACCGATTCGAAAAGTTCTGGATGAAGCCGGGCTACCGGATTCCGGACACGCCCTGCGGGTGCGTCGAGCCGGGCACCGCACCGAAGAGCACCGTGCCGATCACCCGCATGACCGTGCGCTCGTTCATCGCCGCTCCGGCCAACGGGAGCCGGGTCGCCGCCAATCAACCCGTCACGCTCAAGGGCATCGCCTTCGACGGCGGTTACGGCGTCCGCGAGGTGCAGATCTCCGACAACCTCGGTGCCACGTGGAGCCGGGCCACACTCGGCGCCGATCACGGACGGTACTCGTTCCGCGAGTGGTCGGCGACGTGGAAACCCACGGGGACCGGTACCACGCGGCTGATGGTGCGCGCCTTCAACGGCATCGGCGAGTCCCAGGGCTCAGAGCCGCTCTGGAATCCCGCCGGCTATCTGCGCAACGTGATCGAGCAGATCACCCTCGTGGTGGCGTGAGGTGACCGGCATGCGACGATTCGTCCCCGCGCTCGCCCTGATGCTCGTCGCGACCACCGCTGCCGTCGCCGGCGAGACCGTGAGCATCACGCTGCCCCCGGAGTCGATCGCGCTCAAGGCCGGGCCCGGCATGGACCAGGCCCAGACCGCCTGCCGGATGTGCCACTCGCTCGACTACATCACGACCCAGCCGGGCGGTGGCGCCGCTCAGTGGCAGGGCGTCGTGACCAAGATGATGAAGGTGTACGGTGCTCCCATCACCGAGCCGGACGTCAAGCTGATCGAGGAGTATCTGGCCACGCACTACGGCCCGCGCTGAGCGGGCCGTTCGCGTCAGGCCACCGCGCTCGTGCAGTGCGGGCAGCGCGTGGCTCGCACCGGGATCCGGGTCGCACAATACTGGCAATCCTTCTCGGTGGGCGCGGCCGGAGGTGTCCGATAGAGCGTGTTCATGGCCTTGACCACGAAGAACAGCGCGAAGGCCACCAGCAGGAAGTTGATCACGGTGTTGAGAAAGAGTCCGTAATTGATGGTGGCGGCACCGGCGTCCTTGGCGGCCTTCAGCGACGGATAGCTATCACCGCCCAGCACGATGAACAGATCGGTGAAGTCGACACCCCCGATGAGCTTGCCGAGGGGCGGGGTGATGATGTCCTTCACCAGCGAGGCGATGATGGCGCCGAAGGCAGCGCCGAGCACGACGCCGATCGCCAGATCGATCATGTTGCCTCGCATCGCGAACTGCTTGAACTCTTTCAGCATGGTCGACCTCCCTGCCGGAGCGCATCCCACACGCGTGCGGGCGTCAGCGGCAGCGTCCTGATGTCGATGCCGTAGTCGGCGAGCGCGTCCTCGACGGCGTTGGCGATGACCGCGGGCGGCGAGATGATGCCGCTCTCGCCCACGCCCTTGATGCCGAGCTCGTTCACCATGGAGGCGTGGTCGAGGGCGATCACGTCGAGCGGTGGAATCTGATCGGCGCGCGGCACGCCGTAGTCCATGAGGCTGGCCGTGAGGAGCTGGCCGTTGGCATCGAAGACGAGGGCTTCACTCAGCGCGGCCCCGATGCCCTGGACGACGCCGCCGTGAAGCTGACCTTCGACGACCATGGGATTGATCGGACGCCCGCAATCGTGGACGGCGGCGTAACGCAGCACGCGGATCATGCCGGTCTCGACGTCCACCTCGACCACGCACGCGTGGGCGCCGAACGCCCACGTCACCGTGCCAGGGTAAAAGAACGCGCAGGCATGAAGGCCGGGGCTGCCAGCGGCGGCGAGCGCTTTGCTTCGTACGGCCGCGCGCGCGAGGTCGCCCAGCGCCACACCGCGCCCGACGAAGCCGGCCACGTGAGCACGTCCGCCTGCCAGGACCACGTCGTCCGGCGCGCACTCGAGCGTCTCGGCAGCGACCCGTCGCGCACGATCAGCAACGTCGCGGCTGGCTCGCGCGATGGCGGGGCCGGCGACGGCGGCGACGCGGCTGGCGATGGTGCCCATCCCGAAGCCGATCACGCTGGTGTCGCCTCCCATCACGATGACGCGCTCGGGCGGCACGCCAAGCTCGGCCGCACAAATTTGGGCGAGCGTGGTCTCGTGCGATTGGCCCTGGGAGGCGACTCCGATGAGGAGCTTGACGGTCCCGTCGGTGTCGACCCGGACGTCGGCGCCCTCGAACGGACCGATCCCCGTGCCTTCGACGTACGCCGAGAGGCCGAGCCCGATCGGCCGGCTGCTCCCTCGCCGCTCTTGCTGTTGCTTGCGCCATCGGTCGTAATCCAAACGCTCGAGGACGCGGTCGAAGGCCGCCGGATAATCCGCAGGGTCGTAGACGATCGCCACACCATCGCGATACGTCAGGCCCGTCCGGTACGGCATCGCGTCAGGCCGGACGAGATTCCGGCGGCGCAGTGCGGCCGGATCCATCCCGATCGCGCGCGCCGCGCGGTCGAGCACGCGGTCCATCACGAACGCTGCTTCCGGTCGGCCGGCGCCCCGATACGCGGCCGTGAACGGTTTGTTCGTCACGACGTTGACGGCGCGCGCTCGGTAGTTCGGGACCCGGTAGGGCCCCGGCAGGTGGTTCATGGTGTTGATGGTGATGACGTCGCTCAGCATCGGGTAGGCGCCGTGGTCCCGCGTGAAGCTCGTCTCGAGCGCGACGATCTCGCCGTCGTGGCGCACGCCGAGCCGGACGACGTGCCGCTGATCCCGGTCGGCCGCGCTGGCGGTGAAGTGCTCGGTCCGCGTCTCCACCCATTTCACCGGGCGACCGAGCCGCCGCGCGACCGCGGGAATCAGGACGTCCTCCGGATACACGTGGCCTTTACCGCCGAAGCCACCCCCGACGTCGGGCGCGATGACCCGGATGGACTCCTCGCCCATCCCCAGGGCTCCTGCGACCGCCGTGCGAACGGAGTAGGGGACCTGGCTGGCCGTCCAGACCGTGAACCGGCCATCCGCAGCCTGGGGAACCGCGAGGACGCCACGGGGCTCGATCGGCAGCGGCGCCACACGTGGGACCGCGAGCTCGATCTCCACGACCTCCTGGGCCTCGCTGAATCCTCGCTCGACGTCGCCGACGTCTCCCTGTGTCAGTCCGGCCACGTTGTCCGGCCACTCGTCGAAGACGCGTGGCGCTCCGGTCGCCTGCGCTGCGTCCACCGTGGCGGCGAGGGCGAGCGGCTCATAGTCAACGACGACGGCGGCAGCGCCGTCGGCTGCGCGAGCTGCATCGTCGGCGACGACGACCGCGACGGCTTCCCCGACGGCGCGCACGAGGCCGGCGGCGAGCGCGGGATGACGATATGGGCGGATGGAGGTCGAGGGCACCAGCGGCGGCACGGCGCTTCCGGTGCATTCGGGGATGTCGGCGCCGGTGAGCACCGCGATCACTCCGGGCAACGCGCGGGCCGGGGCGCCGTCGATTCGCGTGACACGCGCATGGGCGTGCGGGCTCCGAACGATCGCCGCGTGGAGGATCCCGGGCAGACGCAGGTCGTCGAGATAGCGACCTCGCCCCGTGACGAGACGCTCATCCTCGCGGCGCTTGATCGAGGTGCCGATAGGCGAGGTCATGGAGGCTGTGGCAGTATGTGGCCCGCAGTATACCCATCCGCAGCGCGCGGGTCGCGCCATGGAGAGTCCATGAACTATCGTCCTGTTGTCGGCTGGGGCCGGCTGCCCGAGGGCTGGTCGTACGTGGAAGCCACGAGCGTTGCCGTCGATGCCAACGACAACGTGATCGTGTTCAACCGGGGCCAGCACCCGGTGATCGTCTTCGATCGAGAAGGCAAATTCCTGCGCTCGTGGGGTGAGGGCCTGATCCGGCGCGCGCACGGTGTCACCGTCGGACCGGACGGGACCTACTGGCTGACCGACGATCTGCACCACACGATCCGGCAGTTCACTCCCGAGGGCAAGCTGCTGCTCACGATCGGTGATCCCGACACTCCGTCCACCTTGCAGGGCGGCAAGCCCTTCAACCGGCCCACGCACGTCGCCTTCGGCCCGAAGACCGGCGACATCTATGTCTCCGACGGGTACGGCAACTCACGCGTGCACAAGTACGACCCCAGGGGCAGACACCTTCTTTCCTGGGGCGAGCCCGGGACCGATCCCGGCTGCTTCAACCTGCCGCACAACATCGCCACCGATAGCGAGGGCCTCGTGTACGTCGCCGATCGCGAGAACCATCGCGTGCAGATCTTCGATGGTCAGGGGCACTACCTGGCGCAGCTCAACAACCTCCACCGGCCTTGTGGCCTCGCCTGTGACCGCCGGAACGGCGGGCTGCTCTACGTCGGCGAACTGCCATCGCAGATGGCGGTGAACGAGGCTGTGGCGAACCTCGGGGCCCGGGTCAGTGTCGTCTCCCTCAAGGGTGACGTCATCACCCACGTCGGCGGCCGGTTCAAGGGCGAGAAGCCGGGTGAGTTCATGGCGCCCCACGCCTGCGCAGTGGACTCGCGGGGTGACTTCTATGTGGCGGAGGTGTCGTGGACGGCGTTCGGATCGCTGGAGAATCCGCCCCGAGAGATCCGATCGCTGCAGAAGCTCGAACGGGTGTGAGGACGCAGCCCGAGCTTCCGAACGTCTTCCACTCGTATTTCGGGAACCTGGAAGAGCAGCGGCACGCCGACCGATCCGAGGATCTCTTCGACGAGTGTTTCGGGTGCGGCGCCGGCCATCCGGACGGTCTCTACGTCCGCTGCTTCAAAACGGCCGAGGGTGTTGCCTCGCCGATCATCATCTCGCGAAAGTACCAGGGCCCGCCCGGCGCCGCGCAGGGCGGGATCGTCGCAGCGTATCTGGACGAGGTGCTGGGCGCGGCGGTCGCCCGGCTCCGTGGAAGACCCGCGGTCACCGGCGAGCTCGCGGTCCGTTACGTGAAACCGGTTCCCATCGAGACCCCACTCATCGGGCATGGACGGGTGACGCTGGAGCACGGGCGTTACGTAGATGCGGAGGGAAGGCTCGAAGAACTGGCCACGGGCCGCCTGGTTGCCTCGGCCCGTGGCCGGTTCTTTCCGATCGAACGCTAGGCGCTACGGGCCTAGGCGCGAGTCAGCAGCGTCAGCAAAGGAACGTGCTTGGGAGCCTCCCGGAACCGGCACTTCAGCTCGGGATGCTGGAGCACCTCGACGTAGGCGCCCATCACCATCCGGTAGTAGTGGGGATGGCGGCCTGATGGGCCACCGTTGTACTCGGTCAGGACTTCTCGAACCGTCGCCCTTCGGGACATGATGTCGCGGAGGTACGCCATCGCGAACTTCGTGCTGACGATCGGGCTGGCCAGGTCTCCGAGGTCTCGATTCGCCTTGTTCAAGACCGGCCGGCGGAACTGGCCAAGGCGTGACTCGAACAGCGCGGCCGTGCTGGGAAGGGTCTGAAAGAGCCCAATCTCTCCGGCGGAGCCGACGGCGTCGTACCGGAACTCGGATTCGACTTCGGCCTGGGCCAGGCTCATGCAGTGGTCGAGGTTGCTGCGCTGGGCTTCTGCGACCAGAATTTCAGGAAATCCCTGGAAAGCCTTGATGGGCGCCTGGGGATTCTTCTCGGCGATGTACATCAGGATCGCCCGGTTCAGCCGCTCTGCATCCGCTTCGCCGGCCACCGCGATGACCTGCTTCGTGAGGGCCAGTCCGCTGACGGCGATCGCGACTCCAAACGCCAGGATCGCGAGCGTCCTGCTGTGCTGGCTCATTCCTCAGCCTCCTTGAACGCGTGATCGCGATTCGAGAACCGAAGTCAGGAGCTGAACTTCACGGCCGAATGAAGGGAAAGGATCGAAGGTGCAGCCAGGCGAATGATCCCACCTGGGGACCCCCGCCCGCAAGGGCTAGATGCACTAGACGCCAAAACCACCAGGTGCGGTGGTTAACGCCTTTGATTAAGAGGACTTGCGGGTCGGTACCTGGGGCCGGATCGTCCGGTAGAAGTCGCGTGAGTCGTTGTCGCTCTTGCCACCGACGGGGGTCCCGCACTCCCCGCAGACGTAGTCGTATTTGTGCCCTGTGGGCAGCACGAGCAGCAGCTTCTTCCGGGTTGGAGTGGCCCTCCGGCAGCGAGGGCAGAAGAGGCTCGTCGCCTCGAACTCGCCGAACGCGTCAGGTTCAGCCATCGCCAGCATTTTAAATCTTGACGCAAACGTCAAAACCGTCAAATCTGTCACTACCACCAGGTATGCCGCGCCGCCTCACGGTCAAGACAGGTCAGCCACGCTATCTCACGACCCGGCAGTCGGCCGTTCGTCTCGGCGTGACGATCAATGCGATCAAAGCGTGGATCCGCGAGGAGCGGTTGCCGGCTCTCAAGACGCCGGGTGGACACCATAGGATCTCGGAGCCTGACCTTCTCGAGTTCCACGCCCGTCTGGCCGAGAACTCTCGGACGCCTGTGTCGACGCGGCCGCGCATCCTGGTGGTCGACGACGACCCATCCCTGCTGGCGGCGCTGCGCGAGACCATCGAGCAAGTCATCCCTGAGGCCATCGTGGCGGTCGCCACTGACGGCTATGAGGCCCTGGTCCAGGTCGGGGCCTTCCGCCCCGACGTCCTCGTCCTCGACATCCGGATGCCGCGGCTCGACGGTTTCGAAGTCTGCCGTCGGCTGAAGGCCAAGAAGGAGACGGCGTCGATCAGAATCCTGGCCGTGACGGCGCATCCGGAAGGCCAGGTGCGCGACCAGGTCATGGCGTGCGGCGCCGACGATTTTCTCGAGAAGCCGTTCGCGATCGAGAAGTTTCGCTCGCGGGTCGTGGGCCTTCTCGCCAAGGGCCTCAGGGCCTGATGGCTCTCGGCGAGTTGCCGGTGCGGTCGTCGAGCGTCCGTGAGGGCGGTACCGTCGTCATCGTCGATCCGGACTCCGCTCACGCGGCCGCCATGGCCGATGCCGTGAGAGCCCTGGGCCATGCCGTCACGATCACGGCGACCGCTGCCGAGGCGCTCGCCTCCATCGAGCGTGAGGCGCCTGACATCCTGGTCCTCGCGGTGACCTTGCCCGACATGGGTGGTCCGGAGCTGGCGCGGCGAGCGAGCCTCCTCTCGACGCCTCCGGACGTCGTCCTCGTCGCGGAGAGGGCCACCCCAGAGGCAGGCCTCGTCGCGCTCGAGGTCGAGGCCGCGGGCGTCCTGGTGAAGCCCGTGAACGCGGCCCGCGCCGGCGGCCTCATCGGGCGGCTCGTGGAGCGACATCGCCGTCGCCACGAGCAGCAGGAGTTCACCGAGAAGCTGCGAACGCTGAGCGCCCTGAGCGGGCTGATCACGTCGGCCCGCGATACCCAGGAGGTGTTCAAGGCACTGGCCCGCGCCGCCACGATGCTGCTCGGCGCTCGCCTCGTCCACGTCTGGGTCGATGACCCGCGGGCCCAGGTCCTTCGCGTCCGGGGAACGTACGGGCTCGATCCGGAGTTCGAGCGGCCGCTCACCGAGTACGAGGTCATCTCCTACGGAAGCGGCATGGCCGGAGGCACCTTCACCGCCGGCCGCCCGGAGTTCATCTTCGGCGTCCGGACCAGCCCGCGATGGAAGAACCGCAGGCTTGCCGAAGCCGCCGGGCTTCACGCCTACGCAGGGCTGCCGCTGATGGCGGGTGATCGCACCCTCGGAGTCCTGGCCATCGTCTTCGGCGAGCGTGGCGAGTTTTCCGTCGAAGAGAAGGAGCTGATGCAGCGCCTGGCCGATCACGCCGCGTTCACCATCGTCCGCTCCGAGGCTCGCGAGCAGGCCGAGCGCGACCGCGCGCGGCTCGAGGTGCTCTACGCCGTGTCCCGGCGTCTGGCTTCGGTCCACGACGTGGATGGCGTGCTGAACGCCGTCGTGAACGAGGCCGCCCGGCTGCTCGGGCTCGAGGCGGCCGGCATTCGGTTGCTCGAGGGCGAGGATCTGGTGATCTCGGCGCGCACGGAAGCGGCCGCCCAGCTCATGACGAGGCCCACGCTGCGTGTGGGCGAGAGCCTGAGCGGTCGGGTCGTGGCCTCCGGGCAGCCGCTGATCGTCGAGGACATCGAGCAGGAGACGGTCCAGGACCCCGAGCAACGGCAGGCGGCGCTGCGGGTCGGCTACCACGCCTACCTCGGCGTGCCCCTGAAGGTCGGTGGCCGGGCCGTGGGCGTTCTCAGCGTTTGGGGGCGTGCGGCCCGAAGCTTCGCACCCGATGACGTGGCGCTCCTGTCGGCCTTCGCCGACCAGGCGGCCGTGGCCTTCGAGGAGGCTCGGCTGTACGCCGAAACGCGTGAGCGTGAACGCGAGGCCACCAATCTGGCGCGGGTCACCGCCCACCTCGCGTCGAGCCTCCAGCTGGACCGCGTGCTCGATCTCATCACGTGGAGCGCGAAGGAGCTCCTGCGCTGCGATGCCGCGGCGGTCTGGCGCTACGACGACGGCCGCGACGGCCTCGTCGCCTACCGGGCGTCCGGAATGCCGATCGAGCGCATTTCGCACGTCGTGGTGAAGCCGGGGCAGGGGCTGGCCGGACGCGTGCTCAAGGAACGAAAGCCGCTCTGGACACGCCAGCTCACCCGGTCGCTGCAGGACGACGCGCCCGACGCGTCGGAGACGGCGACAGCGCTCGGGTTGCAGGCGGCGCTGGCGGCACCGATCGTCAGCGGTGAAGAGGCCTATGGCGTGCTCGTCGTCTACCGGCGCGCGGCCGACGACTTCGCGCTGCGCGAGGTCACGCTCCTGTCGACCCTGGCCGACCACGCGGCCATCGCCGTGCGCAACGCGCGGCTCTACTCGGAGACGCGCCAGCGGGAGGACGAGAACGCCCAGCTCTACGCGGAGGCCTCGACGCAGCGGGAGCGTCTCGGCCGGATCTTCGATTCGACCTCCGACGGCATCATGTTCGTCACGCAGGAGGGCCGCATCGAGGCCATCAATCGCCAGGCCGGAGACCTGCTCGGGACCGACTCCGACGCCATGATCGGCGGCGACCTCCTCGATCTGCTCGAGGATCGGATCGCGGAGGCAGGTGCCGAGGACGGGCTGCCCCTGTCGTTGCGGACGCTCTTCAGCCACACCGAGGGCGGAGAGGGAGACCTGGCGCTGCCGCGGCTCAAGCGCGTGCTGCGCTGGGTTGCCCAGCCGACGACGGAGGGCGGCGGCAGAGCGGTCGGGCTGACGATCACGTTCCAGGACGTGACACGCGACCGCGAAGTCAACCAGATGAAGACGGATTTCGTCTCCTTCGTCACGCACCAGCTCCGGACGCCGCTGTCCGGGATCAAGTGGATGCTGGAGCTGGTGGCCGACGCCGAGATCCCGATCGACATCCGCTCGTACGTCGCCGACGCCCGAGACGCTTCGGAGCGGCTGATCAACCTGGTCAACGACCTGCTCGACATCTCGCGGCTCGAGCGAGGCCGGCTGGAGATCCGCCCGCAGCCCACCGATCTGGGCGCGCTGACCGCCAGCGTGCTCGAAGAGGTGGCCGGCCTCGTCCGGACGCACGACCACCGGATCTCGGTGACGGGCGTCGACGACGCGCCGACCGTGATCGCCGATCCGCAGCTGCTGCGCCAGGTCGTCCTGAACCTCATTTCGAATGCGATCAAGTACACGCCGCGGTCGGGCGAGATCGCCATCCGAATCAGCGGCGTTGGCGACCGGGTTCGCTGGGAGATCCAGGACAACGGTATCGGGATTCCGCGGGACGCCCAGCGCCGGCTCTTCGAGAAGTTCTATCGCGCGGACAACGTGTTCGCGGTGGAGACCGAGGGGACCGGCCTCGGCCTCTACCTGGTGCGACTCATCATCGAACAGTTCGGCGGCCGGGTCTGGTGCGATTCCGAAGAAGGCCGCGGAGCCACGTTCGTGTTCACACTTCCTAACAGCGGGGTGGCGTGATGGCAGCCAGCACGAAGAAGATCCTGCTCGTCGAGGACGATCGCTTCCTCCGTCGAGCCTGCGAAGCGAGCCTCCGGCAGCGCGGCTTCACCGTCGTCCCGGCCATGGACGGCGAAGAAGGACTGCGCCTGGCTCGCGGCGAGACGCCCGATCTCATTCTCCTCGACCTGCTCATGCCGCGCCTGCCCGGCATCGAGGTCCTGCGCGCGCTCAAGGCCGACGCGGCGACCAAGGGCATTCCCGTCCTCGTCCTGTCCAACTCTTCCCGCGAGCAGGACGTCGCGGAGGTCATGGAGCTCGGCGCCGTCGACTACTGGGTGAAGGCGAACCTGTCGCTGAAAGAGCTCTCCGAGCGGGTGGTGCGACTGCTGGGAGCCTGAACGGCGCGCCCGCGGGGCCGTGATAGGATCGGCCCGCGATGCGCGCGCGCCTCGCCACCAAGATCACCGTCCTCATCGTCGTCGTGCTCATCATCGGCTTCGGCGCGTCGACGATCCTGACGATCCAGCGTGAGGCTCAGCTCCTGGTCGAGCAGAACAAGCTGGCGGTTCGGCGGCTCACCGCCACGCTGGTGGCGAGCATCGAGGGCGCGATGCTGCAGGAGCGCCCCGACGTCACGCGCACCGTGCTCGACGAGCTGAAGGCGTCATCGCCGGTGGAAGAGCTGACCATCTACCGGCGCAACGGCGTCGAGGCCTTCACCGATCTCACGACAATGATGGAGGTCAACAAGAACGCCGGGCTGGCCAAGGACGTCATGGACAACATCAAGAAGATGGTCCGGGCCCCCGGCAAGACGATGGCCGGGCCGCTCTTCCAGCAAGCCATCGCAACGCTCAAGCCCCAGGAGAACCTGGTCGAGGAGAACGGCGTGCCGTACTTCGTCCTGCACCAGCCGATCCTCAACCAGAACAAGTGCCAGGGCTGCCACGGCAGCGACCATCAAGTCCGGGCCGTCGTCCGGGTCGCGACGTCGATGGCGCCCGTGATGGCCGAGGTGCGGACCCAGCGTAACCGCCAGGCCCTGATCGGCCTGCTCACCATCCTCGCCGCAGGCGCCGTCATGACGGTGGCGATGAGCCGAATCGTCATCCGGCCGATCAACGAGCTGGCGATCGCCGCCCGCCGGGTGGGCCAGGGGGACTTCGACGCGCGGGCGTGCGTCGACTCGCGCGACGAGCTCGGTCAGCTCGGCGCGGCGTTCAACGAGATGACGGAACGGCTGGCCCAGGCCTACCGCGACCTCGAGGGCAAGAACAGCGAGCTGGCCAGCGCGCTCCAGGAAGTCCACGAGTCGCGCCAGCGGCTGGCGCTGCTCGAACAGCTCAAGGGCGAGCTGGCAAAGTTCGTCCCCGACTCGGTGAAGCGGCTTCTGGAGCAGAATCCCAACGCCACCGAGCTCGAGAAAAAGACCGTCGATGTCGCGGTGCTCTTCCTGGACATCGCTGGCTACACGAAGCTGTCCGAGCAGCTCGAGCCCAAGAAGCTGAACCAGCTCGTCCAGCTCTATTTCTCCAGCTTCCTCGAGATCATCCAGGCCCACCACGGCGACGTGAACGAGACGGCCGGCGACGGCCTCATGGTCATCTTCCAGGCCGACCGGACCACGGGCGACCACAGCGTCAACGCCACCCGCGCGGCCTTCGCGATCCGCCAGCGGGTGGGGACGCTCAACGAGGAGTACGGCGGCGTGTTCCCGGCCATTCAGCTCCACATGGGCATCAACAGCGGCGAGGCGTTGGTCGGCGCCACCAAGCTCGGCGGCGCCGGCAGCGAGCGCTGGACGTTCACGGCCTCGGGGCCGACCACCAACATCGCCGCACGGCTGGCCGGCTCGGCCACCGGGGGTGAGATCATCGTGGGGCCGTCGACCGCCGATCGCATTCGCCAGCATTTCGTCCTGGAGGCACTGGGCGAGCGCGCCTTCAAGAACGTCTCCCAGCCACTGACCGTCTTCCGCGTTATCCCCCCGGGGGTCTACGAGAAGATCGCCTGAGCCGTGGGCCGCATTCGCGTCGGCATCTCGTCGTGGGCCGACCCCGCGCTGATCGAGGAAGGCTCGTTCTACCCGAAGCGATCGATGAGCGCCGAAGCGCGCCTGCGCTACTACGCCGGCGTCTTCGACACCGTCGAGGTGAACAGCTCCTACTACGCGATTCCCGACCCGCTTAATGCGCGGCGCTGGGCGGAGCGGACGCCGCCCGGCTTCATCTTCCACGTCAAGGCCTATGCGCTCATGACCGGCCACCATCCGCGCCCGCAGACGTTGCCCGCCGACGTGCTGCGCTGGCTGCCGGACAACCCGCGGCGGACGCGCCGCGACGAGATCGCCTCCGAGGCGTTCCCGCCCGAAGCGATCGACGCGACGTTCCGCCTCTTCCACGCCGCGCTGGCGCCGCTGGCTGACGCCGGCAAGCTGGGCTACGTCCTGTTCCAGTTCGCGCCCTGGGTCCGCTTCAGCGAGGCTCGCCTCGAGCAGATCGCGTCGCTGCCCGGGCGCCTGCCCGGCTTCAGGGTGGCCGTGGAGTTCCGTGATCGCTCATGGTTTCCCGGGCACGCGGCCGAGACGCTGACCGCGCTGACGGCGGCGCGTATCGCGCACGTGGTGGTCGATGCCCCATCGACCGTGAACGCGATCCCGTTCGTCCGCGCCGTGACGGCCCGGACCGCGGTGCTCCGGCTCCACGGCCGTCACGCCGAGGGCTGGATGAGGCAGCTCAGGGGTGAAGAGCCCAGCGTCCGCGAGAAATACGATTACCTCTACTCGCAGGACGAGTTGCGCCAGCTGCTGCCCGACGTGGAGGCACTGGCCAGCGAGGCCGATGACGTCTTCATCTCCTTCAACAACAACAACCGAGACTATCCGGTCAAGAACGCCCTGATGATGCGGCGGCTGCTCGGTCAGCCCGTTTCCGACGAGCCGGGCAGCTTGCCGTTCCTCGACTCCGAGCGCTGATAGAATCCAGGGGATGGCGGAGCTCCGACTCAGCGGCGGCGCGCTCGACGGCTTCACGCTGCACTACGTGAGCGCCGGCCGTGGTCCCGCCGTCGTCTTGCTCCACGGACTGGGGGGCTTTGCCGAATCGTGGCGCCGCACCGTCGAGGCGCTGGCGCCGCGCTACACGGTGATTGCCGTCGACCTCCCCGGTTTCGGCCGTTCCGCCAAGCCTCGGGCTCGTTACAGCCTCGGCTTCTTCGCCAACGCCCTCGGCGGCTTCCTCGATGGGCTGGGGCTGGGGTCGGTCTCGCTGGTCGGCCACTCGCTGGGCGGCGCCGTCGCCGTCGCCTTCTCGCTGACGCGTCCCACACGAGTCGAGCGGCTCGCGCTGATCGGCGCGGTCGTGCCCGGCTTTTACCGTCTCTCCCTGCCATACCGTTTCGCCGTGCTGCCGGTGCTCGGTGACCTCCTGGCGCTCGGGCGCTCGGCCAGGCTCTACAAGGCGGCCATCGCGCGCTGCTTCCACACGCCCGACCGCGCCGAGGTCGACTTCCTCGTCGATCACGACTATGCGGAGCGCACGCGCTGGGCCGCGCGTCTCGCCTTTCTCACGACGCTTCGCGACTCCCGAGCCGATCTCGTGGTGCGGGCGGCCGACTATCGGCGTGCGATCGCCATGCTCGACGCGCCGGTGCTCTTCGTCCACGGCCGCCAGGACAACGTCATTCCCGCGGAGTGCTGCCGGCAGGCCAGGGCGGGATTCCGGCGTGCCGAAACCCGGTGGCTGGACGACTGTGGACACTTTCCGCAGCTCGAGCATCCCACCGTCGTGAACGAGTGGCTCGGAGCGTTCGTGGCCGAACGACCCGCGCCACGCTGAGGAGCGGCCGCCATGGACGAGATCACCCCCCAGCAGCTCAAAGACCGGCTGAGCGCGCCCCGGCCGCCCGTGCTGGTCGACGTGCGGCAAGACTGGGAGACGAAGCTGTGCCGTCTGCCGAACGCGCTGCACATCCCGATCGAGGAGTTCGAGCTGCGCGTCGAGGAGCTGAATCCGGACGACGAGATCGTCCTGTATTGCCACCAGGGAGTCCGCAGCGCCGCCGTCGCCAACTACCTGCGTGGCCTCGGGTTCCGTGACGTCAAGAACCTCGAGGGTGGGCTCGACCTGTGGTCGCGGACGGTGGATCCGACGATGCGCAGATACTGATGGCGGCGGCACTGCAGTGCGAGCCGCGGGATGGCGTCGCCTGGTGCACGCTGGCGCGCCCGCCGCTGAACCTCATCGAGCCCGGCCTGATTGGCGCGATCCGCGAGACCTTTCAGGCCCTGAGCGCCGATCGAACGATCCGGGCTGCGGTGGTGACTGGTAGTGGCCGCGCGTTCACCGCGGGCATGGACGTTCACGTTCTGGCCGGGCTCGACGTGGCGGGTGCGCGCGCCCTCATCACCGCGCTGCACGACGCGATCGAGGCCGTTCATCACGCGCCGTTTCCCGTCGTCGCGGCTGTCAACGGCCCCTGCCTGGGCGCTGGCTTCGAGCTGGCGCTCGCCTGCGACTTGCGCGTTGCTGGCACCACGGCGACCTTCGGGCTACCGGAAGTGCGGGTTGGCGTCCCGTCGGTGATCGAGGCGGCCCTGCTGCCACCGCTCGTCGGGCCGGGGCGCGCCGCCGAGCTCTTGCTGACCGGCGAGGCGATCGACGCCGAGCGGGCGCTTTCCTGGGGACTGATCAACCAGGTCGTGCCTGCGGTCGAGTTGACGCCGACCGTCGAGGCTCTCGTCGCGAAGATCCTCGCCGCCGGGCCGACCGCGGTCCGCCTGCAAAAGGAGCTCATGCTGCGCTGGCGGTACACGGACCTGGGCACCGCGATCCGCTACGGGATCAACGCGTTCGCGGCCGCCTACGCCAGTGGGGAGCCTGCCGAGGGCGCCGCCGCCTTCCTGGCGAAGCGCGCTCCGAAGTTCGAGGCGCCGCGCTGAAGATCCGGACGATCACCGTCGACTTCTGGGGCACGCTGCTCTTCGATGGTCCCTCCAGCGACGACCGTTACAAGCGCACGCGGTTGAACGACTTCGAACGCATCCTCACCGGAGCGGGCACGCCCGTGAAACGGGCCGCGCTCGACGACGCGTACGAGGCCTCGGGCTCGTACCTCGGTCGCATCTGGAGCACGCGTCGCGATGTTCCGGTGCAGGAGCACGTGCGCGCGATCCTCACGGCCGCCAACCCCGCCCTGAACGATCGGCTCACTCCTTCACTGGTGCGCGATCTCGTCGAGGCGTACTCACGGCCGATCTTGATCGTGCCGCCCTCCGTGGACGTTGGCGCGCGCGCCGCGCTCGAAGCCCTGCGCGCACGCGGCCATACCCTCGCGCTGATCTCGAACACGATGCGCACGCCGGGGGTCACGCTGCGCAAGCTCCTCCAGCAGTTCGGACTGCTGGACTGCTTTGCCCACACGACGTTCTCGGACGAGGTCGGGATTCGGAAGCCCGACCCGGCGATCTTCGCGCTGACGCTGCGCGCGGTGGGCGGCGAGCCCGAGTCCGCCGTTCACGTGGGCGACGATTCGGTGCTCGACGTGCGAGGCGGGAAGGAGGCCGGGATGCGCGTCATCCACGTCGCCGCGAGGGCGCGAAGCGGCGCAACGCTCAGCCCCGACGCCGTGATTCCGTCGCTGGCGGCGCTTCCGGGCGCCATCGCCGAGCTCGAGGCGCGCTGAAGACACGAACGCCGCCGGCAGACGCCGACGGCGCCGTGGCAGCAGGTTGAAGTTTTAGCGCCGCCGCAGGTAGCGAGCGCCGAGGAGCCCGAGCCCAACGATGAGACCCGCGAATGGCTCCGGCGTGCCGAGTCGGACATCGAACGTCCCGTTTCCCGGCTGGATCATCCCCGAGCACTCGCCGGCGTTGCAGGTGCCCGAGAACGTGTGATCTCCGAACGTGCCCGAGACGGGGCCATTACCACCCTTGCCGCCGCCGCTAAACGCGAAGGCCTGTGGAGCGATCGCGAGAAGCGAGATCAGGGTCATGAACGTGATTTTCTTGACCATGCTGACACCTCCTTCCTCGGTGTCGGTATTACTCAAGCCTCGTGCCGGGCTGTAAGTAATGGAAATGTCGGATCTTCGATCGCAGGATCTGCAAAACGCTGGACCAGCGCCACCTGCATACATGGCAAGGTCGTGCAGGCCGGGAGGGGGGGCTTACGAGGAGGCTGAAGCTACTTCGGCGAAACTAGCCGGCGCGGAAGGCGGGCTTACGACCGTTCGAGGCCTTGCCCATTCCGACCTCTTCCAGATAACGCCGCACAGGGTCAGTGTTGCGGTCGCTGTAGGCCTGGAGCACCAGGTGGGAGATGCCGCGATGGTAGCCTGCCGGCTGGGGGCCGGTGCGCCGCCCGAGCACTTTCATCGCTTGCGTGGTCCGGTGGCGCAGGATGACGCCGAAGGTGCCGACGCCGGAAAGCCATGCGTTGGGGTCCTGGGCCGTCACCTCGGTCACATCGCTCACGGGCTCCCAATCGGGAGCGAACTCTCCCAGCGCCCCGAGCAGAAATCGCTGAGCGTCCTCGCGGCTCAGCACACGGCTTCCTATACCGCCATCGCGTGACGGCCAAGGTCGGCGCGAAGCGTTGCGAGGGCCGTGGGATCACCGCGCATGCTTCGACTCACATCCCACGCCGAGAGGTGGTGAAGGCTCACGCCGCCGTTTGCCGACGCGACCGTGACCCGGTAGGTCTCGGCGTCGACTTCGACCGAGAGGACCTTGCTTCGGGAGGGCAGATCGATCAGCAGACCCGCGATGAAGTTGACCATCTTGACGGGTGCCAGCTTGTTCGTACCGATTGTCTGTTCCATTAAAATGGGCCCACTGGCGGGAGCAAGGGGAGTGCCATACGAAAATACGCGATTTCCCGGGCTGTTCACGGCGGTCGAGTGTTGTTGCGCTGACATGTGGACACCCATCCCGTGTCAGCCTGCGCACCACCGTCCTTGTGCACCCCTGGCAAGGCCGGTAATATACGGCCCGCGATGGAGCTAGCCAGTCTCCGAGCCAAGATCCGCGACATCAAGAACTTTCCCACGGCGGGCATCCTCTTCAAGGACATCACCACCCTGCTCAAGGACGGGCCTGCCTTTCGGTACGTCGTCGACCTCCTGGCCGAGCGCTATCAGCAGGAGAAGATCGAGATCGTCGTCGGCATCGAGTCACGGGGATTCATCTTCGCCGGCGCGCTGGCGCATCAGCTCCGTGCGGGGTTCGTGCCCGTGCGCAAGCTCGGGAAGCTACCCGGGAAGACCATCGAGGTGGAATACGAGCTCGAGTACGGCCGCGACGCCCTGGCCATGCACGAAGATGCCATCCAACCGGGTCAACGCGTGCTCGCCGTCGACGATCTGCTGGCGACCGGCGGGACCATGGCGGCGGCGCTGCGACTCGTCGAGCAGGTCGGCGGCCAGGTCGTCGGGGTCGCGTTCCTGATCGAGCTGGCGTTCCTGCACGGTCAGGACAAGCTCAAGAACTATCCGCTACACTCTCTGATCGTCTATGACTAGAATAGGGCTCGTGGCTCAGATCAGCCGTCTTCGACTGGCCGCCGTACTTGGCGCGCTCGGCGCGCTGGGCCTCGTCAGCCCCGCCGGGGCCGATGAGGCCAAGACACCGATCAACGCCTCCCTCTTTCTGAGCATCATGAGCGCTCCGGTCGAGCGTCGCGAGGCTGCCTTCGATGAGGCTTTGAAGGGAAGCGGTCCGCCGCCGCTTGAGCGGGGCGGCGTCGTGCAGCCGGACGGCAGTGTTCGCTACGGCAACGTCAGCGTGACCGTGAAGAACCCGTGCCCGCCAGGGACGGCGCACTACGAGGCGCCGCCATTGCCGGGCCGTCGTCTCCGCAACTAGCCCGCGTCCGCCTCGTCAGCTCGGAGGACCAATGCCCATCACCAAGGTTGGTGTTCTCGGCTGCGGGCTCATGGGATCCGGCATCGCCCAGGTGTCGGCCCAGGCCGGCTTCGTCACCACGGTGGTCGAGGCCAACGACGAGCTGCTCCAGCGCGGCCTCGGCAACATGAGGAAGATGCTCGAAGGCCTGGTGTCGCGCGGCAAGATGGAGGCGAAGGCCAAGGACGACGTGCTCGCTCGCGTCGTGGGGACGACGAGGCTCGAGGACCTCAAGGATTGCGATCTCGTCGTCGAGGCGATCACCGAGAACCAGCCGCTCAAGAACGAGACGTTCGCCAAGCTGGACCGTATCTGTCCGCCGGGCGCGATCCTCGCCTCGAATACCTCATCGTGCAACGTGACCGCGATGGCGGCGGCGACGCGGCGGCCCGGGCAGGTGCTCGGCCTTCACTTCTTCAACCCGGTGCCGCTCATGAAGCTGGTGGAGGTCGTGCGAACGATCCTCACCGACGAAGGGGCGGCGAGGGCCGCGACGGACTGGGTGAGGGCAGTCGGCAAGACCCCGGTGCAGACCAAGGACGCGACCGCCTTCATCGTGAATCGCCTTCTCGTGCCGTATCTCCTCGACGCCATCCGCGTGTACGAGGGCGGCCTCGCCACGCTCGAGGACATCGACCAGGCGATGAAGCTCGGCTGCGGGTATCCGATGGGGCCCTTCACGCTGCTCGACCTGGTGGGCCTCGACACCGCGATGTACGTTGCCGAGGTCATGTTCGACGAGTTCCGTGAGGCGCGTTACGCGCCGCCGCCGCTCCTCAAGCGGATGGTGATGGCGGGGCACCTGGGGCGGAAGTCAGGCCAGGGGTTTTACAAGTACTAGGTCAGGCGCACCGTGAACGAGGGGGGTTTGGGGGGAAGCGGAACGGGTCCCCCCAAGTTAATAATCAAGCGCCTGATAATTACGCGGCGTGTGTGCGCGCCGTCGGAAGCTGGGTGTAGCGCGCGCGCAGGCTCTCGAACCCCAGCGAGCGGACGAAGCCCCGCATGTGCAGCAGGTAGCGGCCGATGAGCCCCAGAATCTTCAGCCCGTACACGGCCGACGCCGTGAAGCTCGCCGACGACGCCTCTGGGAAGTAGCGCGTGGGCACCGCGATCTCGCCGATCCGGAAGCCGGAGGCCACGACCTGTGCCACGATCTCTTGATCGAAGATGAAGCCGTCCGAGTTCATCCGGAAGTTCACCGTCTCCAGCACCTCGCGCCGGAAGGCGCGGTACCCGGTGTGGTACTCGGAAAGGCGAAGACCGAACGCCGTATTCTCGACCCAGGTCAGGAAGCGGTTCGACACGTACTTCCACCACGGCATGCCCTGGGCCAGCGCGGAGCCATTCTTGAGCCGCGAGCCCAGGACGACGTCGGCGCGGCCCTGCACGATGGGCTCGATGATCTGCGGCACCAGGCGCGGATCGTACTGATAGTCGGGGTGCACCATCACGACGACGTCGGCGCCGGCGCGAAGCGCCTCCGCATAGCACGTCTTCTGGTTCGCGCCATAGCCGTAATTCCGGTTGTGGACGAAGATCTCGAGCCCGAGCTCGCGCGCGATGTCGAGCGTCTCGTCGGTCGAGCCGTCGTCGACGAGGATGACCGCGCTCACGGTGTCCTTAGGCAGCTCTTCGTACGTCATACGAAGCGTCCGGCCCGCGTTATAGGCTGGCATCACGACCACGACCTTGGGTGCGCTGAGAGGCGTCATGCGGGCAGGATTTTGCACAGCGGGTGCCAAGGGTCTCGATTCTGGAAGATCGAGGACTTCGGCCTGAAGCGCCCCGACTGGACGGGCTGGCGCGTGCCCCGCCGTCGTCGCGCCATGACGAAAATCGTCAGTGAGACCTGCTATCCTCTAGTACGTGATCACTAGGACGCGATCCGCGGCTGTGATGGTGGCGATGGTGCTCATCGTCGCCACGACCACGTTCGTGCACGCTCAACCGCGCCCGGACGAGCTTCCTTCGTTCCGCTTCGGCGGAGGCCTCGTCGACATGGGCGTCAACGTCGGGCCCTATCGTCTGCTCGAGCCGAGCACATCGGTCGGCTTCGACCTTCGCATGCGCTGGCCGTCGCCGGCGACGCTCGGCGATCTGTCGGCGTTCCAGCCGTACTTTCTGCTCGGGCCGACCTTCGTCATGACCGACCCCGATCACATCACGAGGACCCTCGATCCTCACGCGGACACGACCTACGGCCTCGGTGTCCGGGCTGGCGCCGGCGTGAACTGGAGCCTCGATCCCAACTCGACGCTCTACGGCGAATACCACGTCACCCGGGGCGGCGCCGAGCGGCTCTTGCCGCTGGGACGAAGCGCGACCGACGTCAGCGGCTTCGATCTCACGTACGGCGTCCGCGTCAAGTTCTAGACCTCAGCCGATCTCTCCTCAGACGATCGCCCCTCAGGCCACGGCGACCCCGAAGACCGTCTTGGCGAGCACGCCGATCACGTAGGTCACCGAAGACGGTAGAGCGAGAGGTCGAACAGCTCGTCGAAGAACGAGCGCGCGACCGAGCGCGGCCGTCGTCAGCGCCGGTTCTCGAGAACGGCGGAGACCTGGTGTTCTTTCCCGTCCCGCTCCACGACCACGTCCACGCGGTCGCCTGCGCGATGGCCGCGCAGCGCGAAGGTCAGGTCCTCCAGCGTCTTCACGTCCACGCCGGCGAATTTCACGATGATGTCACCCGCGCGGACGCCTGCCTTCTCAGCCGGGCTCCCGGCACGCACGCCGGTGATCTTCACGCCCGGTCGGTCGGCGTCGCCGAAGTCGGGAATGACCCCGAAGAAGGGGCCGTATCCGCCCCCCTGGCCGCGCACCGGCGCCTCAATCCTCACGTACGCCGGCGGCGTCGCCTCGCGCGCCACCGCCGACACCACGCGCATGGCCAGTGTCGCCACGCTGGCGAGCCCGGGCGCGTTGATCTTCTCCCAGGTGTCGGTCGGCCGGTGATAGTCGCCGTGCGCTCCCGTGAACAGGAAGAGCACGGGCCGGCCCGCCGCGTAGAAGGACGTGTGATCGGACGGCGAGAAGGGATCGCCACGGAGCTGGAGCGTCAGACCCAGTCCGCGCGCCGCATCGTCGAGGACCTGGCGCAGCTCCTTGGCGCTGTCGGCGCCGCCCACGAAGACCTTATCGTTGCGGAGGCGGCCGACCATGTCGAGGTTGACCATGAGGACGGTCCGGTCGAGCGGCAGCGCGGGATGGCGTACGTAATGGGCCGAGCCAAGCAGTCCCATCTCCTCGCCGGCGAAGGTCACGAAGACCAGGGTGCGCGGTGCGCCTCCCGCCGCAGCGAACGCACGGGCCAGGCCCAGCACGGCGGCCGTGCCCGACGCATTGTCGTCGGCCCCGGGATGGATGGTCCCGACCTGGTCGGGAGCCAGTGAGCCTTCGCCTCCGCGGCCGAGGTGGTCGTAGTGCGCGCCGATCACGATGGCTTCGTCGCGCAACTTTTCGTCCGTGCCGGGCAGGATGCCCACGACGTTGGCCGCGGTGCCGCGCTCGCGCTTGAGGCTGACGGTCAGGCGCACGCGGACGCCCGGCAGCGTCGACGATTGGGGCGCCAGCTTCTTGTCGATCTCGGCGGCCAGGGCGGCGAGGCGCCGTCCGCTGGGCGCCAGCAGCGTGTCGGCGACTCGGCCGGTGAGGGAGCTGGCCAGGATGTTCCATGGCTGGGCGATGCCACGGAGCGAAGGCAGTGATTGCCGCGGCGCTTCTGGGTGCGCGACGAGCAGGATCGCTCGGGCGCCGTGCTCGCGGGCGTTGATGATCTTGTGGCTGCGCTCGGAGTAGTGGTACGCCTCCGGCCGTCTGAACGGACTGCTCGCGTCGTTGGAGCGCGGCTCGCCCGTCATGGCCAGCACGATCTTGTCGCGGACGTCGAGGTCCGCGTAGTCGTCGTAGTTGAGGTCGCGAGCGGTGATGCCGTACCCGACGAAGATCACGTCGCCTTCCGCCGACCCGTCGGCCGACACGGCCAGCGGCAGGAACTCCTTCCCGAGCGTCAGGTCCCGAGTGGTCGGCGCGACGATGGCGAGCGCGTTACCATTGCCCAGCGTGATGCCGGTCGAGACGGGGAACGACTGGAAGAACGTTCCGTTGTCGCCGCCTGGCTTGAGCCCAGCTTCGGTGAAGACGCGTGCGATGTATTGCCCGGCGCGCTCGGCGCCCGGCGTTCCCGAGCCGCGACCGTCCATCTCGGGCGCCGAGAGCGCCTTGACCTGCTCGAGGAACCAGGTCGCCGGCGGCAGCGTCGGATCGGCGGCGAAGACCGCAGTGACGGTGAGAAGGACGAGGGCGTGGGCAAGAGACCGGCGGAGAGCCTTCGATGTCATGCCATCGATTTTACCTGCTGACCGCGGCGCCAGCCGCGCCGTTACATGCGATCGGGGACTTCGATGCCGAGGAGACCGAGCAGGAGCGCGAGCTGGCGGAGCGTGATCTGGGACAGTCGCAGCCAGGAGGCGCGCCGCCCGGGGTCGCTTTCACTCAGGATGTGGCACTCGTGATAGAAGTGGCTGTAGAGCTGGGCCAGGTTGTAGGCGAAGTCGCAGAGGACGTTCGGCGCCCGCCGCTCATAGGCCTGACGCACGGCATCCCCGAGGCTCGTGAGCGCCAGCATGAGGTCGCGCTCACCGGCCGTCTGCGGGGCGATCAATGATCCACCCGCGTCCTCGTCGGAGATCTCCGCCTTCCGAAAGATCGACTTGATCCGCACGGCGGCGTACTGCAAGTACGGCCCGGTGCGCCCCTCGAAGCGCAGGAAACGGTCGAGGTCGAAGACGTAGTCCGACGTGCGAACGTTGGAGAGATCGCCGAATTTCAACGCGGCCAGTCCGACCTGGCGGGCCAGCCGCCGTCGCTCCGCCTGGGAGAAGGCCGTCGCGATGTCCGAGTCCTGCATCCGCTGGAGCGCCGACTCCGTGACCATCTCGATCAGGTCCTTCAGCTTCATCACGCCGCCCGCGCGCGTCTTGAAGGGCTTGCCGTCGGGACCATTCATCGTCCCGAACGCGAGGTGCTCGAGCCGGGCGTTGCGGGCCAGGCCCGTCTTGCGCGCGGCGCGGAAGACCTGGGTGAAGTGCAGGCCCTGGCGCTTGTCGACGACGTAGAGGATGGCATCCGCGCGCAGATCGCTGGCGCGCTCGTCGACCGCGGCGAGGTCCGTGGTGGCGTAGGTGTAGCCGCCATCCGACTTGACGAGGATGAGGGGCGGCATCTCCTGCTGGTCTCCAGGTTCGGCCACCGGGATCACGACGGCGCCCTCGCTCAGGATGGCGTGCTGCTGGGCCAGCAGACGCTCGACCAGTCCTGGGATCCGGTCGCTGAAGTGGCTCTCGCCCAGCCAGAGGTCGAAGCTCACACCGAGCGTCTCGAAGTCCTCGCGCAACGCGGCCACCGAGACGGCCACGAGCTGACGCCACAGCTCGCGATACCCCGGCTGATTCTGCTGCAACCCGACGGTGGCTTGCAGCGCCTCGCGCAGGCTCTCGTCGCTGGACCGGGTCTGCGCCGCGGCGGCCAGGTACATCTCCTCCAGGTCGTGCACCGAGAGCGTCGCGGCCGCCCGCGCGGCGGTGGCGTCGTCGAGCGTGGTGATTCCCCGGCGGTGCTGGAGCTCCGCGATGAGCATGCCCATCGGCGTGCCCCAGTCGCCGAGATGGATGTCGCTGACGACCTTGTGTCCGGCGAACCGGAACAGGCGCTGGAGCGAATCCCCGATGATCGTCGAGCGCAGGTGCCCGACGTGCATGGCCTTGGCGATGTTCGGCCCGCCGAAGTCGAGGACCACCGTGCCCGGTTCCGGAATCAGTGGGCAACCGAGGCGCTCGTCGCGCCCGACCTGCTCGAGGAACGACGTCAGGAACTCGTCCCTCACGGTGAGGTTGATGAAGCCGGGCGGCGCGAACGAGACGTTGGAGAACAGGTCACTCGGCTGGAGCCGAGCGATCACGTCGTCGGCGATCGCCTGGGGCGCACGCCGGTGCTTCTTGGCCGTCGCCAGCACGCCACTGCACTGGAACTGCCCCAGATCAGGCCGCTGCGACGACACGACCTCACCCAGCGCGGGGTCATATCCCGCCGCCGCGAAAGCCGAGGAGACCTGCTTCGTCAGGACGTCTCTGAGTGGGGTCACCTGCGCCGGATTCTAGCAGGCGCCGGCGGTGCCGCCTCCGGAAGCCTGCCGCCGCCGCCGATGACCGCTGGGGGGGGGATCAACCATGCCATCTATGCACGTGACGCTGGCCTTTGTGCTCATGTTCTCAGCCGGGCTCCTCGGAGCCACGGCCCTCCAGCTCATCCGAGTGACCCGGTCGCTCGTGGGACTCGAGGCGTCGGCGCAGACTCTCCGCTCGCGGATGGCCGTCGTCCGGTTGTTCTCCGAGTAACCGGGCCCGAGTGCCGGCGTCGCATCAGCGCCGGCGTAGCAGTCGAAGCAAGGCCGCGGCGAAGCCGAGGCCGGCACCGAACGCGAACGCCGAGCGCACGCTGATCAGGACTCGCAGGCCGTCGCCTTTCACCTCGTTGGCGACGAGGATGCCAATCGCGCTCTGACGGACCTGGGCCTGCCGCGCCAGGACGACGCCCGCCGCTGCCTGATCCAACACCGCCGTGTCCCGTGCGATCACCGCCTGGGCCGCCGCCTGTTCGAGCGTGGCTTTCTCCGCCATGGCGATCCCGATACCGCCCTGGCTCAACCGCACCGTGCCGCCTGTGATCTGTAGCGCGCCGCCCTGTCGGATCGCAACGTCCTGCGCGGTCACGCGGCGGGCGATGCCCTGCCTGATGGTGACCGCCGGGGCCTCGACGTCGTGTTCCTCATGTGCCATGGTCGCCCTCCTCCCTGCTATAAACGATCGCATGAAAATCTACCTCGCGGTGTTCGCCAGCGTCTTCATGGCGGAGCTCGGGGACAAGACTCAGCTTGCCACACTCACCTATGCGGCGAGCCCGGGTGCCAGCCCGCTCGGTGTGTTCGTTGCCGCAGCGGCCGCACTGATCCTCTCGAGCGCCCTCGCGGTGCTGATTGGATCACGGATCGAGCGCTGCGTCGCGCCGGCGCAGCTTCAGCTCCTCGCCGGCCTCGCGTTCATCGGCATCGGGACGTGGATGGTGCTCACGCGGTAGCTGGCCAGACGTTTCTCGCGTCCGATGGTTGGCTATTGACTGCGTCTGATCGCGGGCGTATTGATGGAGGTGACGGAAGACGAAGGCGCCAACTTTCCGTCGTGGTCGAAACCGGAGCGGAGGTCATGATGGAGACACCACCGGGCCGGTCGGGCGCGCTGTCCAAGGAGTGATCCGGCAGCGCGCGGTTGTAGAAACACCGTAACACCAAGATCCCGGTGCACACCGGGACGCGCAGCTAAGTCTGCGCATACCGCAAAAGCGACGAGCGCTCGGGGGTCGGGACACCGGTGCCCGCCCCCGAGCCGTCTTCTTCACTTCCCCTGTGCGATTATGAGCGCGTGGGTTTTCTCCTCAGGGTTCTGATCAACACCGTCGCGATTTACTTTGCGGCGACCGTCGTGCCCGGCCTCACCATCAGTGGAGTGCTGCCCGCGCTCGGGGCGGGACTCGTCCTGGGACTCATCAATGCGATCGTCCGGCCGATTCTCGTCGTGCTCACCCTGCCGGTGACGCTGCTCACGCTCGGCCTCTTCCTCTTCGTCCTCAACGGCCTCTGTCTCTGGCTCACCGCTCAGCTCGTACGCGGCTTCGTCGTGTCGGGATTCTGGGCGGCGGTGTTCGGCGCTCTCATCGTCAGCGTGGTGAGCTGGCTCCTGACGGCGTTCGTGAGTGACCGCGGTCACGTCCAGGTGATCACGCGTTCGGACGCGCGAAGGTTGCCACGCTAACCAGGTCGCTGGCACCCTGGTTGCTCCATTCCGCGTCCATGAACACTCTGCGCGCCCTCACTCTGACCGCCATCCTCGCCCTTGTCACCGCCGGGACCGCCGTAGCCGGCGAGCCCACCGATCAGGTCCGACGCAGCGTGGACGAAGTGCTCAAGATCGTGCAGAGCCAACCCGATGGGCCCGCGCGACGGACAGCGGTCCGCCAGGCGGCCAACCGTCTCTTCGACTTCGAGGAGACGGCCAAGCGCGCGCTGGGGCCGCACTGGCAGCAACATACGCCGACCGAGCGCGAGAAGTTCGTCAGGCTCTTCAGCGATCTCCTCGAGGCGGCGTATGTCGGCAAGATCGACCTCTACCAGGGTGAGAAGATCACGTACGTGGGCGAGACCGTGGACGGCGACCAGGCCACGGTGAAGACGCGCATCGTCACCAAGCAAGGTAACGAGGTGCCGGTGGACTACCGGTTGCTGCGCGAGATGGACGGCTGGCGCGTCTACGACGTCATCATCGAAGGTGTGAGCCTGGTCGCCAACTACCGCACGCAGTTCAACAAGATCATCCAGACCTCCTCGTACGACGATCTCGTCAAGCGGATGCGGGCCAAGGACTTCTCGGCGCCCGAAGGGAATCGCGGCCGCCGCAGCTGAGTCGCGCGCCATCGCTCACGTGCTCCGGCGCTCCGTCGTGAACCCTCGACGACGTGGAATTGACGCGGTCGAGCGGCAGTGGTATTTGTCTAGACAATTTTCAGCCGGAGGCCACCCGTGGAATATCGTCCAGGCGTGCCCCGCTATCTTCAGATCGCCGACGCTCTCCGTCGCGATCTCCGCGGTGAAGGAGAGCGGATCCCTTCCGAGCACCAGCTCTGCGCCACCTACCAGGTGAGCCGCCCGACGATCCGACAGGCTCTCGACGTCCTCGTGCAGGAGGGGTTGCTCTACCGCCACGCCGGCCGGGGCACGTTCTCGACCCCGACGCCGGGCGGGGGGGACCGCAAGCTGCGTGTGATCGGATCGGTCGGCGACATGGTGGCGATGGGCGAAGAGACCTGGTTCAAGCTGCTGAGCCGCGAGGTCGTCCCCGTTCCGGCCAACATCGCGCAAGCCCTGAGGCTCCCGCCAGGGTCCACGGCGTTTCGCGTCGTTGGCGTCCGTCACGCCGACAACGGCCCGTTCCAGCACGTGACGGCGTACGTCCCCGAAGCGATCGGTCGTGCCTTGAGCGATGAGGACCTCTCGAAGACGTCGATGATCGGCGCCATCGAGCGCCACTTCGCCACCTCGATCAAGTTCATGGAGCAGGTCACGGAGGCGACGCTGGCGCCGCGCCACGTGGCCGAGTTGCTCCAGATCCGGCCGCGCACACCGCTGTTGCTCTTCGAGCGCACCTACTTCGCGTTGAGCGGTGAGCCCGTCGAGCACGCCCAGACCTATCAGACCAGCCGGCGTTACCCCTATCGCATGGTGCTGTCCCGGGCGGAACGCCGGAGCTGAGGGCGGATGCCGTACCGGGTTGGATTCGACGTCGGCGGTACGTTCACCGACTTCGTGCTCCAGTCACCGACCGGCGAGCTGGCGACCGCCAAGCGGCTGACGACGTATCCCGATCCTTCCGCTGCCTGCCTGGCCGGCCTCGACCAGCTGATGGCCGCCGTCGGGTGGGACGAAGTCGCCCAGGTCGTTCACGGCACTACGCTCGGCTCCAACATCGTCATCGAGCGCAAGGCCCGCGGCGTGGGATTGCTCACCACGCGCGGCTTCCGTGACGTGCTCATCATCGGACGCGAGAAACGCTATCAGGTCTACGACCTCCAGATCGAGAAGCCGGCGCCGTTGATTCCGCGCCGGCTCATCGGCGAGGTGACCGAGCGCGTCCTGGCCGACGGGTCCGTCCGCACCCCGCTCGATGAGGACGACGCGCGGCGCGCCGTCCGCGAGCTGGCCGCGCGCGGCGTGAGCACGCTGGCTGTCTGTTTCTTGCACGCCTACCGCAATCCCGTTCACGAAAAGCGGGTGGCCGAGCTGGCGGCCGACGAGGCGCCCGGGATGCAGGTGACGCTCTCCCACGAAGTCTCGCCGACGTTTCGCGAGTACGAGCGCACCTCGACGACCGTGGTGAACGCGTACGTGATGACCGCGCTGCGCGAGTACCTGCGGGGGCTCGGCGCGGCGCTGAAGGAGCGCGGGTATCGAGGGCGGCTGTTCGTCATGCAGTCGTCGGGGGGTATCGCGACCGCCGAGGCCATGGAGCGCTATCCCGTGCGCATGATCGAGTCGGGGCCAGCGGCCGGCGCGTTGATGGCCGCCGCCTACGGCGAGCTCACCGGTCATCGCGACCTCATCGCGTTCGACATGGGTGGCACGACGGCCAAGCTGGCCCTCGTCGAGAACGGGCGACCCGGAACGACGACCGCCTTCGAGCTCCATCGCGTGAACAACGCGCCGGGCAGCGGGTTGCCGATGAACATCCAGGCGATCGATCTGGTCGAGATCGGCGCAGGCGGGGGCTCGATCGCTCGCGCCAGTCTCGGGGTCATCGCGGTCGGCCCCGAGAGCGCGTCCTCCATGCCCGGCCCGGTCTGCTACGGCCGTGGCGGCCTCGAGCCGACGGTGACCGACGCCAACCTCGCCCTCGGCTATCTCAATGCCGACTATTTTGCCGGCGGCACGATGACGCTCGACGGCGTCGGCGCCGCGCGCGCCATCACCGACCGCGTCGCGCGTCCGCTGGGCCTGTCGCTCGAAGAGGCGGCCTGGGGCATTCACCAGATCGTGACCACGAACATGGAGCTGGCCACGCGCGTGGTCTCGATCGAGCGCGGACGCGATCCGCGGGCGCTCACGCTCGTCGCCTTCGGCGGCTCCGGCCCCGTGCACGGCTGCCGTCTGGCCCAGGCGCTCGGCATCCCACGGGTGATCTTGCCCGCGGCCGCCGGCGTCACCGCCGCCATCGGTCTGCTCGCCGCCGAGGTCCGCTTCGACGTCGCGCGAACCTACGTCCGCCGCGTCGACGCCGTCGACGTCGCGTTCGTGAGCGCCATGTACGACGACATGACACGACAGGCCGCCGAGGTCGTGCGCGAGTCCGTCGTAGAAGGTGACGTCGTCATCGCGCGCTCGGCCGACGCCCGTTACGTGGGGCAGGGCTACGAGCTGACGGTGCCGGTGCCGGCGGGCGCGCTCGACGCCGCAGCGCTCGCCGACGTGCGGCGGTCGTTCGACGAGATCTATGCCGCGCGGTACGGCTACGCGAATCCGTCCGAGCCCATCGAGATCGTGACGTGGAAACTGTCGGCCACGGGCCAGACGAGCCCCGTTCGGCTTCGCCGTGCCTCGGAAACCGGGCGAGCCCGGCACACCGGCGAGGAAGCCGGAGAGTCGAGCGCACGGAAACCGGGCCGCCGAGCGTGGTTTCCCGAGACCGACGGCTGGATCGACACGCCCGTATACGATCGCTATCGGCTCGCGCCCGGCCATTGCCTCCGCGGCCCGGCCATCGTGGAGGAGCGGGAGTCCACGACGGTGTTGCCCCCGGGCGTGACGGCGACGGTGGATGACTACGCCAGCCTCATCGTGAGTGTGAGACCGTGAGCGCGCCTGATCCCATCACGCTCGGCGTCATCTGGGGCGCGCTCCAGTCGATCGCCGTCGAGATCGGCACCACCGTTCACAAGACGGCCTATTCCGAGCAGGCGCGCGAGGGCCAGGACTTCTCGGTGGCGGTGTTCGATCCGGCGGGGCGCATGGTGGCTCAGGGCCCGTACTCGCCCGGTCACATGGGCGCCATGTCGTTCGCGGTGAAGAATGCGCTGGCCGCGCACCCGGTGGAGAGCCTGCGCCCCGGTGACGCGATCCTGCTCAACGATCCGCTGCTCGGGTCAGGTCACTTCCCGGATTTCTTCATCACGCAGCCGGCCTTTCACGACGGCGCGTTGATCGGCTTCGCCGTCAACATCCTGCATCACACCGACGTCGGCGGCCAGCGTCCGGGCAGTCAGGGTGTCGTCGGGATCTTCGATTACTTCCAGGAAGGACTGCGCATCCCACCCACCAAGGTCTGGCGCGAGTACGAGGAGGACGAGGCGGTCGTCGGTATCATCGCCGCCAACACGCGCACGCCCGACAAGGTACTGGGCGACCTGAGGGCTCAGCGAAGCGCCCTGCGCGTCGGCGAGCTGCGGCTCGTCGAGCTGGTCGAGCGCTACGGTCGAGACGTCGTCGGCGCGGCCATGGACGAGATCATCGCGCGCACCGAGGCGAGCATGCGAGCGGCGATCCGTGAGATCCCCGACGGCGTGTACCGCTTCGAGGACTTCCTGGACGACTTCGACCATCGATTACGCCGGGTCGAGCCCGCAGACGGCCTCGGGGATGAACTCGTACATCAACTACACGCGCTCGTACTCGTATGCCGCCGTCAAGTGTCTCGCCGATCCCTTCGGCCCGATGAACGAAGGCGCGCTCAGGCCGATCACCGTGAGCGCGCCCGAGGGCTCGTTCCTCAACCCGCGGCCACCGGCGGGCGGTGGTCCGCGAGCGATCATCTGTTACCGGACGTTCGAGGCGGTGCTGGGGGCGCTGGCGCCTGCGCTTCCCGAGCGCGTGGCGGCCGCCTCGTCGCACTTCGCCAACCCGACGTTCGGCGGCCTGGACCGCGCGCGAAATCGAAGCTTCGTCGCCTACGAGCTGGTGCTGTCGGGCACGGGCGGTCGCGCGACGAAGGACGGCTGCGAGGCCATGTCGTCGGCGTTCAATGCGTCGAACATTCCGGTCGAGGCGCAGGAGGCCAATCAGCCGATCGTCGTGGAACGCTTCGAGCTGATCCGCGACTCCGCCGGACCGGGGACGTTTCGGGGCGGCTGTGGGATCCGGCGGGACATGCGCTTCCTGGCCGACGACGGCAAGCTGACCAACCTGTCGGAGCGGCAGAAGTTCCCGCCCTACGGACTCTTCGGCGGCAAGCCGGGCATCCTCGCCCGGACGCTGATCAATCCGGGTCCCGGGGAGCAGATCGTTCATAGCAAAGAGTCGAGGGAGTTCGCCTACGGCGACGTCATCTCGTTCCAGCAGTCAGGCGCCGGCGGCTATGGCGATCCGCTCGCCCGGGATCCGGCCCGCGTGCTGGACGACGTGCTGGACGATTTCATCGGGATCGATGCGGCCCGGAGCGACTACGGCGTCGTCATCACCGGCCCGGGGATCGACCTGCAGGTCGACGAGACCGCCACTGAACGCCTGCGTCAGGCGATGAAGACGCGATGATCCGGTTCACGGCCGAGCAGGAAGAGTTCAGGAAGACGGTCGCGCGCTTCGTGGACGCCGAGGTGGTGCCGGTCGCCGACGCCCTCGACGAGCGTGCGGAGTTTCCCGCGGGGCTCTTCAAGCGGATCGGCGAGCTCGGGTACTTCGGCCTGCGCTACCCCGAGAAGTACGGCGGGGCGGCGAGCGACATGGTGACGTACTGCCTCTTCGCCGAAGAGCTCGCCCGCGGCTCGATGTCGGTGGCGGCGGCCGCGGCCATGCAGTCCCTCATGGGGACGTACTTCATCTACAAGTACGGCGGCGAGCGCCTGCACGAGCGTTACCTGGCGCCCGCGCTGCGCGGTGATCTCGTGGCGACGTTCGCGCTGACGGAGCCCAATGCCGGTTCGGACGTCGCCAACATCACGACACGCGCCGAGCGGCATGGTGACGGCTGGGTGTTGCGGGGCGCCAAGACGTGGGTCACCAACGCGCCCGTGGCCGACGTCCTCACCGTCGCGGCCAAGACGTCGCCCGAGCGCGGAATGAAGAACATCGCGCTCTTCCTGCTCGACCGCACGACGATGCGTGGCATCACGCTCGGCAAGAAGATCGAGAAGATGGCGGTGCGGGCGTCGGAGACGGGCGAGATCCTCCTCGACGGCGTCGAGGTACCGGCCGAGCACCTGCTCGGCGGCGAGACGGGCGGCGTCGAGAAAGTGGGCACGATCCTCTCCGAGATCCGCGTGATGACGGCGGCGCTCGCCGTGGGCCTGGCGCGCGCCGCCTACGACGCGGCGCTGGGGTACGGCCGCGAGCGCCAGGCGTTCGGCAAACCCATCGTCGAGCACCAGGCCATCGCCTTCAAGCTGGCCGACATGCTGACGTCGCTTCACGCGGCCACGCTCATGACGTATCAGGCGGCCGCCGGCCTCGACGCCGGCCGCGCGATCACACGCGAGGCGGCGATGACGAAGCTCTTCGCCTCCGAGATGGCGGTCAAGGTGACGGACGAAGCGGCGCGCATCTTCGCCTCGTACGGCCTGGCCATGGAGTATCCGGTCCAGCGGTACTTCCGCGATGCGCGCTTCTTGCTGCCCGGCGGCGGCACCTCGGAGATCCTTCGCCTCGTCATCGGGCGCGAGCTCGACTATCGCCGCGGCGAGGTGTTGTCATGAGGCGCGTCGGATGAGCGAGTCGTCCGCCATCCTGGCCGCGATGTACGAGGGCAATACCGACGCCCTGGCGGCGCTGCTCGCCGCGCGTCCCGAGCTCGACGTCTTCGAGGCGGCGGCGGTCGGCGACGCCGCCCGCATCCGCCAGCTCGTGAGGGCGCGGCCCCCGCTCGTCGAGGCGGTGAGTGGAGATGGCTGGACTGCGTTGCACCTGGCCGCCTACTTCGGCCAGGGCGAGGCGGTGGAGCGCCTGCTCGCCGCGGGAGCGGACCCGCGCGCGCCCTCTCGCAACCGTCTTGCGAACACTCCGCTGCACGCGGCGCTGGCCGGGCGAGCGAACGTGAGGATCATCACCGCGCTGCTCGCGCGGGGCGCCGACGTCGAGATCCCGGCGTCCGGCGGCTATCGGCCACTGCACCTCGCCGCCGCCCGCGGCGACGTCGCCATCATCGAGATGCTGCTGGTCCGGGGCGCGCGGGCCGGAGTGCGCGCCGAGGACGGTCGCACGCCGCTGGCAATCGCGGAGGAGCACGGGCACACGACGGCGGCGCGACGCCTCCGAGGAGAGATGCCATGAGGAAGGTCGCCCTGGTCGGCGCGGGAGTGTCGAAGTTCGGGGTCCGCAAGGCGGGCTATCGCGACCTGATCTGGGAAGCGGGCAAGGCGTGCTTCGATTCCGTGCCCGGCGTCAGCCCGAAGGACGTCGAAGGCCTGGTGGTGGGCTCCGTCATGCCCGAGCGCACGGCGTTCCAGAGCCACATCTCGTCGCTGGCCGCCGAGGCGCTGGGCATCAAGCCGTCGGCGCTGTCGGCTCGCACCGAGCACATGTGCGCGTCGGGGACGGTCGGCATCCGCTACGCGTACGCGTTCATCGCGGCCGGGCTCGCCGACCTGGTGATGGTGCTCGGCGTCGAGAAGCTGAATCAGCCCGAAGGCGCCGAAGCCATCCTCAACATGGGCGCCGGCGTGGATCGTGAATGGGAAGCCGCGTTCGGCCTCACGGCGCCGCCGTGCTTCGCGCTGGCCGCCCAGCGCCACATGGCGGAATATGGCACGACCGAGGAACAGCTCGGCCTCGTCGGCGTCAAGAACCACAATCACGCGGCCAGGAACCCCAACGCCCACTTCGGCAAGGGCGCCACGCTCGATCAGGTGCTCTGCTCGCGGATGATCTCGAGCCCGCTGCGCCTGTTCATGTGCTCGCCGATCACCGATGGTGCCGCCGCCGTGATCCTGGCCAGCGAGGAACGGGCACGCACGATCACCGACAAGCCGGTCTTCATTCGTGGCACGGGGCAGGCGCTCGACGGTTTCCAGCTCACCTCGCTCCACGAGGATTACGCTCACTGGCCCGCGCTCAAGCGCGCGGCTGAATCGGCCTACCGGATGGCCGGGGTCGGGGCCAGCGATATCGACGTCGCCGAGGTCCACGACTGCTTCTCCATCGCCGAGCTGATCGCCTACGAGGAGCTGGGCTTCTGCAAGAAGGGCGAGGCCGGAGCGTTCGTGGCGGCCGGACGCAGCGATTACGGTGGCGACGTCGTGGTCAATCCGCGAGGCGGCCTCATCGGCTGCGGGCACCCGCTCGGCGCCACCGGCGTCGCCCAGGCCGCGGAGATCTTCGCTCAGCTTCGCGACGAGGCTGGCCCCCGTCAGGTTCCCGGCGCCGCCGTCGCCCTCAGCCACAACAACAGCGGAATGGGGGAGCACGTCGTGATGATCTATGGGCGCGATGCGTAGGATGGGCGCGATGCGTAGGATGGGCGCGATGCGTAGGATGGGCACGATGCGTAGGATGGACGCGATGCCTAGGATGGGCGCGATGCCTCGGATCGCGCCGATCGAGCGCCGGCGTTGCCGCACGATGGTCTCTCGATGATCGAAGCCGTCGCGGTGATCGGGCCGGGGAGGATGGGACGTCAGATCGCGCTGACCTGTGCGCTCGGTGGCTGCCGCGCTCTCCTCGTCGATCTCAAGCCCCGCCCCGACGCGCGGGCCGCGCTCGCCGACGCTCGTCGCGAGATCGCGCGCGACCTGCGACTCATGGCCGAGGAAGACGTCATCAAGTCGGCCGAGGTCGCGCCGGCCCTCGAGCGCATCGAGGACCGCACCGATCTCGCCGAGGTCGAGAGCTGCGGCTTCGTCCAGGAGGCGCTGCCGGAGTCCGTGGAGCTCAAGCGCGAGGTCTTCACGCGGCTCACAGGCCGCGTCGCCGACGATGCGATCGTGGCCTCCACGTCGTCCACGATCTCGCCCAGGCACCTGGCCGACGCCGTCCCGGGGCCCGAGCGGTTCCTCGTCGTGCACTGGTTGAATCCGGCCCACGTCATCCCGCTGGTCGAGGTCGTGCCCGGAGCGGCCACGTCGGCTGCCGTCGTCGATCGCACGATCACGTTCCTCACGCATCTGGGCAAGACGCCGGTGCGCTGCGGCGACGCCCCCGGCTTCATCGTGTCGCGTCTCCAGGTGGTCCTCATGAACGAGGCGGTTCGTCTCGTCGAGGAGGGCGTGGCCACGCCCGAGGAGGTCGATCGAGCGATCCGCGCTGGATTGGGGTTTCGGTACGCCGGCGTCGGCGTGTTCGAGTTCATCGACTGGGGCGGCGTCGACATCCTCTACCGGGCGAGCGCGTTCATGGCTCAGGCGACTGGGGACGAGCGCTATCGCACGCCCCGGCTGATCGACGAGAAGATGGCGCGGAACGAGCTCGGCCCCAAGACCGGCCGGGGGTTCTTCGACTACGCGGGTGAGACGCGGGAGCGCTTCGAGACCGCGAAGGTCCGGCAGCTCCTGCGCCGTCTCAAGCGCGAGCGCGAGGACGGCACGCCGTGAGCTATTTCCGGGCGATCGATCCGTTTCCGCTGGAGTCGGCCGAGCACAACCGGCTCCACGAGTTCTATGCGCGGCTCGGTGCGGGCACGCTCTCGACGACGCGCTGCGGAGGGTGTGGCAGGACGGCGTGGCCGCCGCGGGTCTTCTGTCCCGAGTGCGGGAGCGATGCCTTCACCTGGACGGAGCTCTCGGGTGAGGGCGTCGTCCACGGCTTCACGGTTCAGGAGACCGGGCTCCCCGTCGGCTTCGATGGCCCGCGCGTCTTCGCGATCGTCAAGGTGGATGGGCACCGCGTGTTCTCGATCCTCGTGGCCGCGGATCCTGCGCGTCTCCGGATCGGCCAGCGCGTGCGCTTGACGCCGCTTCGGGTGACCGACGACGCCAAGGGCCAGCCGCGCTGGCTGCCCGCGTTCACACCCGACTCATGAAGCGCTGGGAGATCGGCGTCATCTCGGACACTCACGGCCTCGTGCGGCCCGAGGCGCTCGCGGCGCTCCGCGGCGTCGATCGCATCGTTCACGCCGGGGACATCGGCTCCGCCGACGTGCTGGCCCGCCTCGAGACGATCGCGCCGGTGAGCGCGGTACGCGGAAACAACGATCGCGGCCCGTGGGCGGAGGCCTTGCCGCTCACCGACGTCGTCCTGATCGGCGACGTGAGCCTCTATCTGCTGCACGACCTTCACGAGCTGGACCTCGAGCCACGGGTGGCCGGTTTCGCGGCGGTGATCAGCGGCCACAGCCACCAGCCCCGGATGGACGAGAAGGACGGTGTGCTCTACCTGAATCCGGGCAGCGCCGGACCGCGACGGTTCACACTGCCGATCTCGATCGCGCGTCTCACCGTCAGGGGCGCAAACCTCCGCGCGGAGATCATTCCATTGTCGGGACTTGCGACACCCGAACGATCCAACGCCCGTGCCGTGTAAATGAAGATCCTCATCGCCAAGCCGGGGCTCGACGGCCACGACCGCGGCGCCAAGGTCGTGGCCCAGGCGCTGCGCGATGCCGGCGTGGAGGTCGTCTACACCGGGCTCAAGCGCACGCCCGAGGAGATCGTGCAGGAGGCGATTCAGGAGGACGTGGACGTCATCGGCCTCAGCATCCTCTCGGGAGCTCACGTGCCCCTCTCGCGACGCGTGCTGGAAGGACTGCGCGCGCAGGGTGCGGACGAGATCAAGGTGGTCGTGGGCGGGATCATTCCGCCTCGCGACGTCGCGCCGCTGCTGGCCATCGGCGTGAGCCGGGTCTTCCCGATGGGCACGCCGCTTCCCGACGTGGTGAGGGCGTTCAAGGAGACCAACCGATGAAGGACGTGCGACTGCACGCGGGCATCCCCGTGAAGCCGGTGTACGGGCCGGAAGACGTGAGCGCCGACTTCGAGCGCGACATCGGCCGGCCCGGCGAGTATCCCTTCACGCGCGGCATCCATCGCCACATGTACCGCGAGCGCGTGTGGACGATGCGCCAGTACATCGGCTTCGGCACGCCCGAAGAGACGAACGGCCGATTCAAATACTTGATGGCGCATGGACAGGATGCGCTGAACGTCGCCTTCGACCTGCCGACACAACTCGGGCTCGATTCCGATCACCCGCGCGCGGAGGGTGAAGTCGGGATGGTCGGGATGGCGGTCGACTCGCTGGCCGACATGGAAGACGCGTTCGCCGGCATCCCACTCGATCGCGTCAGCGTGTCGCTCACCATCAACGGCATGGCGGCCCCCATCACGGCCATGTACTACGCCGTGGCGGAGAAGCAGGGCGCGGCGCCCGATCGCGTGGTGACCACGCCCCAGAACGACATCCTCAAGGAGTTCGTCGCCCGCGGCACCTGGGTCTATCCGGTGGAGCCCTCGCTGCGCCTCGTCGCCGACCTCATCGAGTTCTCGGCCCGGCACTATCCGCGCTCGAACCCGGTCTCGGTGTGCGGCTATCACATCCGCGAGGCCGGCTGCACCACGGCCCAGGAAATGGCCTACGGCCTGGCCATCGCCGCCGCCTACGTCGAGCTGATGCAGGCTCGCGGCATGGCAGTCGACGACTTCGCGCCGCGGATCTCTTTCAACTTCACGTGCTGGGGGAAGATCTTCGAGGAGGTCGGCAAGTTCCGCGCCGGCCGCCGGCTGTACGCGCGGATGATGCGCGAGCGGTTCGGCGCGACCAATCCCAAGTCCTGGATGTTCCGGAGCCTCATCGGGGGCGGCGGCTCCGCGTTCACCGTGCAAGAGCCCGAGAACAACATCGTGCGCGGCGCCTACATCGCCCTGGCCGCGGCGCTCGCGGGAGCCCAGACGATGGCGCTGCCCACGTACGACGAGGCCTACACGATCCCGTCGGCGAAGGCTCAGCTCATCGCGCTCCGCACGATGCAGATCTGCGCCGAGGAGTCCGGCGCGGCCGACACCGTCGATCCGCTGGCCGGCTCCTACTACCTCGAAGCGCTCACCGACGAGATGGAGAAGAAGATCCGCGAGGAGATGGCCCACGTCGAGCGCATGGGCGGCATCGTCGAGGCGGTGAAATCGGGCACCATCCAGGCCGAGGTCGCGCGCCAGGCCTATCTCTTCGAGCAACGCCTGACGACGGGCGAGATCGCCAAGGTCGCCGTGAACTGCCACGTCGGCGACAAGGCCGCCGACGCCGATCAGGAGGTCGAGCTGTACCGCTTCGATCCCAAGGTGGCCGAGGCGCAGGTGACGAAGCTCGCGCGCGTTCGCCGCGAGCGCGATGGCGGCGTGGTGGCCTCGGCGCTTCGCCGGCTGGGCGACGAGGCACGCGGCTCGACCAATCTCATGCCGGCCATCATGGAGGCCGTCAAGGCGTATGCCACGCTGGGCGAGATCGCCCAGGCGATGAAGAACGTCTTCGGAGAGCACAAGGAGCCCGTGAAATGGTGAACGCCGAGCGGTTCGCGAAGGGAATGACGTCCGAGCAGTACGTGCGGTTCGCGGCCACGCCCGAGAACCTCGCTCGCGAAGGCTCGCGCGGACCGCGCAAGGACTTCAGTGGCTACCTTCGTACGGCCTACGACGCGGCACGGCTGTCGCCGGCCCACGAGGCCGCGTGGACATGGCTCGTGGCCCAGCCGGGCGGGCCCGCCCGAGTGCTGGCCATCTCGGAGGAGTGGTCATCGGACTGCCGACGCGACATTCCCGTGCTGGCGAAGCTCGCCGACACGGTCGGCCTCGACCTTCGCATCTTCACGCGCGACGGCAAGACGAACGGCCGCGGCCCGCGGCCGGAGCCGGATTCGCCGAACGCCGACCTGATGGCGCAGTTCCTGAACGAGCGGGACGGCCAGACCTTCCAGTCGATTCCGGTGATCGTGTTCTACGCGAAGGACTTCGCGCCGCTCTACCGGTACACGGAGTTCCCGGCCGTCTACCGGAAGGACCGCATCCGGGCCGTGCTCGACGACGCCGGCTTCATGGAGATGCTCGGCTCGCCCTTCTTCGAGGTGTGGCGCTCGGCCGCGCTCGCCGAGTGGACCAGCCTGCTCTACGAGCGGCTGCGGGTCGGCTCGCTCGCGTGAGGCGCCACCGCGCGTGAGTGATCTGAGCGTCATCGGCCGGCCGACCCCGAAGAAGGACGGCGCCGAGAAGGTCACCGGGCGGACGCGCTTCCTCCACGACCTCGAGCTGCCTCGGATGCTCCACGGCCGGATCCTGCGAGCCGCGCTGCCGCACGCCCGCATCGTTCGCATCGACACGTCGCGCGCGCGCGCCCTGCCCGGCGTCGTCAGCGTCATCACCGGAACCGACGTCGAGCAGCATCCGTTCGGCTTCGTCAAGGATCATCTCGCGCTCAAGCGCGGCAAGGTCCGCTGCATCCGCGACGAGGTCGCCGCGGTCGCCGCCGAGACGTCCGCCCTCGCCGAGGAGGCCCTCGCGCTGATCGAGGTCCAGTACGACGAGCTGCCGGCCGTGTTCTCCCCGGCGGCCGCCCTGGCCGCGGGCGCGCCGCTCGTCCACGAGGACGTGGGGACCAACGTCACGGCGCTCCGCTACCAGTTCACGCACGGCGACGTCGACCGCGCGTGGGCCGACGCGGCCGCCGTCGTCGAGGGTGAGTACACGTTGAACTTCGTCACGCCCGCCTGTCTCGGAACCATGGTCGCCATCGCGGACTGGGACCCCGAGGGGCGGTTGACGATGTGGAGCGCGACCCAGGTGCCGTTCCTCTACCAGCGCGATCTCGCCCACGCCCTCGGCGTCAGCGGTGATCGCGTGCGGGTGCTCCAGCCTCCCGTCGGTGGCAACTTCGGGCGGGGCCTCGATCTCTACCCGATCGACGTCATCGCCGCGCTGCTCGCGCGCCGCGCCCGCCGCCCGGTGAAGATCGAATTCGACCGCGTGGAGGAGTTCGTCGCGTGTCCGACGCGCGAGCCCTGCAGGATCCGGCTGCGCACGGCGGCGGCGGCCGACGGCCGGCTGCTCGCCCGTGACGCCCACGTCACCGTCGACAACGGCGCGTACGTCTCCTGGGGCTCGACGACGCCGTACGTGATGCTTGCCACGGTGGCCGGGCTCTATCGCTGTCCCAGCGTGCGGTTCGACACGACGATCGTGTACACGAACAATCCCTACTCGGGATCGATGCGCGGCTACGGCAACCTGGAATCGACCTTCGCCGTGGAATGCCAGATGGACGAGCTGGCCGACCGGCTGGGCATGGACCGGCTCGAACTGCGCCGCCGCAACGCCATCAAGCCCGGCGACGTGAACCCCCAGGGCTTCATCGTCACCTCGTGCGCGATGAGAGAGTGCCTTGATGCGGTCGGCGACGAGATTCGCCGCGCCGCCCCGCCGCTGGCGCCGGGCTGGAAGCGCGGCGTCGGCTATGCGGGCATGTTCCACGTGGGCGGCGGCGCGCGGATCTATCGCTCCGATGGCTGCGGCGCCATCGTCAAGCTCGACGACTTCGGCCGCGTCTCGCTGATCACCGGGGCGAGCGAGATCGGCCAGGGGTCCGAGACGGTGCTGGCCATGATCGTCGCCGAGACGCTCGGCGTTCCGCTCGAGCGCGTGGACGTCGTGAACTCCGACACCGCGGTGAAGCCGTGGGACGTCGGCGTTCACGCCAGCCGCACGACCTTCATCGCCGGCAACGCCGCCCGGCTCGCCGCCGAGAAGATCCGCGCCCGCCTCGTCGAGGTCGCGGCCGAGCAGCTCGAGGCGTCACCGGGTGAGCTGGCGCTGAAGGACGGCTGGGTGTTCGTCCGCGCCGAGCCGGGCCGGCGGCTCGCCTACGAGCGCGTGGTCCGCGCCGGCCACCTGCGCGAGCGCGGCGTGAGCTTCGTGGCCGAGGCGTTCTACGACCCGCCCACCGAGATGCTCGACAAGGACCTCCGCGGCAACGTGTCCGCCACCTACGGCTTCGCCGCCCAGGCGGTGATGCTCGACGTGGACGTCGCCACCGGGCAGGTCCACGTGCGCCGCGTCATCTCGGCCCACGACGTCGGCCGCGCGCTGAACCCGCTGGCCGCCGAGGGCCAAATCCACGGCGGCATCCACATGGGCCTGGGCTACGCGCTGTCGGAGCGGCTCGTCGTCGAGGACGGCCAGATCTTTACGTCCTCGTTCATGGATTATGCGATCCTTCGCGCCGACGACATGCCCGACATCACCGTCCGTTTCATCGAGAGCGTCGATGCCGAGGGCCCGTTCGGGGCCAAGGGGCTGGGCGAGTCCGGCGTCATTCCGGTCTCGGCCGCGGTGGCCAACGCCTTGAAGGACGCGCTCGGTGTGGCCTTCACCGAGCTGCCCATCACGCCGGCGCGCATCCACGCGGCGGTGTCGCGGTGATGAAGCTGCTCGAGGGCCTGCGCGTGCTCGATCTCTCCCGGATGCTGGCCGGGCCCTACGGCTCGATGCTCCTGGCCGACATGGGCGCCGAGGTGATCAAGGTCGAGGAGCCCGACGGCGGCGATCCGATGCGGGTCATGGGCCCGCCGTTCCTGCCCGATGGCGAGAGCGCGTACTTCCTCTCGATCAACCGCAACAAGAAGTCGATGGCGCTCGACCTGACCACGCCGGCCGGCCGCGACGTCTTCCTCGACCTGGCGCGCGTGGCCGACGTGGTGTGGGAGAACTTTCGCCCGGGGGTCCTGACGCGGCTCGGCTGCGATTACGCCGCGCTCTCACGCGTGAACGGGCGCCTCGTCCTGTGCTCGATCTCGGCGTACGGCCAGCAGGGGCCCTACCGTGACTGGCCGGCGTTCGACCTGGCCCTGCAGGCCATGGGTGGCGCGATGAGCGTGACGGGCGAGCCCGGCGGCCGGCCCGTCCGCATGGGCCTGCCGATGGGCGATCTCGCCGGCGGGATGTTCGGCGCGTTCGCGGTCGTGGCCGCGCTGCTCCGCCGGCAGACCGCGGGGCAGGGAACGCACGTGGACCTGTCGCTGCTCGACTGTCAGGTCTCGTTGCTCACCTACATGGCGCAGTACTACTGGGCCGACGGTCGCGTGCCGGGGCCGCAGGGATCGGGGCACGCGTCGGTCGTCCCCTACCAGGCACTCGCGAGCCGCGATGGTCACCTGATCGTCGCCGTCTTCGCCGAGAAGTTCTGGCGCGGTTTCTGCGTGGCCAGCGGCCATCCCGAGTGGGAGCACGATCCTCGCTTCGCCACCAACCGCGACCGCGTGGCCAACCGACCGGCGCTCATGGCGCTCGTGGGCGACGTGATGAAGACCCGCACCACGGACGAGTGGCTGTCGCGCATGCAAGCCGAAGGGGTGCCGGCGGCGCCGATTCTCGGTGTGGACCGCGTGCTCGAAGATCCACAGGTGAAGCATCGTCAGATGGTCGTGGAGATGAAGCATCCGCGTCACGGCGCCACGCCGACGCTCGGCACGCCGATCAAGTGCGACGGCGAGATGGGGCTGGACGTGACACCTCCACCTCGGCTCGGCGAGCACACCGACGCGCTGCTCCGCGGATTGCTGGACTACGACACCGGGCGCATCGACGCGCTTCGTCAGGCAGGGGTGATCAAATGAAGATCGCAGTCCTCGGCGGCGGCAACGGCGGTCACGCCGTGGCCGCCGACCTCGCGCTCGCGGGACACACCGTGCGTTTGTGGCGGCGCGATGCCGCGTCGCTGGAGCCGGTGCGTCAGGCCGGCGGCGTCACGTTGGTGGCCGAGGGGACGTCGGCCAAGGCCGTGCTCGCTTCGGTCACCGCGGATCTCGTCGAAGCGGTGACCGGCGCCGACGTGATCGTCGTCGCGACGCCGGCGACGGCTCATGAAGATATCGCCCGCCGCCTCGGCGCTCATCTGACCGAGCGTCAGGTCGTGCTCCTGACTCCGGGAACGTTCGGCGCGTACGTGATGGCGCGCGAGATCGCGCGCGCCGGAGCCCGGATGCCGCTCGCCTTCGCCGAGACGGGAACGCTCCCCTACCTGGCGAGGGTCACGGGGCCATCCGAGGTCAAGGCGCCCGTGCGCGCGGCGAACCTCCCGACCGGCGTGTTTCCCGCGGCGCGGTCGAAAGACGTGCTCACGACGGTCCGCCAGCTCTACCCGGTCGTGCGCCCGTGCGCCGACGTTCTCGACGCCGCCCTCACCAACGCCGGGCCCGTCATCCACCCGCCGCTGGTCCTCCTCAACGCGGCCGCCATCGACCGCGGCCGCCTCGACATTCACGCGGGAGGGACGACGGTGAGCGCGCAGCGACTCATCGATGCGGTCGACGCCGAGCGGCTGGCCGCGCGCGCAGGCTGGGGCTACCCGGCGCCGCACTACGAGCTGGCCACGTATTACGACGAGCGTCGCGCGGCGGAAGGACTGTACGGCGCCGGCGCGCGGGCCAAGCTCGAGGCCAGCGGTTTGTGGAACGAGACGCTGACGCTCGAGCACCGCTACGTCACCGAGGACGCGGCGCTCGGGCTCTCGCTGCTCGAGTCGGCGGCGCGCACGGTGACCCTCGACTCTCCCGCGATCAGCGGTCTCCTGCTCGTGTTCGGCACGCTGATCGGCCGTCGCCTGAGCGGGCAGGGCCGCGACCTCGCTCATCTCGGCCTGGGCGATCTGGTCCTCCGCGAGGTACGGGAGCTGCTCCACGACGGCTGGACCTCTCACCTGTGGCGTCGCGCGATCAAGTGACGGCTGGATTGCTGCTCCGCCGACTGGCCCACGACGGCCGCGGCGGGTTCAGACACGGCGACAGTCGCTTTCTCCTCATCCGGCCCGAGACCCTCGTCGGTGTGCAGCAGGCCGTCGAGCGTGCGCTCGGCGCTCGGGCCGCCGAGTGTTTCGTCGAGGGCGGTCGGGCCGGAGGCGCTCGCGCGCTGAGCTCGATCGCCGGGAGCGCGGAGGAGCGGGCCCGTGGGCTGACGGCGATGGCCGCAGATCTCGGCTGGGGCACGCTGGCCGTGGAGACGCTGACGCCCACGTCGCTCGTCGTCATCGGGTCCAATTCGCCGTTCCCGGCAGCTCACGCCGCGACGGGTGACCCGGTCTGCCACCTCACGCGCGGTGTGCTGGAAGCGCTCGCCGAGAATCTCTTCGGGCGCCGGGTGCCCGTGCACGAGACCCATTGCGAAGCCGCGGGGGCGGAGCGTTGCAGATTCGAAGCTGTGGACGTGTCGTCACACCCCGCGCAGGGCGGGGGGGCTGTGGACGTGTCGTCACACCCCGGGCGAACCGGGGGGAAAATGGGGGGGACGCCTCGTCCCCCCCATTCTTAATAATCTTGAGCGCGGCGGCTCTCACTCACGTCGTGATCTCCGGCCTCGCCACCGGCAGCATCTACGCGCTCATGGCCCTGGCGCTCGTCATCGTCTACAACGCGACGCGCACGCTCAATTTCGCCCAGGGCGAGATGCTGATGGTGTCGGCGTTCCTGGCCTGGACGGCGCAGCGCACGCTCGGCCTCTCCTGGTGGGCGTCGATCGTGATCGCCATCGCCGGCGGAGCGCTGCTCGGATTCGTCGTCGAGTACGCGATCGTCCGGCGCTCGCCGACGGCAACGCCCGGGGACGTGCTCATCATCACGCTCGGCCTCTCGCTCGTGCTGCGCGCACTGGCCGGCATGATCTGGAGCCACGACGAGTTCCCGTTTCCGTCGTTGTTCAGCAACCGACCCATCGCCGTCGGGCCGGCCCGCCTCGCGCCCGTCTCGCTCGGCATCATCGGCGCCTCGCTGACGCTCATGCTCGCGCTCTACGTCCTGTTCACGCGCACGCGTCTGGGCCGGGCGATGCGGGCGGTGGCCCAGAACCCACGAGCGGCACGCCTCATGGGCGTGAGCGTCGAGCGGATGTCGAGCACGTCGTGGGTCCTCGCGGCGATGGTGGGCGCGGTAGCCGGCGTGCTGGTGGCACCCGTCGTCTTCCTGTCCACGAAGATGGGGCTCATCGTGATCAGCGGGTTCACCGCCGCCGTGCTCGGCGGCTTCGGCTCGATGCCGGGCGCCGTGGCCGGCGGGATGCTGCTCGGCGTGATCGAGAATCTCGCCCCGCTCTACTTGCCGTCGGCGATCCGGTACGCCGTGCCGTTCCTGCTCCTGATCGGCATTCTCACGGTCCGTCCGACAGGGCTCCTGGGTCGGGCCACGGCGCGCAAGGTGTGATGCGACGGGTGGGGCTCCTGGTCTTGATCGTCGTCGGGCTCGCCTGGCCGTTGCTCGTCCCCCGCTACTTCGTCTTCCTGGCCAGTCTCGTGCTCGTCAATGCGATCGTCGCGATGGGCCTCAATCTCCTCTCCGGCTACACGCATCAGCTCTCGTTCGGCCACGCGGGATTTCTCGCCATCGGCGCCTACACGACCGCGCTCCTTGGACTGCACGCCCGTGGCCTGCCCGCGCCGCTGGCGCTCCTGGGCGCGGGCGTGGTGACGGCGGCCGTCGGCGTGGCCCTCGGCCTGCCCTGTCTCCGACTGGAGGGCCTGTACCTGACGATGGCGACGCTGGCCTTTGGCTTCGTCGTGACCGAGGCGATCCTGAATCTCGATCGCCTGACCAACGGCGCCGACGGGCTCCGCGTGCCGGCCGCACGGCTCGGCCCGTGGGCGCTGACGACGGATGCCACCCGCTACTACCTGGTCGTGGTCGTGACGGCGCTGCTCGTGGTGGCGGCGCTGAACGTCACGGGCATGCGCGTCGGCCGCGCCCTGCTCGCGATCCGCGAGAGCGAGATCGCCGCCCAGGCCAGCGGCGTGCCGGTCGCCACGTGGAAGACCATCGCCTTCGCGCTGTCCGCCTTCTACACGGGCGTGGCCGGTGGGCTCTTCGCCTGGCTGATCGGCACGCTCTCGCCCGACGCCTTCGACGTCTTCCTCTCGGTCGACTTCGTCGTCATGATCATCCTGGGCGGGCTGGGATCCATTCCGGGCTCGATCGTGGGCGCCGCCGTGGTGACCCTGCTGAACGACGTGCTGGCCGGCTTCCAGAACTACCGGCCGCTCATCTTCGGCAGCGTCCTCATCGGCTGCATGCTGTTCATGCCCGGCGGCATCGCCAGCGCATGGCGCCGCCAGACCGCATCGTGAACGAATCGTGACCCGCACGGAGCCACGCAGCGCCACACGCACTCGAACAGGCCACCCACGCTTCGAGCCGGCCTCACGCCGCCGATACAAAGGAGACCGCGTATGAAGACCTGGATCATCGGTGTGCTGGCCGCCGCGCTCGCCGTCGGCTCGGCCTCGCTCGCCGCCGCCCAGCAAGGGGTGACCGACACCGAGATCGTGCTCGGCTGCTCCAACTCGTTCTCGGGCCCGCTGGCCTTCACCGGCGAGCAGGCCACGCGCTTCGGCGTGGATCTCTACTTCCGCGTGCTCAACGACGGCGGCGGCATCAATGGCCGCAAGGTCCGCACGGTCTATTACGACGACGCCTACCGGCCGCAGGACGCCGCCGCCAACACCAAGAAGCTCGTGGAGCAGGACAAGATCTTCGCCGTCATCGCTCCCCAGGGGACCCCGCCCGTGGTGGCGACGCTCGACTACCTCGAGGAGAACAAGGTGCCGCTGCTCTTTCCCTTCCAGGGCTCGCCGGTCACGCGCGGCAAGAAGTACGTGTTCAGCGGCATGACGCTCTACGACCGGCAGTCGCGGATGATGATCGACTACCTGGTCGGCGAGCGGAAGTACAAGACGTTCGGCGTTCTCTATCAGGACGACGAGTACGGCAAGGCTTTCCTCACCGCGTTCGAGAAGGATCTGGCCCGCCACCGGCTCAAGCTCACCGCGGCCGAACCCGTCAAGCGCGGCGCGACCGACGTGAGCGCCCAGGTCGCGAAGCTTCAAGCGGCCCGGCCCGAAGTCACGTTCCTGGTGCTCGTGCCGGGCGCCGGCGCCCAGGCGTTGAAGGAGCGCCAGAAGATCGGCTGGACGGAGACGGTCATGGTGTCGGCGGGCCCGCTCACTGACGAGCGCTACCTGTCGCTCGCCGCCGACGCGGCCGAAGGCGTCGAGGGACTCTCGCTGTGGCCGGACCCCGTCACGTCGGAACTCCCCGGCGTGCGCCAGTACCGCGAGGTCATGCGGCGCTATTTCCCGAAGAACGAGGTGAACCGGTACTCGCTGTCCGGCTATTTCGCCGCGATGCTCTTCAGCGAAGGCGCCAAGCGCGCGGGGAAGAATCTGACCCGCGAGAGCCTCATCACCGGGCTCGAGAGCGTCAAGGACTGGGACAGCGGCATCCTGCCGCCGATCACCATTGGCCCCGACCACGAAACCCAGAAGCAGGGGTTCTGGGTGAAGGTCGAGAAGATGCGCTTCAAGACGCTCACGGACTGGCTCAAGAGCGAGTGACGTCGCTCCTCAGCGTCAGCGGCCTCTCGATCAACTTCGGCGGGCTGGCGGCGCTGAGCGGTCTCGATCTGGAAGTCGGCGAGGGCGCAATCGTCGCCCTCATCGGCCCCAACGGCGCGGGGAAGACCACCGTCTTCAACGTGCTGACCGGGCTCTACCGTCCCTCGCACGGCCGTGTGACGTTTCGCGGCGACGATCTGCTGGCGCTGGCCCCGCACGCGATCGCTCGGCGCGGCATCGCACGAACGTTCCAGAACACCGAAGTCTTCCGGCGGTTGAGCGCTCTCGACAACGTGCTGATCGGGCGACACGCTCATCTCGAGGGCGGCGTCCTCGGTGGCGCGCTGGCCCTGCCGCGCGTGCGGAGCGAGGAGACGAGGGCGCGGCGCGACGCCCGTGCGCTCCTCGATCTCGTCGGCCTCCGCACCGCCGCCGACGTCGAGGCGGCCAGCCTGCCGCTCGGCCACCAGAAGCGGCTCGAGATGGCCCGAGCGCTGGCCGCCGAGCCTGCGCTGCTCTTGCTCGACGAGCCGGCCGGCGGCCTCAATACCACGGAGACGCGAGAGCTCATGGGGCTGATTCGCCGGCTGCGTGACGAGCGTTCGTTGACGATCCTGCTCGTCGAGCACGACATGCAGCTCGTCATGGGCATCTCGGACCGCGTCACCGTCCTCGATCACGGCCGCAAGATCGCGGAGGGCGAGCCGCGCGAGATCTCGCGCGACCCGGCGGTGATCGAGGCCTACCTGGGGGTGCCCGAGTAGTGTCGGCGCTGCTCGAGCTCCACGGCGTGTCGGTGTCCTACGGCAAGCGTCGTGCCCTCGAGGATGCCTCGCTCACGGTCGGCGCGGGAGAGATCGTCGCGCTGCTCGGCGCCAACGGGAGCGGGAAGAGCACGACGCTGCGGATGATCTCCGGCCTCGTGCGTCCGAGCCGAGGGCGCATCGACTACGAGGGCCGCGACATCACGACGTGGCCGCCCGACGGGATCGTCGCCGCCGGCCTCGTCCACGTCCCCGAGGGCCGCGAGATCTTCTCCGAGTTCACCGTGCTCGAGAATCTCCTGGTCGGCGGCCACACGGCACCGTCGCGCGAGGTCGCGTCCCGTCTCGAGCGGGCGCTGGCGATGTTTCCCGTCCTGCGCGAGCGTCAGCGCCAGCCCGGCGGCACGCTCTCCGGGGGCGAGCAGCAGATGCTTGCCATCGCGCGAGCGCTGATGGCCGCGCCGCGCGTGCTCCTCCTCGACGAGCCGTCGCTGGGACTGGCGCCGCGGCTGGCGCGCGAGATCTTTCGCGTGATCGAGCGCATCAACGCCGACGGCGTCACCGTGCTGCTCGTCGAGCAGAACGCACGGCACGCGCTGGCCGTGGCCGCCCGCGGCTACGTGCTCGAGACCGGCCGCATCGTCATGACCGGGACGAGCCGTGCGCTCGCCGCCGACCCGCGCGTCCGCGCCGCCTATCTGGGCGGATAAAATCATGGGGGGCCTCGAACGGGCCCCCCAAACCCCCTAGCCGGCGGGCGGCAGCCCGACGGCCTTGCGGATCTTGGCGATCTGCCCGGCGTGATCGTTCCAGTGGAAGTCGAAGAGCGCGCCGACGTACTGGGCGAGCGGGATCTCTTCGGTGCCCATGAACTGCTTGAAGAGCGGAATCCTCGCCTTGCGCGTCTGCAGCTCGTCATCGGAGAGCGGCGCGACCAGGGCGAACACCTGGCGGCGCTGCTCGTCGATGGCGTCGACGAGCTGCTTGAGACTCATGCGCTTGCGCTCGTCGTTCAGATACGGCTTGCCCGGCTCCATGTCGATCACGGGCAGGGTCTTGGGCGCGAACGACTTCAACGTGACGGTGGGATCCCATCCCGGCTGGAAGAGCAGGTGAGAGAGGACTTCCCGCGTCGTCCACTGCCCGGACGCGTCCGAACGATCGAGATGCGATTCCATGCCCTGAAGCTGGCGGGTCAGGTTCGTCCACGCCGCGTCGGTCTTGGCCTTGAGCTCACTGGCGACTTTGCCTGCCATCGAGCACCTCCTGCGCAGGGTAGAGCGGCAGTTTATCGCGTTCGATGCGCGGCCTCGCCGCGAAGATTCAGATCGTCTCGGCGAGCCTGTCCAGACATCCTGTCCATCCCCGGGTGTGATCGGTCCAGGGGCATCTTGACTGGCCCCCGACCTTCGTCAAGCCCCGCGGTACACTCGGGCGCATGACGATGCTCTCGTGGCTCCTCGTCCCGCTCGCCCTCGCGCTGGCGCTCTGGCCGCTCGGACACCCGAGCGCACAGTCACGGGTGGAGACGGTGGTGAGCGGCCTGGAAGTCCCGTGGGCCCTCGCCTTCGCTCCCGACGGTACGCTCTACGTCACCGAACGCCCGGGGTTGATCCGTGTCGTCAAGAACGGCCGGCTCGATCCCAAGGCGGTCGCGACACTGACCGTGGCGGCGCGCGGCGAGAGCGGCTTGATGGGACTCGCGCTCGATCCTGAGTTCGCGAAGAACGGTCATCTCTACACCTGCTACACGATGGAGCGCCGCGGCAGCGGAGCGCTGATCAACCGCGTGGTCAGGTTCGCCGTCCGGGGCGGACTGGCCACCGACGAGCACGTGCTGATCGACGACATGCCGGGCAACGTCTTTCACGACGGCTGCCGGCTGAAGTTCGGCCCCGACGGCAAGCTCTACGTCACCATGGGCGACGCCGGACAGGACCGGCTGGCGCAGCAGCGCGACTCGCTCGCCGGCAAGATCCTCCGGATCAACGCCGACGGCAGCGTGCCCGCCGACAATCCGTTTCAGGGGTCGCCGGTCTGGACGCTCGGCCATCGGAATTCTCAAGGCTTGGCCTGGGATAGCCGGGGACGCCTCTTCGAGTCGGAGCACGGCCCCTCGGGATTTCCGGGTGGCCACGATGAGATCAACCTCATCCAGCCGGGCAAGAACTACGGCTGGCCGGAGGTCTACGGCAAGAGCGGCGACGGACGCTTCGTGGCCCCGCTGATCGAGTCGGGGCGCGACACGTGGGCACCCTCGGGCATCGCGATCCTCGGCGATCATCTCTACGTCACCGCGCTCCGGGGCAAGCGCCTCTTGCGCTTCCGGCTGAGCGGCGACGGCGTGGTGGCCGACGGCGACTGGCTCAAGGGAACGCACGGCCGGTTGCGCGACGTCGTCGTCGGCCCCGATGGCGCGCTCTACGTCGCGACCAGCAATCACGACGGCCGTGGCTCGCCGGCGAGCGAGGACGATCGCATCCTGCGCGTATGGCCGTGACGGTTCATCCCCGGCCCGATCAGAGTCGCGACGACACGTGAGGCAGTCCACGATCTACCAGCCAGACCGTGAGTGCATGCCGCGCGAGCGGCTCGAGCGGCTGACGCTCGAGCACATGCGCGCCACGCTCGCCCGCGTGAGCGAGAACCCGGCGTGGGTCAAGCGCCTCGAGGGCGTGCGCTCCGAGGATCTCGCGCGCGTGGAGGATTGGCGGCGGCTGCCCTTCCTCACCAAGGAGGCGCTGCGCGACGCCTATCCGTTCGGCCTGGCCTGCGGCCGCGAGTACCGGCGTATCCAGATGTCGAGCGGCACCACCGGCAACCCGATCCTCAATCCCTACACGGCGGCCGACGTCGAGCAGTGGGGCGAGGTGATGGCGCGCTGCTACGTCGCCGCCGGCGTGACGGCGGGCGACGTCATCCAGATCACGCCGTCGTTCGGCCTCTTCACGGGGGGCTTCGGCTTCCACTACGGCGCCGAGCGATTGGGTGCGATGATCGTGCCCGTCGGCGCCGGCCGCACGCTGCTGCAGCTCAAGCTGATGCGTGACCTGCGCGCGACCGTGCTGGCCGCCATCGCCACGTACCCGCTGCGGCTGCTGGAGGTCGCCCGCGAAGAGTGCTTCGACCTCGGCACGCTCGCGCTGCGGGTGGGGATCTTCGGCTCCGAGATGTGGTCGGACGAGCTGCGCGTCCGGATCGAGCGGGAGCTTTCCATCCGCGCCTTCGACATCATCGGGATGACGGAGACGGGCGGCCCTGGCCTTGGCATCGACTGCGCCGCCCGCGCCGGCGTCCACGTCTGGGAGGACCATTACTACGTCGAGATCGTCGACCCCGCCTCGGGCCGTGTCCTGCCCGACGGCGCCGAGGGCGAGCTGGTCGTCTCGGCGCTCACCCGTGAGGGACTGCCGCTAGTGCGCTATCGCACCCACGACCTCACGCGCGTCGTCTCGCGCGCGACGTGTGACTGCGGGCGGGCGATGCTGCGGCTCGATCGCCTGCGCGGCCGCACCGACGACATGGTCATCTTCAAGGGCGTGAACTTCTATCCACGCCAGATCGAGCAAGTGCTGCTGCGCCAGCCCGGGCTCGGTCACGAGTACCAGATCGTGCTCGACACCGAGGGGGGTGGCGAGCGCATGACCGTGATGATCGAGGCCGAGCCGGAGTGCGATGCCGCGGTGGCCGCGCGCGTGCGCCGCGAGCTCCACGATCTCCTGAGCCTCAGCCCCGAGCTCCGGCTCTGCCGGCTCGGCGAGATCGAGCGGGCCCAGGGCAAGGCCGTGCGGGTGGTGGATTTGCGAGCCGAGGACCCGTCGCGGGCACGAGGCGAGCGGTGAAATGGCCGGATTTGCGAGCCGAGGGCCGTCCGCGGGCGTGATGGCCGGGCTCGATCCGATCTTCGCGCCGCGCACGATCGCGGTTCTCGGCGTCTCACGCAATCCGGCCAAGCTCGGCCACCGGCTGCTCCAGAACGTGAAGGAATCGGGGTTCCCGGGCACCGTCTATCCGGTGAACCCGTCGGGGGAGGCGATCCTCGGCTTCGCGAGCGTGCCGTCGATCGACGCGCTGCCCGAAGGCATCGATCTCGCGCTGGTGAGCTTGCCCGCGGCCACCGTGCCCGACGCGATCCGCGTGCTCGCGGCGCGTCGGGCGCGAGCGGCCGTCGTGCTCTCGTCGGGCTTCGGTGAGGTCGACGACGCAGGGCGTGGCACACAAGCCGCCATGCTCGCGACCGCCCGGGCCGCGGGCCTTCGCCTCGTGGGGCCCAACTGCATGGGCGTGTACTCGGCGCCGGCCCGGCTCAACGGCACGTACTTCTGGGACCTGCCGCGCGTCGATGGCGGGATCGGGGTCGTGTCCCAGAGCGGCGCCTACGGCGGCCTCATCATGCGCCACCTCGGATCCCGAGGCCTCGGTGTGTCGCGCTTCCTCTCCATCGGCAACCAGGCCGACATCGACATTGCCGAGGTGATCGAGTATCTCGCCGACGACACGCACACGACGCTGATCGCGTGCTTCGTGGAGGCGCTGCGCGACGGCCGCCGGTTCGTCGACGTCGCCATGCGCGCCACCGCGGGGAAGCCCGTCGTCATGCTCAAGGGAGGCCGCTCGGAGGCCGGACGTCGGGCCGCCGGCTCGCACACCGGCTCGCTCGCCGGGAGCTATGACATGTACCGCCCGGCCTGTCGTCGGGCCGGTGTCGTGCTGGCCGAGGAGACCGAGGAGTTCTTCGATGCGATCGAAACGCTCGTCGTCGCGGGCTCACGTCGGCCCTCGGCACCGAGCGTCGCCATCATCACCGTGTCGGGCGGCCCGTCGGTCATCGCCGCCGACTGCGCCGAGCGCTCCGGCCTCGCCGTGCCGGGCCTGCATCCTCGTGTTCAGGCCGTGCTCCGTGGTCTCCTGCCGCCATTCGCCGCCGTGGGGAACCCGATCGATCTCACGCCCCAGGTCGAGCGCGAGAGGATCGCGCCGGCCGTGAGGCACGTGCTCGACCAGCCGGAGATCGCCGGCGCCGTCGCCGTCAACGTGGGCCTCGACTTTCCAGAGTTCGCCGACGCGCTCGTGTCTGCGATGGAGGCGACGGGCAAGCCGCTCGTCGCGTTCACGGCCGACACTCCCGACATCACGGCGCGCTTTTCGGCCGCCGGCGTGCCCGTCATGCCGACTCCGGAGCGGGCCGTGCGCGCGTGGCGCGCGCTGTGGTCGGCACGAGCCGAGGCCAAGGCCCCGGCGGCGACGCCTCCACGCCGGGTGCCGCCCGACGTCGCACGAGTGCTCGATTCGCATCGTGGCCCGCTGCCGTACGGGCTGGCGCGCCGCGCCCTCGAAGCCTACGGCGTCCGGTTCTGCCGCGAGGCGACGGTCGCCACGCCCGACGAGGCGGTTGCCGCAGCCGAGCGAATCGGGTATCCGGTCGTGGTCAAGGCGAGCATCGAAAACGTCGTGCACAAGACGGAGGCCGGGGCCGTCCGGTTGAGGGTCGCCTCGGCCGATGCGGTCCGCGGCGCCGTGAGGGAGATGGCGGCCCAGACCGGCGCGCGGGAGTTCGTGGTTCAGCAGCACGTCGGACCAGGCGTCGAGTTGCTGATCGGCGCGCGGCGCGATCCCGTGTTCGGCCCCGTCCTCGCGGTCGGGACGGGAGGCATCCTGGCCGAGGTCATCGGCGACGTCTCGTTTCGCCTCGCGCCAGTCGATGCCGACGAGGCGTGCGCGATGTTGCGGGAGGGCGCGCGAGAGCGGTTGCTCGCGGGGCCGCGCGGGCTGCCCGCGTGCGATGCCGGGCCCTTGGCCGAGATCATCGTGGCGGTGAGCGACGTGATGTGTGTCGAGCCCCGCGTGCAGGAGGTCGATGTGAACCCGGTCATCGCGGCCGGCGCCAGCGCCGTCGCCGTCGACGCCCTCGTCATCGTGGGGTGACGGCAGGAATGCTGATCGACGACTGGATGCCCGTGTACGACGCCGTCGAGCGCCATGAGCGCGCCGTCGCGTCGCCAGGCGCGATGGTCTATGCCGCGCTCTGGCGCACCGACTTCGCGGCGTCGGGGGTGGTGCGCTGGCTGCTGGCGCTCCGCGGTCTGGGCAAACCGCGCAGTCTCACGCTCGCCTCGCTGACCGAGAGCGGGTTCGTGAAGCTCGGCGATCGGCCTCCGCACGAAGTGGTATTGGGTGTCGCCGGAAAGTTCTGGACGCCGTCCGGCGGACGCGTGCGGCTCGACGCCGAGGCCTTCCGTCGCTTCGAGCGGCCCGGCTACGCCACGGCGGTGTGGAACTTCACCGTGGACGACGCGCCGAGCGGCTCGGTTCGCCTGGCGACCGAAACGAGGATCCGGTGCGTGGACGCTGTCGCGCGCCGGCGCTTCCGTCCGTACTGGGCGGTGGTGCGCCTGGGCAGCGGCCTGATCCGCATCAGCATGCTCCGCGCGATCGCGCAGGAGGCTTCACGATGAAGCACGACGACTTCGCCCTGACCGACGAGCAGCGCATGATCCGCGATCTCGCCCGCAAGGTCGCGCGCGAGAAGATCGTGCGCTGGGCGGCCGAGGTCGACGAGCAGGAACGCTACCCGACGGAATCCCTCGAGGCGATCAAGGAGGCCGGGCTCTACGGCATCTGGGTGCCCGAGGAGTACGGCGGCTCCGACATGGGCTGTCTCGCGCTGGCGCTCGTCTGCGAGGAGATCGCGTGGGCGTGCGCGGCCACGGCCACGCAGTATCTCGATCAGCCGCTCGGCGGGCTTCCCATCCTCTACTTCGGCACGGCGGAGCAGAAGGAGAAGTACCTGCCCCGCCTGGCGAGCGGCGAGCTGCTGGCGGCGTACTCGCTCTCCGAGCCCGAAGCCGGCTCCGACGCGGCCGGGCTTCGCACGACCGCCGTGCGCCGCGGTGACCACTACGTGCTGAACGGCTCCAAGCAGTGGTGTACCAACGGCGACCACGCCGGCGTCCTCACCGTCTTCGCCACGGTCGATCGGGCCAAGCGCGCCAAGGGCATCACCGCCTTCCTCATCGAGCCGGACATGCCGGGCTTCGCCGTCGGCAAGAAGGAACGAAAGATGGGAATCCGCGGCTCGCCGACGGTGGCGCTCCACTTCACCGACTGCCGCGTACCCGTCGAGCAGCGGCTCGGCGAGGAGGGCGAGGGCTTCACGATCGCGATGGCGACGCTCGACGTCACCCGGCCGGCCACCGGCTCGATGGCCGTCGGCATCGCCCAGGCCGCGCTCGACGCCGCCGTGGGCTACGCCAAGGAACGCAAGCAATTCGGCCAGCGCATCGGCGATTTCCAGGGCATCCAGTTCATGCTGGCCGACATGGCCATCCAGGTGCACGCCGCCAGGCTCATGGTGCAGCACGCTGCACGGCAGGTCGACGGGGGGATCCGCGGCAACAGCTACGAGGCGTCGATGGCCAAGTGCTGGGCCGGCGACGCGGCCATGAAGGTCGCCACCGACGCCGTGCAGGTCTTCGGCGGCTACGGCTACACGCGCGAGTTCCCGGTCGAGCGCTTCATGCGGGACGCCAAGATCATGCAGATCTACGAGGGCACCAATCAGATCCAGCGCCTGATCATCGCGCGGGAGCTGCTCGGTGGCTGAGGCGTTGTCCGCGCTCGACGTGGCCGCGCTGTTGCGCGCGTCGGCGGTCCAGATCACCGCCGAGCTGAGCGCGCTATCCGAAGCCGTCGTGCGGCATCACCCGGCCGCGGGAGAGTGGTGCGCGAAGGAAGTGCTCGGTCATCTGATCGAGGTCGAGCGCCGCGGTTTCGCCGGGCGCATCCGCACGATCCTCGCCGAAGATCGGCCCAGGTTCGTGGGCTGGGAGCCAGCCGACGTGGCCCGGGAGCGCAAGGACTGCGAGCGGAACGTGCGTGAGCTCCTCGTCGAGTTCGGCGCGCTGCGCGACGAGAGCGCCAACCTCGTGACGGGACTCCACGCGGCCGATCTGTCTCGGGGTGGCGATCACCCGAAGGTCGGCTTCCTCACCGTCGGCGATTCGCTGGCCGAGTGGGTGTACCACGACCGCAATCACGTGCGGCAGATCCACGCCAACGTGCAGTCATACGTCTGGCCGCACATGGGCAACGCGCAGAAGTTCTCTCTGCCGTGATCAAGCTCGGGCTCGGCCTCTCCGTCCAGCATCCGCCCGGCGATTCACAGGCCGAGCGCTTCCGGGATCACGTCGAGCAGGTGCGGCTGGCGCGCGCCGTTGGCTTCGATCTGATCTTTGCCAGCCAGCACTACCTCTCGCATCCGTTCACGTACTTCCAGCCGTTCCCCACGCTGGGCCGGATCGCCGCCGAGGCCGACGGCATGACGATCGGCACCGGAATATTATTGTTGCCGCTCCACCAGCCTCTCGACGTCGCCGAGCAGGTGGCGACGCTCGACGTGATCTCGGGCGGCCGCTTCATCTTCGGTGTCGGCCTCGGCTACCGCGATGCCGAGACCGAGGCCATGAACCTGAACCCGAAGGAGCGCGTGAGCCGCTACGTCGAGGCGCTCGAGGTCGTCGAGCGCCTGTGGTCGGGCGAGCCGGTCACCTACGAGGGCCGACACTTTCGCCTGAAGGACGTGCGCATCTCGCTGCCCACGCTCCAGCGCCCGCGCCCGCCCATCTGGATGGCGGCCAACGGCGACGTCGCCGTCCGCCGCGCGGCGCGAATGGCCGACGCGTGGTTCATGAATCCGCACTCGACGCTCGCCACCATCGAGCGCCAGCTCGCGCTCTTCCGCGCGGAGCGCGCCATCATCAAGCGAGCGATGGGCGAGGTGCCGCTGATTCGCGAGTGCTATCTCGCTCCCGACGCCGCCACCGCCTACGCGGAAGCGCAGCCGTACCTGGAGCCGAAGTACGAGGCGTACCGCTCGTGGGAGCAGGACAAGGCGCTACCGGCCGGGGAGAGCTTCGATCGTTCGTTCGAGGTCCTCGCGCGCGATCGATTCCTGCTCGGCGACCCCGCGCGCGTCGCCGATGAGCTGCTGCGGTACCGCGAGCGCCTCGGCATCACGGCGGTCATCGTGCGGGCGCAGTGGCCCGGGCTCCCGCAAGAGCGCGTGCTGCGCACGATCCGGCTCCTCGGCGAGCGCGTGCGGCCGCGCCTCGGCTTATAATTTCGCCGACCGAGGCGAAGGAGGCACCATGCATCGCCGGACGCTGCTGAAGACCACCGTGATGGGCGCCGCCGTCGCCGGCTTTCCGCTGCCCCTGCGCGCTCAGCCCAAAACGATCAAGATCGCGGCCATTCACACCGTGACCGGGGCGCTGGCCGAGCCCGGTCAGGCGTGCCGGATGGCGGCGCAGATCGCCGTCGATCACGTCAATGGATCCGGCGGCATCAAGTCGATGGGCGGCGCCAAGCTCGAGCTGATGCTGGGCGACACGCAGACCAAGCCCGACGTTGCCCGCACCGAGGCCGAGCGCCTCATCAACGCCGGCGCCCAAATTCTCATGGGGACGTTCAACTCCGGCGATACCGCGGCGATCGTGCCGGTGGCCCAGCAGCGGCGCGTGCCCTTTCTCGTCGACATCTCGGCGGCCGACCCGATCACGGCGAACGTGGCCCGAGCGGTCAAGGAGGGCCAGCAGAAGGTCCAGTACGTGTACCGCAACTTCCCGACGGGCTCGCTCTTCGGGCAGCGCGCGGTGCAGTACTTCACCGAGATCTTCAAGGAGGCTGGCGTCTCGCCCCGGCGCGTCGTCCTCATGCACTGCAACGACCTCTTCGGCACGAACCAGGCCAAGGGCTTCCAGGCTGCGCACAAGGCCGCCAACCCGCCGTGGGACATCGTCGAGGTCATTTCGTGGCCGGAGCCGCCGTCGGATCTCTCGACCGAGGTCAGCCGCGCCAAGGCGGCCAAGCCGGACATCATCGCGCCGATCACGCGGCCGGCCAGCGCGCTGCTCCTCCTGCCCGAGCTGCGCAAGCAGCGCGTGGAAGCGATGGGCATCGTCGGCCCCGGCAGCCCCGGGCTCTACGAGGCCGGCCAGCTCACCGCGCTGAAGGACGACCTCGAGTACGTGATGACGTCGGTGCCGTGGCCGAACTTCAAGCATCCGCAGGCCCAGCGGCTCGCCGAGGAGTACCTCCGGCGCTCGGGCGGCAAGATGCTCGACACCAACTCCGGCTACTCGTACGACGGCATCCACGTGATCGCCGACGTGCTCGAGCGGGCGAAGTCCACCGACCCCGACGCGGTCGTGGACGCGATCCAGAAGACGAGCTTCAAGGACAACCTCATGATCTCGACGGGGCCGGTCGTCTTCAACGAGATCGGCGACAACCCCAACGCCGCGCCGGCCATGATCCAGATCCTCAAGCACAAGCCGGTGGCCGTGTGGCCGAAGGACTATGCGCTGAGCAAGTTCGTCTTCCCGCGACCCAAGGCCTGATCCTGGACCCCGTCCTCGTCGTCCAGGCGGTGGTCAGCGGCCTGCTCTTCGGCGGCGTCTACAGCCTGATGGCGATCGGCCTCACGCTGATCTTCGGCGTGATGCGCGTCGTGAACTTCGCCCACGGCGACCTCATGGTGTGGGCGATGTACCTGGCCTGGCTCGGCGCCACCCGGTTCGGCGTCGATCCGTACGTCGGATTCGTGGGTGCCGCCGCGATCCTGTTCGTCGCCGGCTTCGTCATCCAGCGCCAGCTCGTCGATCGCATCGTCGACGCGCCGCACGAGATGCAGATTCTCTTGATGCTGGGCGTCGCGCTCGTGCTCGAGAACACCGCGCTGGTGGCCTTCGGTCCCGAGCCACAGCGCGTCCGCACGCCGCTCACCCAGGCCGCGGTGTGGCTCGGGCCCGTGTTCCTGGACGTGGGCCGGCTGGTGACGTTCCTGGTGGCCATCGCCCTGACGGCCGCGCTCTGGCTCTTCCTCTACCGCAGCGATCTCGGCCGCCAGATGCGGGCCGTCGCCGACAACGGCTACGGTGCGCACGTCATCGGGACCGACGTGCGCCACGTCTCCGCGGTCGCGTTCGCGGTGGGTGCGGCCTGCGTGGGCGCGGCTGGCGCGCTGGTCGCCCCGCTGCTGCCCTTCCAGCCGCCCACCGGCCTCCAGCTCTCGGTGACGTCCTTCAACATCGTCATCATCGGCGGGATGGGCAGCGTGCTCGGCGCGTTCGTGGGAGGGCTGATCGTCTCGGTCGCGGAGTCGCTGGGCGCCGTGTTCCTCAACCCGTCGATGAAGGAGCTGGTGAGCTTCGCGCTCCTCGTCGTGATCCTTCTCGTCAGGCCGGCGGGCATCTTCGGCAGGCGCGCGATCTGAAGTACCTGGCGGCGCTGGCCGTCGTCGTGTTGCTGGCCTTGCCGCTGGTGTTGAGCTCCTACCTGGTCACGGTGTTCGTCCTCATCTTCTTCTACGCCTACCTCGGTCAGGCCTGGAACATCGTCGGCGGATACGCGGGGCAGCTCTCGGCCGGCCACGCCGCCTTCGTCGGCGTCGGCGCCTACACCGCGGCCGTCCTGTCGCTCTCCGCCGGCCTCACGCCGTGGGTGGGGATGTTCGTCGGCGGCGCGCTGGCCGCGGTGCTCGGCGCCTTCATCGGCTTTCTCGGCTTCCGGTTCGGCCTGCGCGGCTTCTACTTCGTGCTGCTCACGGTCGCCTTCGCCGAGATGTGCCGCATCGTCGCCAACAACGTGGAGGCGATCGGCGGGGCCGTCGGCCTCTACATCACGTTCACCGGCAACCCGCGGCAGTTCCAGTTCCAGGACACGCGCGCCTACTACTACATCGCGCTCGGCTTGATGATTGCGGCCACGGCCGTGGCCGCGGCCATCGAGCGCCGCCGCTTCGGCGTGTACCTGTCGGCCATCCGCGAGGACGAGGGCGCCGCCGAGGCCGTCGGCGTGCCGACGTTTCGCTACAAGATGCTCGCGATGATCGTCTCGTCGTTCCTGACCGGCGTCGGCGGGACGTTCTACGCGTTTTACCTGTTCTCGCTCCAACCCAACACGGTCTTCGGCATCCCGCTCTCGGTCGAGATCATCATCCGTCCCATCGTCGGCGGCGCCGGCACGCTCTTCGGGCCCGTCGTGGGGTCCTTCATCCTCAGTCCGCTCGCCGAGCTGACGCGCCTGTACTTCGCGGCGGGGGGCGGCTGGGCCGGCGTCCACCTGATCGTCTACGGCGTTCTCCTCGTCGTCGTCGTGCTCTTCTTTCCCCAGGGCGCGGTGCCGTGGATGAAGCGTGCGCTCGGGCGAACGCGGGCCTGACGGCATGCTGGATGTCAGCGGCCTCGACAAGAGCTTCGGCGGGCTTCACGCGGTGAAGAATCTGTCGTTCACCGTGGGCGAGCGCGAGATCGTCGGGCTCATCGGTCCGAACGGCGCCGGAAAGACCACGGTGTTCGGCTTGCTGTCAGGATTCCTCCGCCCGGACGCCGGCCAGGTGATCTTCCGTGGACGGTCCATCGCGGGCCTGGCGCCCCATCGGGTCAACGCGCTTGGCCTTGCCCGCACCTTCCAGATCGTTCGGCCCTTCCCCCATCTCACGGTGCTGACGAACGTCACGGTCGGTGCGCTGGGCCGTCACGCCGCCCCGGTGGCGGCGACCGAGCGAGCGCTCGCCGTGCTGGACGAGGTGGGCCTGGCCGCCAAGCGCGACCAGCCGGCGGCGAGCCTGACGCTGGCCGAGCGCAAGCGGCTCGAGCTGGCGCGGGCGCTCGCCACGGAGCCGGCCCTCCTGCTGCTGGACGAGGTGATGGCCGGGCTCAATGCGACCGAGACCGAGCGGATCGTCGATCTGGTGGGCGCCATCAACCGGCGCGGCGTCGCCGTGCTGCTGATCGAGCACGTGATGCGCGCGGTGATGTCGCTGTCCCAGCGCATCGTCGTCCTGAACTACGGCGAGCTGATCGCCGAGGGACGTCCGGAGGCGGTGGCGAACGATCCCCGCGTGATCGAGGCCTATCTTGGCGCTGCTCCGGCTTGACGACGTCGAGGTGGCCTATGGGGACGTGGTCGCGGTGCGCGGCGTGTCGCTGACCGTCAATGCCGGCGAGCTGGTCGCGATCATCGGCTCGAACGGCGCGGGCAAGACCACGACGCTGCGGGCCATCAGCGGCCTGCTCACTCCACGGCGCGGGCGAATCGAGCTCGACGGGGTCCGCATCGACGGCCTGACCTCCGCGGACGTGGTGAGCCGGGGGATCGCCCACGTCCCGGAGGGCCGCCAGCTCTTTCCGACCATGAGCGTGCTCGAGAACCTGGAGCTGGGGGCCCGCACCCCCGCCGCCCGGGTCGCGCGCGACGAGACCTTGAAGTCGGTGTTCGACCTGTTCCCGAGGCTCCGCGAGCGGCGGCGCCAGCTCGCCGGTTCGCTGTCCGGTGGGGAGCAGCAGATGTGCGCCATCGGCCGTGCCCTGATGGCGCGGCCCAGACTCCTCATGCTGGACGAGCCCAGCCTTGGACTCGCTCCTGTGATGGTTGGGGCAATCTTTGATAATCTGACGCAGATCAACCGCGAAGGCACGACGGTCCTACTGGTCGAGCAGAACGTGTTGCGGGCGCTCCGGCTGTCCCACCGGGCGTACGTGCTCGAAAACGGGGCGATCGCGCTCGAAGGCCCGCGAGACCGGCTGTTGGCCGACGAGGGAATCAAGAGGGCGTATCTTGGGCGGTAATTCGGCGCTGACGACGAGCGTGATCGTGGCCCTGGCGGCGGTTGTGGTCGCCCTCGGGGCCTGGGCGCTATGGCTTCGGCTCCGCTCGGTGCGGCTCGGCCAGGAGCTGGCGGAGGCGACCGAGCAGCTCGCTCGCGTCCAGAAGCTGGGGGCCCTCGGCGAGATGGCCGCCTCGTTCGCCCACGCGTTCAACGACGTCCTCACGCCCATCATCGGCCGTACGCAGCTCCTGACCCAGCGCATCACCGATCCCCAGCTCCGCGAGTGGCTCACCACGATCGAGCGCTCGGCGCTCGGCGGCGCCCAGACGGTCAAGCGGATCCAGGACTTCATGCGGCTGCGCCGCGACGAGGCGTCGGTCCCCGTGGACCTCGGCGTCGTGGTGAAGCAGGCCCTGGCGGCCACCGGGACCCGTCAGCGTCCCAGCGTGCGCATCGAGACCGATCTGGCCCCGGTGCCGCCGGTCTCCGGCGATCCGCTCGGCCTGCGGGAGGCGTTCGGCCACCTGATCGTCAACGCCGTCGAGTCCGTGCCCGAGAAGGGCATCGTGCGGGTGACGACCCGGATCGAAGACGGCCAGGCGGTGGTCGCCATCACCGACACCGGCACGGGCATGACGCCGGCCACCCAGGTCCGGATATTCGAACCGTTCTTCACGACGAAACCGGGCGCCACCGGCCTCGGCATGTGCCTGGCCCACGGCATCGTGTCCCGTCACGGCGGTCAGATCGAGGTCGATTCCGGCCTGGGCCGTGGCACGACCGTGAGGGTGACGTTCCCCTCGGAGGGCCTGACCCGGGCGAGCACCAAGCCGGTGGCCCCGTCGCGCATGAGCGTCGGCCCCACCAGCAGCCCCGCGCGCTGCCTGGTCGTCGACGACGACGCCCAGGTCCGCGACATGATCCGCGACATCCTCTCCAACGCCGGGCACAAGGTGGTCGTGGCCCACGACGGTGCCGACGGCGTCGAGCGCTTCAAGGCCGACAGCAGCTTCGACGTGATCATCACCGACCTCGCCATGCCCAAGCTCAACGGCCTGCAGCTGGCGCGCGTCTGCAAGACGCTGCGGCCGAACGTCCCGGTCGTGATGCTCACCGGTTGGGGCGTGCTCCTCACCGAGGAAGAGCTGTCGGAGCACGGCGTCGATGAAGTGCTCTCGAAGCCCGTGCGGATGGACCAGGTGATCAACACCATCGCGGCCGTGCGGGCGCGGGCGTCGGGCGTCGAGCGGTGACGAGCCCGATCATCACCGAGGCCGTGCGCGCCCTCGTCGACCGGCGCGACCTCACGCGCATCGAGGCGGCGGCGGCGATGGAGGCGATCATGTCGGGCGCCGCGACCGACGCCCAGATCGCCGCGTTCCTGACCGGGCTGCGCATGAAGGGCGAGACGGTCGAGGAGCTGATCGGCTTCGCCCAGGTGATGCGGCAGAAGGCGGTGAGGGTGCGCACCCGCGGCGAGGAAGTGGCCGCCCTGACCGGGACCGACCGCGAGATGCTGATCGACACCTGTGGCACCGGCGGCGACGCCGCCGGCACCTTCAATGTCTCCACGGCCACCGCCTTCGTGGTGGCGGGCGCAGGACTGAAGGTGGCCAAGCACGGCAACCGCTCGGTGTCGTCGCTATGCGGCTCGGCCGACGTCGTCGAGACGCTCGGCATCAGCCTCGATCTGACGCCGGCCAAGGTGGCCCGCTGCGTCGACGAGGTCGGCATCGGCTTCCTCTACGCGCCGCTGCTCCACACGGCCATGAAACACGTGATGGCGGCGCGTCGCGAGATGGGGATCCGCACCGTCTTCAACATGCTCGGTCCGCTCACCAATCCGGCCGGCGCCAACGCCCAGGTCATCGGCGTCTACTCACCAACGCTCACCGAGCCGCTGGCCCGCGTGCTCGCCGAGCTGGGCACGATCCGCGCGTTCGTCGTCCACGGCGCCGACGGCCTCGACGAGATCTCCAACACCGGCGAGAGCCGCGTGAGCGAGGTCCGCGAAGGGGTCGTGCGCTCGTTCACGGTGCGGCCGGAGGACTTCGGCATGCCGCAGGCCGCGATCACCGACCTCCGGGGTGGCGACCGCGAGCAGAACGCCCAGCTGATCCGCGGTCTGCTCGATGGCGAGGCCGGGCCCAAGCGCGACATCGTCCTCATGAACTCGGCCGCCGCGCTCGTCGCCGGCGCCCGGGCCCGCGACCTCAAGGATGGGGTGTCGCGCGCGGTCGAGGCCATCGAGTCCGGGGCCGCCCGGAGCAAGCTGGAGGCCCTGGTCAGCCTCAGTCAGAAGCTCGCTCAAGAGAAGTAGCGGAAGCGAGGAAGAAAAGAAAGCCGCGCCCACAGGGGCGTATGGGCGCGGCTCGGGAAGGCGACCGGTCGAGCGCCGCGGGCCGGGGTGATGTGGGGGTCCGGCTCCGCAACCGACCGCCTCCGTGCCTTCCTTCGGAGCAAGAGCCGTACCGCTCGTGATTCGCTAAAAATCGCGGGATTTCGGGCGGGCCTGCAAAGAATTACCATACCGGGAGGGTCATCCCATGCGCATCGAGACCCGGGCCGTACATTCCGGCCGGAGCGTGGACCCTGCCACTGGCGCGGTCGTGAGCGCCATCCATCCGTCGACGACGTTCGAGCGTGACGTCGATGGCGGTTACGACCGAGGGCACCTGTACGCCCGGAACAGCAACCCGAATCGCGATGCGCTGGAGCACTGCCTGGCGGACCTCGAGGGCGGCCTCGCGGCGGCGGCGTTCGGCTCGGGTACGGCGGCCACGATGGCCGTGTTCCAGGCGCTCGCGCCCGGCGATCACGTCATCGCGCCGCACGACCTCTACTCCGGCACCGCCCGGTTGCTCTCCGAGCACATGAGCCGCTGGGGGCTCGACGTGACGTTCGTGGACGCGACGCGGCCCGAGGACGTGCAGGCGGCGCTGCGGACGACGACGCGCCTGGTGTGGATCGAGACGCCGTCCAACCCGATGCTGCGCGTCACCGACATTGCCAAAGTGACGGCGATCGCGCGGGCTGCCGGCGCCGTCAGCGTGTGCGACAACACGATCGCGACGCCGATTCTCCAGACGCCGCTGGCGCTCGGCGCCGATCTCGTCCACCACGCGACCACGAAGTACCTGGGCGGCCACAGCGACGTCATGGGCGGCGCCATCGTCGCGCGTAGCGTCAGCGGGATCTTCGAGCAGATCAGGAAGTGCCAGGTGAGCGGCGGCGCCATTCCGTCGCCGTTCGATTGCTGGCTCGTGCTCCGCTCCATCCGAAGCCTGCCCTACCGCGTGCGGGCTCACTCCGATCACGCGCTCCGCGTCGCGCAGTTCCTGGCCCAGCACGATCGCGTCACCGCCGTGCACTATCCGAGCTTGCCCCACCATCCCGGCTACGACGTCGCCGCGCGCCAGATGCGCGGCGGTGGCGGCGTGCTCTCCGTGGAGATCGAGGGCGGGCGCGACGCGGCCATGAAGGTCGCTGCCAGGGTCCGGCTCTTCACGCGCGCCACGAGCTACGGCGGGGCCGACAGTTACATCGAGCACCGGGCGTCGATCGAGGGAGCGGGCACGCGCACGCCGGAAGGGTTGCTCCGTCTGAGCGTCGGCCTCGAGCACCCGGACGATCTGATCGAGGACCTGGCCCAGGCGATGGCCTGATCGATCAGCGTCGCGTTACCAGCTGACCTCGCGGGCCAGCGACACCTCGAACCGCGTATTCGCCGCGACGACGCGCAGGCGCAGATCGGACCCGCTGCCAGGCGTCGGCACGCGTCCACGATGGACGCCGGGCTCGTTGGTCGGCTCGAGGGTGGCCAGCACGGACGTACCGTCCCCGCGCTTGCCGACCAGCATGACGTCGGCACCGGTCACGGGACGATTGGTCTCGTCCATCAGCCTGACGAGATAGGCCGTCTCGTTGTTGCGGAGCGGCCGCGCCTGAACGTCGACGTTCACGCCCTTCACCGTGGCGCGGAAGTGCTCCACCGTCGCTCCGGTCGGCAAGGCGGACGCCTCGTCCGAGCGACGCACAGCGGCACCTGGCGCTGAGGCGTTGGGTCGTGCCGATCGCTCGCCGCGCGACGTGCTGGCGGCCGGGCGCTTGCCCAGGGCGGGCGACGATCCCTCGCCCGCGGGCGTCGGGGCCGAAACCTGGCTCAGCAGGTTCGCGACGCGGCTCTCCACCGCCGAGAGCTTTTCGTCCATGTCGAGCTGGGTCTGATGCAGCGCGTCGCGGAGCCGCGCGATCTCGCGGGCCTGCTCGTCGAGGGCCGCCGCCGGCACGACGGGGGCCGGTGGCGCCGGCGCTTCGGCCACTGGCTGGGGACGGGGCTGAGTACGTGCAGGCAGCGCGACGACGGCCAGGAGCGCGGTCCCGGCGAAGCAGACGGCGGCCACGGCGTGGCCGATCCGCGTCATCGCGAGCCGCCGAGCCTCGTCGTCGTCGACGTCGATCTCCCTGCTGCCAAAACCGTAACGGATCACCAGCAAGCACATCAAGAACGCCCCCACGCTGGTGAGGACGATGATGCCGGGCAGTGCGTACTGCGTGAGTCCTCCCATTGCTCTCCTCTCACCGGCGGTTAACGGGGAAGGGTACACTTCCCCACATGGAATCGCGAACTTTCGGCAAAACCGGCCTGAGGGTGCCGGTCATCGGGATGGGGACGTGGCAGAGCTACGATGTGCGCGATCCGGGCGAGGTCCAGCCGGTGACCGACGCGATTCTCGCGCACGGCGCCACCTTCGTCGACACCTCGCCGATGTATGGCTCGGCCGAGCGCGTGCTGGCCAAGACGCTGGGCGAGCACCGGCGCGACGTGACCGTGGCGACCAAGGTCTGGGCCGGCTCGGCGCGCGAGGGCCGCGAGCAGATTCGCCGCGCGCTCGAGTGGTACGGCGGCGTGATCGACCTCTACCAGATCCACAACCTCGAGGCGTGGGAGACGCACCTGCCGTATCTCGAAGAGCTGAAGGCGCAGGGCAAGGTTCGTGCGATCGGCATCACGCACTGGAGTGCGTCGCATTTCGCGCGGATGGCGACGATCATCGAGGCCGGACGCATCGAGGCGATCCAGATCCCCTACAACCCCCGCGAGCGTGAGGTCGAGGCCGAGCTGCTGCCGTTGGCGGAGCGCCGTGGCCTCGGCGTCGTCCTCATGCGGCCGCTCGAGAAGGGCGCCCTGACGCGGACAGCGCCGCCAGCCCGCGAGCTGGGGTTCCTGGCCGACTACGGCATCCGGACGTGGGCACAGGCGTTGCTGAACTGGGGCGTGAGCGACCCGCGGGTGAGCGTGTCCATCCCGGCCACCGGCGACGTCAAGCACGCGATCGACAACTGCGAGGTGGGCAACGCGCGGCGCTTCGATGCGGCCGCCCGCGACCGCGTCGCGGCCCTCGCCAGGCGCCACACGACATGACCGTTCGGGTCGGGACATCGGGCTACAACTACGATGAGTGGAAGGGCTCGTTCTACCCGGCGGACCTGCCGGCGAGCCGGATGCTGGCCTTCTACGCCGAGCGCTTCGACACCGTGGAGATCAACGCGACGTTCTATCGGATGCCGACGCCGAAGACGCTCGCCGGGTGGGCGGCCGGCACGCCCGCGCATTTCGTCTTCGCGCTGAAGGCGCCCCAACGCATCACCCACTTCGCGCGCCTGCGCAACGTCGACGAGCCGGTGCGCTACTTCGTGGACGCGGCACAGACGCTCGGGCCCAAGCTCGGCCCGGTCCTCTTCCAGTTGCCCCCGAACTTCGCGCGCGACGTCGGCCGTCTCGCCGACCTGCTCGCCCTGCTGCCGCCTGGCCTGCGCTGCGCCATGGAGTTCAGGAACGACTCGTGGTTCGCCGACGAGGTGTACGAGCGCCTGCGCGGCCGCAACGTGGCGCTCTGCATCGCCGACACCGAGAAGGGCACGACGCCCGTCGTCGCCACCGCCGACTTCGGCTATCTACGCCTGCGCGACGAAGGCTATGACGACGACGAGCTCGGCCGTTTCATCGACACCATCCGCGCCCAGCCGTGGCAGGGCGCGTGGGTGTACTTCAAGCACGAGGAGTCTGGGACGGGCCCCGCGTACGCCAGGCGGCTACGACACGCGCTACAAGGCTGAGGACGCTCCGGAGCAGGGGTTCACCGGGAAAGCGGTCCAGATCTGCGGCGGGACCGGCGCACACAGTGCAGATGACTGCCTTGTGTCGCGCGGCTCGGAGCGTCCGGGAAGCGCGGAGCCTGACGTGCAGCAAACACACGGCCCGGTGACAGCGCGAGCACTGCCCACCGTCGGACCCGGCAAATCTCTCCGAGCAGACGTGACACTCCCATAGGAGTGAGTCGGCAACGCTGGAATTGTTCATAGACGTTCCTCCTCCCTCTGCTTCGATATTCGCCTGAGAGCCTTCTCCAGATCAAATTCTGCGCCCAGCACCGGAGCCATCGGATCCTTCATCTCGGCGAATCGTCTCGGCACCGTCTTCATCGTGAAGCGGTTGGAATCGAGCTTTGGCGTGACCTCGTCCCACGTGAGCGGGCACGCGACCGGCGCGCCGGGGAGGGGGCGCACCGAAAACGGTGCGACGATCGTCCGACCCGGGCCGTTCTGGCCGAAGTCGACGTACACTTTTCCGCCGCGCTCGCGTAACGGCCGTGCCACCGTGGCGATCTTCGGCTCGCGGCCCACGGCCATCGTCGCGATGATCTCGGCGAAGCCGCGCGCCTCGTCGTAGGAATACCGGGCGCCCAGCGCGACCAGGACGTGGAGCCCCGTTTTGCCCGACGTCTTCACGTAGCTCGACACGCCGACCTCGTCGAGGATGGCGCGCAGGGTCTGCGCCATCCTGACGACGTGCGTGAACGGCGCGCCCTTGGGATCGAGGTCGAGGACGGCCCAGTCCGGACGCTCGAGCGAGCCGGCGCGTGACGCCCACAGGTGGATCGGGATCGTCCCGAGGTTGGCCAGGTAGCGCAGCGTCTCGACGTCGTCGGCGACGACGTAGTCGATGTCGCGCGGCGGCGTGGTCGAGCGGATCCGCACGGTGCGCACCCAGTCCGGAACGAAGTCGGGCGTGTCCTTCTGGAAGAACGACTTGCCGGCGATGCCGTCGGGATACCGCACCAGCACCAGCGGCCGATCCTCGAGATAGGGGAGCATCAGCGGGGCGATCGCCTCGTAGTAGGCGACGAGGTCGCCCTTGGTGAAGCCATCCTCGGGCCAGAAGATCTTCTCGGGCCGCGTGATCTTCACACGACCGCTCGCCGGGAGTTTCACGCGCCCGCTCGCCGGGCTCTTCGTCTTCGGCGCTGTGGGCTTGGCCGCCTGCGCGGTCGGCATGGCCGTCTCACGTTTGCAATCCCGCGGCCGTTTGTCGTCGCGGAGCCCGAGGAAGGCGGGATGGCGGAGGCCGCCGTCGTCCGTCCACTCCGTGAAGCGCACCTCGGCCACCAGCTTCGGCTCGACCCAGTGGTGGCCGCGTCCCGTCGGTGTGCCGACGTCGAACGGTGACTGCTCGCGGGCCAGCGGCTTGAGCCTGTCCCGGATTCGCTTGAGCGACGTGGCGTCGAAGCCCGTGCCGACCTTGGAGACGTACACCAGCCTGTCGCCGTCGTACACGCCGAGGTGAAGGGCACCGAAGTACGCGCGGGCGCCCTGGGGATCGGTGTAGCCGCCGATCACGAACTCCTGCCGGCGCTGGCACTTGATCTTGAGCCAGTCGCGCGTGCGCCCGCTCCGATACGGCCCGTCGGCCTTCTTGGCGATGATGCCCTCGAGGTGTCGGGCGTCGCAGGCGTGGAAGAACTCCTCGCCGCGCTCCTCGACGTGAGCGCTGTACCCGAGGACGCCGGTGCCGCGAGGGATCAGCAGCTCCAGGAGCTGCTTGCGCTCGGACAGCGGCACGTCCCGGAGGTCGTGGCCGTCGATCTCGAGACAGTCGAAGAACACGGCGCTCACGGGAACCTGCCGGCGCCCGGCCGCGACGTCGCCCGCGTGCGACAGTCCCATGCGGCCTTGCAATCGCTGGAACGAGCTGCGGCCGTGCTCGTCGAAGGCGACGACCTCGCCATCGAGCACGGCGCGCTCGACGGGCAGCGCCGCCAGCGCCTCGACGATCTCGGGATAGCGCGCGGTGAAGTCCTGGCCGCTGCGGCCGTAGAGCCGCACGCGCTTGCCGGCGCGCTCGGCCAGGATGCGCACGCCGTCGTACTTGATCTCGAACAGCCACCCGCGGCCGGAGAAGGGCTGATCGACGAGCGTCGCCAGCATGACGGGCTGGCTCGCCGCGTCCACGTGGCGGCGGGGCGCACCCAGCGACTCCAGCCGCTCGCGCAGCGCGTCGGTGGTCACCGCAACACCTTGTGGGCCGAAAGGTTCGAGAACCGCGTCGTCACCGGTGGTACCCTTTGGCCCATACTATGCCCCCACATTCCATCGGCTCCGGGACGATCTCCTTCGGACTGGTCTCGATTCCCGTGCGACTGTACACGGCGACGTCGTCGCAAAACGTGTCGTTCAACCTCCTGCACGCCAAGTGTGGCTCGCGCATCCGCCAGCAGACGTTCTGCCCGGTGGACAACACGACGGTCGATCGCAGCGAGCTGGTGCGCGGCTACGAGTTCGCCAAGGATCAATACGTCCGGGTCAGCGACGACGAGCTGAAAGCGATGGAGGGCGAGGCCTCCCAGGTGATCGACATCACCGAGTTCGTCCCCCTCGCGCAGGTCGATCCCATCTACTTCGAGCGCACGCACTATCTCGGGCCCGACAAGGGCGGTGAGAAGGCCTACCGATTGCTCGCCGAGGCGCTCGCCCAGAGCGAGCGGGTGGCCCTGGCCAAGTTCGTCATGCGCGGCAAGGAGAGCCTGGTGCTCATCCGCTCTGCGCAGGGCGGTCTCATGCTCCACACCATGTACTTGGCCGACGAGGTGCGCGACTTCGGTGAAATCGACAAGGGCGCGTCGGCCAAGGTGCGCGAGAACGAGCTGAAGCTCGCGCTCCAGCTCGTGGATGGCCTCGCGTCCGAGGAGTTCGAGCCCAGTCGCTACGAGGACGAGTACCGACAGCGCGTGCAGGACCTCATCAAGAAAAAAGTCGAAGGCCAGGAAGTGACGACGGCGACGCCCGCGCCGCCGCGCGCCCAGGTCATCGATCTCATGGAGGCGTTGAAGGAGAGTCTGGCCAAGCGAGTTCCGTCCGGCGAGCGCAAGCCTCCTGCGAAGGCGGCCCCCAAGCGCGCCGAGCCGGCGCCGGCCCGGGCAGCCGCCGCGAAAAAGGCGCAAGGCGGCAAGAAATAGCTGTGACGCGAGCCGTCTGGCTCGTCTTTCTCGTGCTGCTCATCGCCGTGCTCGTCGCCATTCCCTTCGGCATCCGCCAGCGCTACGAAGGCTTCTCGGTTCCCTCGGCGTCGATGGTACCCACGCTGCTTCCCGGCGATTACATCCTCGTCGACAAGTCCGTGCGCGATCCCGCGCGCGGCGACCTCATCGTCTTCCAGGATGCGGCCGACGCCACCCAGCAGCTCGTCAAGCGCGTGGTGGGTCTGAGCGGCGAGGACGTGCACGTGGCCGGACGGCAGGTGTTCGTCGGCTGCGATCCGACGGCGGCCGGCTGCCAGGCGCTGCCCGAGCCCTACGCCGATTTCTCCGACAGGCCGGTCGCGTCCGAGAAGTCGGGAATGTGGCACGTGCCGGCCGGTCGCTTCTTCGTGATGGCCGACAACCGCAATGCGGGTGAGGACAGCCGTCACTACGGCACCGTGCGCTGGCAGCAGATCACGGGCCGGCCGTTCCTGATCTACTGGTCATCCGATCCCGGGGGTGGTATTCGCTGGGGCCGCATCGGACGAATTCACTAAGTTGGGGGACCCGTTCCGCTTCCCCCAAACCCCCTCCTTCACGCGAGGGCATGAACCTCTGTTACGATCCGCCCGTGATCCTGGATGACGGTTCCACGCGCCATCTCGTGAACGGCCAGGTGGCCAGCTCGTGACGACGCCGGCCAGCCTTCGCGGGCACGCGGCGATCGTCACCGGCGCCGGCCGCAACATCGGCCGCGCCATCGTGCTGACGCTGGCCGTACGCGGCTGTGACGTCGTGGTGAACACCGCCCGCCGGCGCGCCGACGCCGAGGCCGTGGCCGTCGACGCCCGCAAGCACGGCGTGCGCGCGGTCGTCGCCGTCGGCGACGTGGGCCGGCGGGACGACGTGAACGCGATCGTCGGGGCGGCCGGCGAAATCGGGACCGTCGACATCGTCGTCAACAACGCGGCCATCCGTCCCCGGGCGCCGTTCCTCGAGATGACGGACGCGGAGTGGCAGCGCGTCATCGACGTCGACCTCAGCGCCGCGTTCTACATGGCGCGGGCGTTCGCGCCCGCGATGGTGGCGCGCGGCTGGGGCCGCATCGTGAACATCACCGGCATGAATGCGATGCAGGGGACACACGACGGGCGCGCGCACGTCGCCGCCGCCAAGCACGGGCTCTGGGGGCTCACCAAGGCGCTGGCCCGTGAGCTCGGCCCGAAAGGGGTCACCGTCAACGCCATCTCGCCGGGGCCGATCCTCGGCGAGCAACAGGAGCACGCGGCCTACATCAGCAGCCAGCTCGACAAGATCCCGCTGGGGCGTCTCGGGACGCCCGATGACATCGCGCGCCTCACCGCCTTCCTCGCCTCGGACGACGGCGGCTTCGTTTCGGGCCAGATGATCGGCGTCAACGGCGCCGCCGCGACCTGATCGAGCCACTGTCAGGGAAATCGAGGCTCCAAGGAACAAGCCTCACGAGGCCCGAGGGAGGAGCGGCCCGCAGCGTACGCGGTTGTACGTGAGGAGCCGCGACGACCGAGAACGAAGTGAGGCGACGTAACTTGGAGCCGAGCAAGGAGCCTCGATGATCGATTACAAGGAATACCAGCACCTGCTCTTCGAGCGCCGCCCCAACGGCGTGCTGCTCATCACGCTCAACCGGCCCGAGGTCCTCAACGCCACCAACGATCGCCTGCACTGGGAGCTGACCCAGATCTGGCTGACGATCGACCGCGACAAGGACACGCGGGTGGCGGTGGTGACCGGCGCCGGCCGGGCCTTCTCGGCCGGCGGCGACATGGACATGGTGGAGCGGAATGCCACCGACCCCCGGCGACTGGCCAACACCGTGCGCGAGGCGTCGGACATCGTCTACAACATGATCAACCTCGACAAGCCGGTGATCTCCGCCATCAACGGCGTGGCCGTCGGGGCTGGCCTGGTCGTCGCGATGATGGCCGACATCAGCATCATGTCGGAGACGGCGCGCTTCACCGACGGCCACACCAAGCTCGGCGTGGTGGCCGGCGACCATGCCGCCATCCTCTGGCCGCTCCTCTGCGGGATGGCCAAGGCCAAGTACTACCTGCTCACCTCCGACTTCATCGACGGCAAGGAGGCCGAGCGCATCGGGCTGGTCAGCCTGTGCGTACCGGCCGCCGAGCTCCTGCCCAAGGCGTTCGAGGTCGCCGACAAGCTGGCCCAGGGAAGCCAGCAGGCGATCCGGTGGACGAAGAAGAGCCTCAACAACTGGCTGCGCATGGCCGGGCCCATCTTCGACCAGTCCATCGCGCTGGAGATGCTGACCTTCATGGAGGAGGACGTTCGGGAGGGCATCAAGGCCATCCGCGAGAAGCGACCGCCGCGCTTCCCGTCCGCGCGATGAGGGGGCTTTCGCGATGACGGGGCTTTTTGAGGTGCGGGGTACAATAGACCTGGACCCAGCATTTTCATGCCCAGGACGCCTCTCGAACCTCGGTTCAGCGTCGAGTACCTGTCGATCCTCGACAGCGACGGCAACCTCGATTCCGCCCTCGAGCCCGATCTCTCCGCCACCGAGCTGAAGCGGCTCTATCGCGCCATGCTCCTCGGGCGCCGGCTCGACGAGCGCATGGTGCGTCTGCAGCGCCAGGGCCGCATCGGGACGTTCGCGCCGATCAAGGGCCAGGAGGCGTCCCAGCTCGGCTCCGTCTGCACGCTGCGCGAGTCGGACTGGATGGTGCCGTCGTTCCGTGAGACGGCGGCCATGCTGTGGCGAGGCTGGCCCATCGAGAAGTTGTTGATGACGTTCGCGGGCCAGCTCGAAGGGTGCCAGCCGGCGCCCGAGCAGCACGACCTGCCGATCACCATTCCGGTGGGCACGCAGCTCCCGCACGCGGTCGGCCTTGCGTATGCCGCGCAATATCGCGGCGACGACGTCGTCGTCATGGCGTACTTCGGCGACGGCGCAACGTCGGAGGGTGACTTCCACGAGGCGCTGAACTTCGCCGGCGTCTGGCACGTGCCCGTCGTCTTCGTCTGCCAGAACAACCAGTGGGCGATCTCGGTACCGCTCAAGAAGCAGACCCACTCGCGCACGATCGCCCAGAAGGCCCTGGCCTACGGGTTGCCCGGCCTGCAGGTCGACGGCAACGACGTGCTGGCCGTGTACGCGGCGACCAAGGAAGCGGTCGATCGCGCCCGCGAGGGCAATGGCCCGACCTTGATCGAGTGCGTGACGTACCGCCTGGGCGTGCACACCACGGCCGACGATCCCACCAAGTACCGCTCCGAGGAGGAAGTGCGGGAGTGGGAGCGGAAAGATCCGCTCACGCGCTTCGTCGAGTACCTCAGGAAGAAGAACCTGCTGGAGGACGGCCTCGAGCAGGAGGTGGACGCCGAGATCGCCGCCGCCGTGAAGCGTTTCGAGGCGATGGCGCCCCCCGACGTGCTCACGATGTTCGATCACGCGTATGCGGAGAAGCCCCCGGAGCTCCTGGCCCAGCGCGAGGAGGTGGCCTCGCGGCTGCGCAGCCCCGACGAGAGCACGGCCGCGCCCGAGCCGCCGCCGTCACCGCCCATGCGTGGCCAGCGAAAGACGAGCCGATGGCAAAACTGAACATGGTCAAGGCGCTGAACCTGGCGCTGCTCCAGGAGATGGAGCGGGACCAGGACGTCGTCGTCATCGGCGAGGACGTCGGCGTCGACGGTGGCGTCTTCCGCGTGACCGAGGACCTCCATCGAAAATTTGGTGGCAAGCGGGTGATCGACAGCCCGCTCGCCGAGTCGGCCATCATCGGCACGTCGGTCGGCATGGCCCTCTACGGGCTCAAGCCCGTCTGCGAGATCCAGTTCTCGGGCTTCGCCTTCCAGTGCTTCCACCAGATCGAGAACCACGCCGCCCGCTATCGCATGCGCACCCAGGGGCGCTTCCACTGCCAGATGGTCGTGCGCATGCCCTACGGCGGCGGCGTGCGCGCGCTGGAGCATCACTCGGAGTCCGAGGAGCAGTTCTACGCTCACATCCCGGGGCTGAAGATGGTGATCCCGTCGGGGCCGCGGAATGCCCGCGGGTTGCTGGTGGCGGCGCTGCGCGATCCCGACCCCGTGATCTTCTTCGAGCACAAGGCGCTCTACCACGCGGCCAAGGAGGACGTGCCCGACGAGATCGAGGCGCTGCCGCTCGGCCACGCCGACGTCGTGCGTGAGGGACGGGATCTGACGATCATCGCCTATGGCGCGATGGTGCGCGTGGCGCGCGAAGCCGCCGACACCCTGGCCAGCGAGGACGGCGCCGAGTGCGACGTGATCGACCTGCTCACGGTGTCGCCGCTCGATCGCGAGACGGTCGTGGCCTCCGTGCAGAAGACCGGGCGCGCCCTCATCGTGCACGAAGCGCCCAAGAGCTTTGGCCCGGGCGCCGAGATCGCCGCCTCGATCGTCGAGGGAGCCTTCCTCTCGCTGGAGGCGCCCATCCGTCGCGTCACCGCCTACGACGTCCCCTTCGTCGGCTTCGCTCGTGAGCGCGCCAGCGTGCCCGACGTCGGGCGCGTGCTGGCCGCGGCGCGGGAGACGCTCGCCTACTGATCACGTCGTGCGCTGGGCCGCAGTCCTTGCCGTCCTCGGCCTTCTGACGACCGCCGCCCCTTCGCGCTCCGATCCGGCACCGCGGCTGCGTGTCGTGACGTTCAATCTCTTCCACGGCGGACCGACGTCGGGGCTCTGGGGCGACGACCGCCGACTCGAAGAGCGCCTGGCCCTCGCCCTGCGCGAGCTGCGCGCGCTCGATCCCGATGTCGTCGCGCTCCAGGAAGCGTCGGCGGGGTGGAGCCGCGGCAACGTGGCCGCGCGGCTCGCCGCCGGCCTCGGCTTCCACTACGTGTTTGCGCCGGCCACGCCGCGCGTGTTGCCGGTTCTCGGGCGACTCGCCACCTGGGTCATGAACTTCAGCGAGGGCTCCGCCGTGCTGAGCCGGTTCCCCATCGTGAGCCGCGCGGTGACCGATCTTCCGCGCTGCGTGAAGTTTCTCGACCCGCGGATCATGCTGCGCGCCGAAGTCGACGCCCCGTGGGGCCGGGTCGGCATCGTCTCGGCGCACACGGCGCGCGCCGACTGTCAGCTCGAGCGCATCGTCGACGTCGTGCAAGCCTGGCCGGCCGACCGCCCGGCCGTCGTCATGGGCGATTTCAACACCGGCGAGACCGCGCCAGGACTCGGTGTCTTCAGCCGCGCCGGCATGATCGACGCATTCCGCGCTGCCAATCCTGAAGGCGACGGGGCCACGACCTGGCAGAACGTCGTGGGCCCGGTGCGCACGGCCAGGCGACGCGTGGATTACGTGTTCTTGAGATCGGCAAACGGGCGGCAGTGGCGCGTGGTGGCGAGCCGTGTCGTCCTCGACGAGCCCGAGCGCAGGGCCGACGGCGCGACGCTGTGGCCGTCCGACCACTACGGCGTGCTCGCCGATCTCGAGCTGGGGCCGGTACAATGACGGCGATGGCCCGCGACTTCCGGCTCCCCGATCTCGGCGAGGGACTGACCGAGGCCGAGATCGTGAAGGTGCTCGTTCACGAGGGCGAGGACGTCCGTGAGGACGCGCCGCTGCTGGAGGTCGAGACCGACAAGGCGCAGGTCGAGATCCCGTCGCCGATGGCCGGGCGCGTGGAGAAGGTGCACGTGCACGCGGGCCAGACGGTGAAGGTCGGCCAGGTGCTCGTCTCGTTCGGCGAGGCGTCGGCAACGCCCGGGACGAAGACCGCGCTCACCGATGGCCGCGCTCGTCAGGCGGCCCCGGCAGCCGGAGCGCGCGCCACACCACCACCCGCAGCGCGCGTCACCGAAGGGCCGGTGCCGGCCACGCCGGCGACGCGACGGCTGGCGCGAGAGCTCGGCGTCGATCTCCGCGCTGTCTCCGGCAGCGGATCGGGCGGGCGTGTCACCGACGAGGATGTCCGCGCCGCGGTAGCCGGGGCAACCAGGCCTGCCGCCGTGGCGCCGCGTGCGCCGGCGGCTCCCGAACGCCACGAGCCGGCGCGGCCCGCTGTCGAGCGTGGCCCGGCGAAGCCGCTGGCGGCGATCGGCCTGCAGGCGCCACCGCTGCCCAGCTTCGAGCAGTGGGGCCCGATCGAGCGCCAGCCACTCTCGCACCTTCGCCGCACGATCGCCGAGCGGATGACGCTGTCGGCGACCGTGATCCCGCACGTCACCCACTTCGACAAGGCGGATATCACCGACCTCGACGGGCTCATCCGTCGCAACCTCGAGGTGGCTCGCGCCCAGGGCGTGACACTCACGCTGACGAGCTTCCTCATGAAGGCGGCGGCGCTCGCGCTCAAGGGCCATCCGCAGTTCAACGCGAGCCTCGATCCCGCAGCCGGCGAGCTGATCGTGAAGCGCTACTGCCACCTGGGCGTGGCGGTGGCGGCGGAGCGCGGGCTCATCGTGCCCGTCATCCGGGACGTGGACCGCAAGTCCTTGCTCGAGATCCAGCGCGAGCTCGGCGCGCTCGCTCAGCGTGTGCGAGAGGGCAAGGCCACGCTCGACGACTTGAAGGGTGGCACCTTCACGATCACGAACATCGGCGCCCTCGGCGGGACGGGAGCCATCCCGATCATCAACTATCCCGAGGTGGCGATCCTGCTCGTCGGCCGCTCGCGAAAAATGCCGGTCGTAGTGGAAGATCGCATCGAGCCGCGCCTGATGATGCCGCTGAGCCTCTCGTACGACCAAACACCCCGACCAGCTACTGCTGGAGCTCTGACGTGCGTGCTCGGACAGCGTCCCGTAGGGTCGCGACTCTGATCGCGCAAACGATGAATCACCGACCGTGGTTGCGGAGGGGCACGGGCGTGGCGCAAGCCCGGGTGCCCGTGCCCTGTTAAATGGTCATGGGTGATCTCGTCCGCGAAGTGGACGTCGCCGTCGTGGGGGGCGGTCCCGGCGGCTATACCGCGGCGTTTCGCTGCGCCGAGCTCGGGCTCGAAACCGTGGTGGTGGACGCCGCCAAGCGGCTGGGTGGGGCCTGTCTGTTCGAGGGGTGCATCCCGTCCAAGGCACTGCTGCACGTCGCGGCCGTGCTCGGGGAGGCCGAGCGCGCCAAGGAGTTCGGCGTGGACTTCGGCGAGGCACGCGTGTCGCTCGATCCACTTCGCAAGTGGAAGAGCGAGCGTGTCATCGGCAAGCTCGCCCGCGGCCTCGCCGGCGTGGCCAAGGCGAAGAACGTGGACGTCGTCGCCGGCCGCGCCGTGTTCGAGGACTCCCGGCGACTGCGCGTTGAGGGCGACGAGCCGCAGGTGGTGGTCTTCAAGCACGCGATCATCGCGACGGGCTCGGCGCCGAGCCCGTTGCCGGGGCTGACGCTCGCGAGCGACCGAATCATGGACTCGACCGCCGCGCTCGAGGTGCCCGACATCCCGGATCGGTTGCTCGTCGTCGGTGGCGGGTACATCGGCCTCGAGCTAGGCCAGGTCTACGCGGCGCTCGGCAGCAAGGTGACCCTGGTCGAGATGACGGACGGACTGCTCCCCGGCGTGGACCGCGACCTCGTCCAGCCGCTCGCCCGGCGCTGCGAGAAGCTCTTCGCAGAGATTCGGCTGCAGACGAAGGTGACGGGGCTGCGCGAGACGAGCGGAGGCGTGGAGGTGCGGCTGGGCGACGAGACGCTGCTGTTCGATCGCGTGCTGGTGGCGGTAGGCCGTCGCGCCCAGACCCAGGGATTGGGGCTCGAGACGACGCGTGTGCGAGCCAACGAGCGCGGCATCATCGCCGTCGACGACCGGTGTCGCACCGACGATCAGCGAATCTACGCCGTCGGTGACGTCACCGGCGAGCCCATGCTGGCCCATCGAGCCATGAGGCAGGGGCGCATCGCCGCCGAGGCGATCGCGGGCCGGCCCGTCGCGTTCGACAACGTGGCGGTGCCGGCGGTCGTCTTCACCGATCCCGAAATCGCGTGGTGTGGGCTCACGGAAGCCGAAGCCCAGCGGACGAGCCGCCCGGTGAAGGTCGCGAAGTTCCAGTGGGCCGCCTCCGGGCGCGCCGCCACGCTCGGGCGCTCGGACGGCCTCACGAAGATCCTGGCCCATCCCGACTCCGGGCGTATCGTCGGCGTCGGGATCGTCGGCCCCGGCGCCGGGGAGCTCATCGCCGAAGCGGCGCTGGCCATCGAGGCGGCGCTCACCGCCGAGGATCTCGCGGCGACCATCCACACCCATCCGACGCTCTCCGAGACCTTGATGGAGGCGGCGGAACACCTGCTGCACTGAGAGGCTGCCATGGATCTCTCGCCCGCCGATCTCGTCGCCCTCATGCAGAGCGCCACGCCGCACGCCGTCCTCGACCTCCGCGAACGGGCCGCGTACGAGCGCGGGCACATCTTCCGCACGACGTCGCTGCCCAGGCGGCTGCTCGAGTTCCGACTGCCCGTGCTCGTCACGGCGGCGGCGACACCGATCGTGCTCGTGGACGACGATGGCCGGCTGGCGGCGCTGGCCGCGCCAACGCTCGCGGCGCTGGGCTACCGCGACGTGAGGACGCTCGCCGGTGGGCTCGCCGCGTGGCGGGCCGCCGGGCTGCCGACGGTGCAGGGGATCAACGTGCCGAGCAAGGTGTTCGGCGAGCGTGCTCTCCACCAAGCCAAGACGCCTCAGATCTCGGCCCCCGAGCTCGCCGCGCGAATCGCCAGGGGCGTGGAGATGGTGATCGTCGACTCGCGGACGTTCGAGGAGTACGCGCGGGGCTGTGTGCCGGGGGCGATCAGCGTGCCGGGCGGAGAGCTCGTCCTGCGCATCGGTGATCTCGTGTCGCGCCCGGATACGCCGATCGTCGTCCACTGTGGCGGCCGCACGCGTTCCTACATCGGCGCCGAGTCGCTCCGTCGGATGCGTCTGCCCAATCCGATCGTCGCGCTCGAGAACGGCACGATGGGGTGGGACCTGGCCGGCCTGACGCTCGAGCGCGGGGCCACGCGGCGTGCACCCGCTCCGTCAGCCCGCAGCCGAGCCGCGGCGTCGCTCGTGGCCAAGCGGGTCGCGAGCGAGGACGGGATCACGTTCACGACCGCCGCCGAGCTCGAGGCTCTGATCGAGCGCCGGAGCCACGACAACGTCGCGGTGCTCGACGTGAGGACTTCCGAAGAGTATGCCGGGGCGCACGTGGCCGGCGCCGTCTGGGCGCCCGGCGGGCAAGCCGTGCAGGCGACCGACGAATACGTCGCCGTGCGCGCCGCCGCCATCGTGCTCGTCTGCGACGGCTTCGTCAGATCGGTCATGACGACTTCGTGGCTCAAGCGAATGGGCCTGCCCAACGTGAGTGTTCTGGCCGGCGGCTTGCCGGCGTGGAAGGAGGCCGGCGGTGCGGTGGCGACGGGACATCCCGCCGTCGAGCCGCATGGCGGTCAGCGCGCGCTCAGCTCCGTTCCCAGCGTCGGCCCGGGGCGCTTGGACGGCGCGACCACCCTGAGCGTGGACACGAGTGACGTGTATGCGCGCGGCCACGTGCCAGGCGCCGTGTGGGTGTGTCGCAGTCGTCTCGAATGGCGCATCGCAGAGATCGTGCCCTCGCGCGCAGCGTCGATCGTCACCACGTGCACCGACGGATGGCAGTCGCGCCTCGCCGCGGCGACGCTGCACGGGCTCGGCTACACGGGCGCGCGCGTGCTCGAGGGTGGCACGCGGGCGTGGCAGGAGGCGGGCCTGCCCGTGGAGACCGGCGCGACGAAGCTGCTCGACGAGGCCGACGACGTGGTGCTGAAACCGTACGACAAGGGACGCGCCGCCATGGAAGCCTACTTGCGCTGGGAAGAACAGCTCGACGAGGACGGGCAGAGCCCGCACGCGCTCAAATGAGCCTGCCCACCGTTGTCACGACGGAGTGGCTCGCCGCGCACCTGGGTGAGCCGGATCTGCGGGTCATCGACGCGACCTGGTACCTACCCACGCTGAAGCGCGACGCGCGCGCCGAGTACGTCACCGCGCACGTCCCCGGCGCGGTGTACTTCGACATCGACGCCATCAAGGACACGAGCAATCCGCTGCCGCACATGCTGCCCGACGCCGACAGCTTCGCCGCCGCGGTCGGTGCGCTCGGCATCGCGGCCGGTGACCGCGTGGTCGTCTATGGCCAGAAGTATCTGATCGCGTCCGCGCGGGTGTGGTGGAGCTTCCGCGTCTTCGGTCACGATCAGGTCGCCGTCCTCGACGGCGGCTTTCCGAAGTGGAAGGCGGAAGGCCGACCGGTCGAGTCCGGAGCCGTCACGCCTCAACCCCGCCGCTTCGCAGCCCGCCTGCGCCCCGAGCTGGTTCGCGATCTCGGCCGCATCCGCGCCAACGTCGACACGCGACGCGAGCAGGTGGTGGACGCGCGCAGCCACGGCCGCTTCGTCGGCACCGAGCCGGAGCCGCGCGCCGGGATGCGCAGTGGACACATCCCGGGCAGCGTGTGCCTGCCGTACGACCGGCTCTTTCGCCCCGAGGACGGCACGCTCCTGCCCGCCGCGGCGCTCCGCGAGGTGTTCGGCAAGGCGGGCGTCGAGGCTGGCCGGCCCGTCGTGACGACATGTGGCTCCGGGGTGAGCGCCGCTGTACTCGCGCTCGGGTTGCACGTGGTGGGACGGCCGGAAGTGCCGGTCTACGACGGCTCGTGGGCCGAGTGGGGCGGCCGGACCGATACGCCTGTCGAGATCTAGGAGGCGTCGATGGCGACCACTTATGCGCTACCGGATTTCATCGCCGACCTCGACCGGATCACCCGAGACGAGTCTTCGCCTCACGTCATCACCGAGAAGGTGGAGCCGCTGCTCGGCCGGCTCATCCGGAACCCTGCGGCGCTGCCCGCCGAGTACCGCACGCGCGGCCCGGGCGGCGGTCGCGGGCGTTACATGCTGCACCGTACGCCCCGCTTCAACATCACGGCAGTCGTGTGGGCTCCCGGCGACGTCGCCGCCGCCCACAACCACGACACGTGGGGCGTCATCGGCGTGATCGAGAACCGCATCGAGGAGACGCGCTATCGGGTGACGCCCGACACGCCGGGGCACGCGCGCCTCGAAGTCATGCGGGTGATGCGCCACGAGCCCGGCGCCATTTCGCGTCTGGTGCCCGGCGACGAAGTGCACCGCATGCACAATCCGACGTCCCACGACACCGTGGAGATCCACGTGTACGGCAAGGACCTGGTCGGTCTCGAGCGGAAGACGTGGAGCGAGGACGGCGCGGAAAAACGGCTCGTGACGTCGAAATACTTGAACTGCTAGGACGGCGCGGACGGCTCGGTCAGCGGACTATGCGATCGGTTGCGGGTCGATGTCGCGCGGACGGCGGGGACGACGACGCGCCAGGCGTGGAGCGTCGCGATGGAGGAGCTGACACCAGAGGCGGTTGGCGTCGCCGCCCGCCTCGGCACTGCCGGAGAGAAATGCTTCGGACCTCACCGTGCCGTCGTCGCTGCCGTCGCGGTGGGGCAGGTGCGCGTCGCACCAGCGGACGTCGAGGATTTCAAGCGTCGGGTCAGCATCGGGCTCACAGCCGGGACAAAACGAACGACCTAGCGCCGGCGTTTCAGCGACGAACTCTGTCACGGCCGCAACCAGGAACGGCGCCACAGGTAGTTTTCATCTAAATTCCACTCTAGCAGCCGAGCCACCCCGCCCAAGAATTTTTTCTCGGACGGTGCCCAAAACCTGGGCGGCTAAAGCGAAAACACCTGGGCCAGGAGCTCGTACGAGCGCAAGCGCGCCTTGGGGTCGTGGGTGATCGTCACGATCACGAGCTCGTCGACACCATAGGCACCCGCCATGGCCACGAGCTGCTCGTGCACCTGCTCGGGCGTGCCCACCACGCTCCGCGCGCGAAGCGCCTCGACCAGCGCCGCCTCACGCGCCGTGTACGGATAGCTCTCGGCTTCTTCGACCGACGGGTACCGTCCGGCGCGGCCGGTGTAGAGCCGCAGGAGGAAGAGCTCGCGGCTCCGGGCCAGGCGCTGCGCCTCGGCCCGAGTGTCGGCGCAGACGACGAAGATGGCGGCGCTGGCTCGAGGAGCGTCGAACGTCACCGAAGGTTGGAACTGGCGCGTATAGGCGCGGGTGATCTCGGCGCCGCCGTCGGCATTGATGAAGTGAGCGAACGAAAAGGCGGTGCCGAGGCCGGCGGCGATCGCGGCGCTCCCGTCGCTCGAGCCGAGCAGCCAGATCTCAGGGGCCGTCGGCCCGGTCGGCATCGCCTTCACGGAGCAGAAGCGATGATCGGCGGGCACCGCGTCGTGGAGGAACGCGACGAGATCGGCGACCTGCTCGGGAAAACGGTCGAACCCGAAGACGCTGCCGCTTTCCTGGAGCGCCCGCGCCGTGATCTGGTCGCTGCCCGGCGCTCGACCGATCCCGAGGTCGATCCGGCCGGGGAACAGCGTTTCCAGCACGCGGAAGTTCTCGGCGACCTTCAGCGGGCTGTAGTGCTGGAGCATCACGCCGCCAGAGCCGACACGGATGCGACGCGTGCGGGCCGCAACCTGGCCGATGAGGATCTCGGGGCTCGACCCGGCCAGCCCGGGTGTCGAGTGGTGTTCGGCGAGCCAGTAGCGGTGAAAGCCGAGGCGGTCGCAGGCCTGGGCGAGCTCGAGTGTTTCCTGGATGGTGTCGGCCGGTGTCCCGCCGCTGCGTACCGGCGACTGATCGAGCACGCTGAGCCGGAGCATCAGCTCAGCAGCGTACGCGTCGCGAGGAGCGCCTCCCGTGCCACCTCCGCCGGCGGTCGCGCCCACGCGGCGGGGTTCGGCGCTTCGTAGCTCACGTAGCCGCGATAGCCGGTCGCAGCGATCGCGCGGAAGAACTCCTTGAACGGCACGACGCCGTGGCCGGGCGGAAGCCGGTTGAGGGCCTTGCCGGGCTCGAGCCCCGTTGCCGGCACGTCGCTGAACTGCACGTACCCGATCTCACCCGCGCCGAGGGCCGCGACGTCGGACGGCGTGCCGCCGCTGCGCGTGAGGTGATAGGCGTCGATCAGCAGGCCACACTGCGGATGGGCCGCCTGGGCCAGCACCTCACGCAGTCGATCGAGACGGTTGAGCTGGCCCGCCTGCGAGTTGAACTCGACGGCGAGCCGCACGCCGTGGCGGGCCGCGATGTCGCCGACCTCCTTGACGCTGCCCGCGGCGGCCTTGACGTCCCCCGCGCCCACGTCGACGGGACTCATCATCGTGGCGCAGCCCAGACGGGCCGCCCGTTCGCATTGCTCGGCGAAGACGCGGAGCAGGCGGCGCCGCACGTCGCCATCCGCCCACATCCATCCGTGCTCGACGCCGACACACGCCACCGGCAGGCCGCTTTTCTTCACGACGTCGATGACGGCGTCGGCGTCCATGCCCTGCTCGGCCGCGCGCACGAAATCGATGCGGCGCAGCTCGACGGCGTCCCAGCCCGTTTCGCGGGCCGTGCGCAGCGCCTCGGCCAGCGGGGTCGTGTCCAGCGTCCACGTGTGAAGGGCCAGTCGGAAGCTCACGGCCGGTATTGTACGTGGCTTTTGTCACGTCCGATGGAGCCGTGTTTGCACCCTCGGGGCCACCGCCCTCCGCGTCACCGTCGACGAGCGCCGCCGACAGCGCCGGGTACCAGCGGGTTCACGGGTTCGTGCACCGAGCTCATCCGGACGGATCGTTGACCGCGGTCGCGCGCCGGACGCCGGCGGCCAGGATGAGGGCCAGCACCGCGAGCCCGAAGCCGCCGGCGCCGGCCAGCGCAGCGCGAACGCCCCACGTCTCCGCGGTCGCACCCGCCAGGAACGCGCCGAACGGGAACACGCCACCGAAGATCAGTGTGTAGATGCTCATCACGCGTCCGCGCAAAGCGTCCGGGGCCATCATCTGGAGCGCGGTGTTGACGCCGGCCACCGCGACGATCGAGGCCAGGCCGACGATCAGCAGCACGAGCGCGGCCAGCCACACGCGACTCACCGCCGAGAGGACGCAGAGCCCGGCACACGAGACGCCGGCCGCGGCGGCGAGCAGGGGAAAGGTCGGCTCGGCACGACTCGCGGCACCGAGAGCGAACGCGCCCGTCATGGCGCCGATCCCGATTGCCGCCATCAGCAGTCCGAACGTCCCGGGTCCGGCCGCGAGCACGTCGCGAGTCAGCAACGGGATGTAGACGGAGAAATTGAAGATCGTGATGGTCACGACGAAGAGCACGCCCAGGAGCCGGCGCACGCGTGGGGTGCCGCCGGCGTAACGCAGCCCCTCGAGGATCTGCTGGCCGAAGGAGGCGTCGCCCCGGGGGACGCGCGTTCCCGACGTCCCCACCGCGGCGAGGGCGAGCGCGCCGACGAGACCGGCGAACGCATTGAGCAGGAACGCCGACGACAGCCCGAAGGCGCCGATGAGCACGCCGGCGACGGCGGGCCCCACGATCCGGGCGCCGTTGAACGCGACCGAGTTCAGCGCGATCGCGTTCCCGACGTCCTCGCGGCCGACCAGGTCCACCAGGAAGGCCTGACGGGCCGGAGTGTCCAGCGCGTTGACCAGGCCCCACACGACGGCGATCGTGGCCACGTGCCAGTAGCGAATGGACCCGGAGGCCACCAGCGCCGTCAGCGTCAGGCCCATGGCGCCCTGGATCAGCGCCGACGTCACGACGACGCGCCGCTTGGGCAGGCGGTCGGCCACGGCGCCTGCCGGGATCGAGAAGATCAGCATGGGCCCGAACATGAAGGTGCTGATGAGGCCGAGCCGGAACGGCGAGTCCGTGATCTGCAGGACGAGCCACGACTGGGCGACCGACTGCATCCAGTTGCCGACGACGGTCAGCGTCTGCGCGGCGAAGAAGACGCGGAACTCGCCGTGATCGAGGGCTCGGAGCGCGCGCGGAAGAGCCAGCTCAGTTGATCCGTTTGGCCTGGCCCTTCCACTCCTTCTCGCGCAGCACGAACTTCTGGACCTTGCCCGTGGAGGTCTTGGGCAGGTCGCCGAACTCGACGGCCGCCGGCGCCTTGAAGTGGGCGATGTGCTGCTTGCAGAAGTCGATGATCTCGCGCTCGCTGGTCTGGTGCCCCGGCTTGAGCGTGACGAACGCCTTCGGACGCTCGCCCCACTTCTCGTCGGGGACGGCGACGACCGCGCACTCCATCACGGCGGGGTGGCGGGCGACGCACTGCTCGACCTCGATCGTCGAGATGTTCTCGCCGCCCGAGATGATGATGTCCTTCTTGCGGTCGCGCAGCTCGATGTAGCCGTCGGGATGCCACACGCCGATGTCGCCGGAGTGAAACCAGCCGCCACGGAACGCCTCGGCCGTCGCGTCGGGCTGCTCGAAGTAGCCCAGCATGACGTTGTTGCCACGCATGACGACTTCGCCGAGCGTTTCGCCATCGCGGGGCACGTCGTTCATGTGGGTGTCCACGATGCGGACGAGATCGAAGTTCGCGTAGCCCTGGCCCTGGCGCGCGGCCAGCCGGGCCTGCTCCTCGGGCGGCAGCGCGTCCCACTCGGCGTGCCACTCGCACACCGTGTGCGGGCCGTACGTCTCGGTCAGGCCGTAGACGTGGACGGGACGGAAGTTGAGCTCCTTGAGCCGGGCCAGGAGCGTCGGTGACGGCGGCGCGCCGGCCACGGTCACCGTCACCTGGCGGGCGAGGCGATGCGCCTTCGGGTGGTTCACGATCCCGATCTGCACGGTCGGGGCGCCGTTGTAGTGGGTGATGCCGGCGTGGTCGAGCGCCTCCCAGACGGTGCCGGGATCGACCTTGCGGAGACAGTGATGCGTGCCGCCGACCGCGGTCACCGCCCACGTGAAGCACCAGCCGTTGCAGTGGAACATGGGAAGCGTCCAGAGATAGTGCGTGTCCCACGTCATCGCGGTCTCGAGGATCTCGCCGATCGCATTCACGTACGCGCCGCGGTGCGAGTACATGACGCCCTTGGGCCGTCCGGTCGTGCCCGAGGTGTAGTTGATCGCCAGCATCTCTTCTTCGTGCTCGAGCCACGAGTCGACGGCCTCGGGAGAGCCGCTGCCGAGAAAATCCTCGTAGGGATCGCCGGCCGCGCCGGTGTCGTCCACGCGCACGAGCGTGAGGCCATTCGGATCGAGCGGCTTGACCAGGCCCTCGAGCTCGGCGTCGACGAAGACGAACCGGGCGCCGGAGTGCTGGAGGATGTAGCCGATCTCATCGGTCGAGAGCCGGATGTTGATCGCGACCAGCACGCCACCGGCCATCGGCACGCCGAAGTGGGCCTCGAGCATGGCCGGGATGTTCGGGCAGAGGAACGCCACGCGGTCGCGTTTCCTGAGCCCCTTCCGGCGAAGCGCCGAGGCCAGGTGATTGGCCCGCTCCTCGAATTGCCGGTAGGTGTACCGGCGCGTGCCGTGCACGACGGCGACCTTGTCGGGCAGGACACAGGCGTTGCGCTTGAGGAAATCCACCGGCGTCAGCTCGGTGCGGTAGACCGTGGTCGACTTCGGCATCCCTCGATCCTCGCTGGCTAGTATCCCTCGTCCATCAACGGGAACGCGCTGAAGACGCGCGGCGCCGCGACCGGCTCGGCCCGATGCAGATACGAGGTGTCGAGCTCGGCGAAGCGCCTGACGCCGAGCAGGCCGAGGCAGATCCGGATTTCGTCCTCGAGCAGCTCGAGCACGCGCACCAGGCCGTCGGCGCCGGCGGCGCCTAGCCCGCAGCAGGCGATCCGCCCCATGCCGACGCAGTCGGCGCCGAGCGCGATGGCTTTCACCACGTCGGTGCCCCGCACGAACGACCCGTCGACGATGACGAGCGCGCGCTTCCGCACGGCCGCCACGACTTCGGGAAGGACGTCGGCGCTTCCGCGGCCGTGGTCGAGCTGGCGGCCGCCGTGATTGGACACGTAGACGCCTTCCACGCCGTGCTCGCACGCGATCTCGGCGTCTTCAGCGGTCGCGATGCCCTTGAGCCACAGGGGGACGTCGTGAGCGTCCTTGAAGCGCTTCACCTGGTCCCACGAGAGCGCGGCCTGGAAGTCCATACCGGTGGCCCGGGCCCGCCACGGCTTGACGTAGCGCTTGGCCAGGTCGCGCTCGCGCCGGCTGTACATGGCGCTGTCAACCGTCAGACAGAACGCCGCGTACCCGTTGTCGCGCGCGCGCTTGACGTGATCGTCGACGAACCCGTCATCGCCCCGCACGTAGAGCTGAAAGATGCGCAGACCGCCGGGCGCCGCCGCCGACGTCGCCTCGAGCCCGGGGTTGCAGACCGAGGAGAGCATCTGCGCCACGCCGAAGGCCGTCGCGCCGCGCGCCGCCGTGGCGGCGCCACCCGGGGTGAACGTCTCGATCGAGCCGACGGGCGCCAGCATGATCGGAAGCCGCAGCGTGCGGCCGAGCAGCGTGGCCGTCGTGTCGACCTTGGAAACGTCGCGCAACACCCGGGGCCGGAACGCGATCGAGTCCAGCGCCTGGCGGTTCCGCCGCAGCGTCGTCTCGGTCTCGGCGCCACCGGCCAGGTAATCCCAGGCGCCCGGATCGAGCGTCTGGTGGGCCGCTCTGACGATCTCGTGCAGTGTTGAAAACCGCTCGCGCAGGTCCTCACCCATGACGCGGTGTTATAGCACGAGTAGTGAAATGGGCGTTACACGCGCCAGACCCACCAGAGGAACAACCCGATCATCGCGACCGAGATCACGAAGTCGGCCGCGATGCCGGCCACCATGCCGATGAGCGCACCGACGCCGGTGCGAAGACTGCGTTCCACGTCGCCGCCGCGGATCATCTCGCCGGCCACGGCGCCGATCACGGGCCCGATGAGGAGGCCGAGGGGGCCGAACAGGAGACCGGCGAGCGCGCCGACGATGGCGCCGCCGACGGCCCAGCGGCTGCCGCCCGACCGGCGCGCGCCGATCGGCCCCGCCGCGAAGTTCACGAGCAGCGTCGTCAAGGCCAGCGTTACGAGAATGACGAGCCGGCCAACGCCGATGACGGCGAACTGCGTGGCGACGGCCCACACGAGCACGCCGATCAGGATGAAGAGCGGCCCCGGAATCCAGGGGATCAGCGCGCCGACGAGGCCGGCCAGGAACAGCGCGCCGACGACGATCCCGACGACGGTCTGGCCGTCCATCTAATCCACGACGAACGGAATGGTCAGCGTCGCCACCGGAGCGCCCGTGCGGTCCGCGACGAGCGCCGCCGTGAAATCCGCTGACGTGAGGCCGCGGGGCACGCGCGGAAAGTAGACGAAACCGGTCACGTTCGTTCCCGGGGCGAGCACGCGCTCGGGCAGCGCGAGCTGGATCATGTCGTGCGTGGGCAGCTCGGTCCACGTTACCGCCGGGAAGGCGTCGAAGAAGGGATCGTAGGGAAACGGATCCGTCACGAGCACGCGCCCACCGCCGTCACGTCTCATCACGAAGACGCTGCGCGGATATGCGTACACGGGCAGCCCCGGGTCCGCCACCGCGCCGTGGACCTCACCGGGCGCCAGCGCCACGAAGCGCCGGCCGTCGCCGCTCACGAGAGCGAAGTCGGAGTGACGGATCCTGAGCGGCACGCCACCCTGGTTGTCGACGGTCACGAGGATCGGCGTCACGACGCCGTCGAGGGCCACCGGATGCGCCTGCCAGGTCCCCGTCTGAGCGACGACGCGAACGCCGGCCGCGGCGGCCGTCGCCGGACGGCCGGGCCCCGGCAGCACCTGGGCCGTCGGGGCCGGCCGCAGCTCGGCGGCGCATCCGGCGAGCGTCACGACCAGCACGAGCAGACTGGACACCTTCATGACCCCAGCTTACGCCCGGGGCTGCGAGGGGCGTCTTGGTGATACCTTTCTTTTGATATGAGCGCTGGAACGCCCGCCACGCTGTTCGAAAAGATCTGGTCGAGCCACGTCGTGACAGAAGGCCCCGGAGAGCACGCTCTCCTTTATATAGACCGTCATCTGCTCCACGAGGGCTCGACACACGCGTTCCACCGCATGGCCCGAAATGGGAGCCGGATGCGCCGCCCCGATCTCTCATTCGCCACGGCGGATCACTACGTGCTGACCACGCCGGGTACGCCGACGGCGGACGCCGAAAGGGGCAGGATGGTCGAGTCCCTGACGCGTCACACGGGCGAGCAGGGCGTGACCTTCTTCGGCGTCGGCGACGATCGGCGCGGGATCGTCCACGTCATCGGTCCCGAGCAGGGCCTGACGTTGCCCGGCATCCTGCTCGTCTGCGGCGATTCCCACACGGCCACGCACGGCGCGTTCGGCTGCCTGGCCTTCGGCGTCGGCTCGACCGAGGTCGAGCACGTGATGCTCACGCAGACGCTCTGGCAGAAGAAGTCGAAGTCGATGCGCGTCACCGTGGAGGGCCGGCTCGGCTTCGGCGTCACGGCCAAGGACGTGATCCTCGCCGTCATCGCCAGGATCGGCGCGGCGGGCGGTGTCGGGCACGTCATCGAGTACGCCGGCGCGGTGATGCGCGCGATGACCATGGACGAGCGCATGACGGTCTGCAACATGTCGATCGAGGCCGGAGCGCGTGCCGGCATGGTCGCGCCCGACGAGACGACGTTCGCCTACCTCGAGGGCCGGCCCTTCGCGCCCAGGGGGGAGCGGTGGGCTCGGGCGCTCGCGTACTGGAAGACGCTTTCAAGCGATGCCGAGGCGAGGTTCGATCGCGAGGTCGCGCTCGACGGCACCGAGATCGCGCCGACGGTGACGTGGGGCACGAGCCCGCAGGACGCGCTCCCGATCACCGAGCGCGTTCCCGATCCGGCCCGGGCCGCCGACGCCACGCGGCGCGAGAGCATGGAGCGCGCCCTCGCCTACATGGGCCTGACCGCCGGCACCCCGCTCACCGACATCGTGGTCGACCGCGTCTTCATCGGCTCGTGCACCAACAGCCGCCTCGACGACCTGCGCGCGGCGGCGCAGGTGGTGAAGGGCCGGCGCGCCGTGGTGCCGGCGTGGATCGTTCCCGGCTCGGGCCTCGTCAAGCGAGCCGCCGAGGCCGAAGGCCTGGACCAGATCTTCCGTGAGGCCGGCTTCGAGTGGCGCGAGGCGGGGTGTTCGATGTGCGTGGGGATGAATGGCGAGACTGCGCGCGCGGGTGAGCGCGTGGCGTCCACGTCGAACCGCAACTTCGAAGGCCGGCAAGGCCAGGGCGCACGCACGCATCTGGTCTCGCCGACGATGGCCGCGGCGGCGGCGGTGACGGGCCGGCTCATCGACGTGCGCGCGCTGCGAGGCTGACGCATCGTCGCGCTGGCCGTCCTGTTCGTCGCGTACGTGCTCGCCGGCAAGCTCGGCCTGTCGCTGGCGTCCGTGCACGCGAGCGCCTCGGCTGTGTGGCCGCCGACCGGCCTCGCCATCGGCGCGCTGATCGTCGGCGGCCGGCGCCTGTGGCCGGCGGTGCTGCTCGGAGCCTTCGTCGTGAACATCACGACGGCCGGATCGATCGCGACCTCGGTCGGCATCGCCGTCGGCAACACGCTCGAAGCGCTGGCGGGCGCCTGGCTCGTGAGTCGTTTCGCCGGGGGCCGGCACCTCTTCGAACGCCCGCGCGACGTCTTCAAGTTCGCGCTCATCGCCGGGCTCAGCACGATGGTCTCGGCGACGATCGGCGTGACGAGCCTCGAGCTCGGTGGCTATGCGGCGTGGACCGAGGGCGGCCGGATCTGGTGGACGTGGTGGCTTGGCGACGTGGTCGGAGCCCTCATCATCGCGCCGTTGATCGTCCTGTGGACCCAGCCGCCGGTGTTTGCCCTGGAGCGGCGCCTCGAGGCGGTGGGCGTGCTGCTCGTGACCGTGCTGGTCGGCGCGCTCGTCTTCTGGGAGCGCGGCATGCTCCCCGTGCCGTTCATCGCCATGCCGCCGCTGATCTGGGCCGCCTTCAGGCTGGGCGTGCGCGAAGCGGCCACCCTGATCGTGATCCTCTCCGGGATCGCGGTGTCGGCGACGGTGCGCGGGCTCGGGCCGTTCGCCGTGGGCAACCAGAACACGTCGCTCCTCCTGGTGCAGGTCTTCATGGGCACGATGGCCGTCACGGCGTTGCCGCTGGCCGCCGTCGTGACCGAGCGGCGGGCCATCGCCCAGGAGCGGTTGAGGCTGCTCGAGCGCGCGCAGACGGCACAGACCGCGGCCGAGGACGCGAGCCGCGCCAAGGACGACTTCCTCGCGATGCTGTCGCACGAGCTGCGCACGCCGCTGAACTCGGCGCTCGGCTGGGCCGCGATGCTGCGCGAGGGCCGGCTCGACGCCGCCGCCTCGAAGCGCGGGATCGAGACCGTCGAGCGCAACATCCGACTCCTCGCCCGACTGATCGACGATTTGATCGATCTCTCACGCATCGCGGCCGGCAAGCTCACCGTGGAGCGCAAACCCGTGTACCTGGATACGGTGATCAGCGCGGCGGCCGAGGCGGTCCGGCCGGCGGCCACCAGTGGCGGCGTCGTGCTCGAAGTCGCCATGGATGCCTCCGGCGCGCGCGTGATGGGCGACGGCGTCAGGCTGCAGCAGGTGGTGTGGAACGTGCTGTCGAACGCGGTCAAGTTCACCGAACGCGGTGGCCGAGTGACGGCCCGACTGTCCCGCCATGGCACGCACGCCGGTATCGAGGTCATCGACACCGGGCGCGGCATCGCCCCGCACCTCCTTCCGCACGTGTTCGAACGCTTCCGTCAGGCCGACACGGCGGGCGCGCGCCCGCACCTGGGACTGGGCCTCGGGCTCACCATCGTGAGGCACCTGATTGGGCTGCACGGCGGTACCGTCACCGCGGCCAGCGCGGGCGAGGGCCGGGGCTCGACGTTCACGATCGAGCTTCCGCTGCTGGCCGATGGCGTGCGGCCGGCGCCGGTGGAAGCGCCGCGGGATGAATCGTCGCTCCCGGCACTCGACGACTTGAACGTGCTGCTCGTGGACGACGATCCGGATGGCCGCGAGGTTCTCGCCGTGATCCTCGAGAAGTGCGGCGCCCGGCCGGTGACCGCGGCCTCCACGAGCGAGGCGCTGGCGGCGCTCGACCACGCGCGGTTCGACGCGATGGTGGCGGACATCGGGATGCCCGGGCGGGACGGCTACGACCTGATTCGAACGGTGCGAGCCCGCACCGACGATGCCCGCGACATTCCTGCCATCGCCTTCACGGCGTTCGCCGGGCCCGACGATGCGCGCCGCGCGCTGGAGGCGGGCTACAACCTCCACTTCGGCAAGCCGGTCGAGCCCGCGGCCCTCACGCGCGCGCTCGCCGTGCTGGCCGGGCGTGCCGAGCCGGAGTAGCGGCGACGCCATGCGCGCCTTCACGCGATTGACCGCGGTCGCCGCGCCGATCGATCTGCCGAACGTGGACACCGACCGCATCATTCCGGCCCGGTTTCTCCGCAAGCCACGGAGTGCCGACTACGCGCTCTTTCTGTTCCACGATGTACGCTTCGAGGCCGACGGCTCGGAGAAACCGGAGTTCGTCCTGAACCAGCCCGCCTACCGATCGGCGCAGGCCGTGGTCGCGGCGGAGAACTTCGGCTGCGGCTCGTCGCGCGAGATGGCGGTGTGGGCGCTCGACGCCTTCGGGATCCGTGCCGTCATCGCGCCCAGTCTCGGCGACATCTTCCATCAGAACTGCTTCAAGAACGGCCTGCTCCCGGTCATCCTTCCCGCCGCGACCGTGGCGTCGCTGCGGCGCCAGCTCCACGCGGCTCCGGGAGCAGCGGTCACCGTCGATCTCGAGGCCCAGACCGTCACGGCGCCCGACGGTTCGGTGCACCGCTTCGACGTCGATCCGTTTCGCAAGCAGATGCTGCTGACGGGTCAGGACGAGATCGCGCTGACGCTCGGCCACGAGACCGAGATCCGCGCCTTCGAGGCCCGCCAGGCCCGCGAGATGCCGTGGCTGGTCGCTGAGTAACCGACTTCAGGGTCTGCATCTCCCGGACGACGGCCGGGCTGCAATAACGACGCCGCTGGCACGGGGCTGGCAATACCGAGGGTCGGTGTCGACCCTACCTGCCCGCCCGCTGCCCGAGGCCGAGTTCGTTGCCGGCGCCCTGCCGCCGGCTCGGCGATCGTTCTCGCGGTCGGCGCCCGAGCACACGGGTCGACGGCTCGCCGCGCTGTCGCTGGCCGCGCTCGGTGTCGTCTTCGGTGACATCGGCACCAGTCCGCTCTACGCGTTCCGCGAGTGCTTTCACCCCGACCATGGGATCGCCGCCACGCCCGCCGCCGTGTACGGCGTCCTCTCGCTGATCGTGTGGGCGCTGATCCTCGTCGTCAGCGTGAAGTACGTCGCCTTCATCATGCGCCTCGACAATCGAGGCGAGGGCGGCATCCTCGCGCTTCTCGCGCTGGTCCAGCGCACACGGCGTGCCGGTGGCCAGCCGCCACGCTCTCTCGTGGTGCTCCTCGGGCTCTTCGGCGCCGCGCTGCTCTACGGTGACGGTGTCATCACGCCCGCCATCTCGGTCCTGGGCGCGACCGAGGGCCTGGAGATCGCCAGCCCGGGATTCGAGCCGTACGTCGTGCCCGCCACGCTCTTCATTCTCTTCGCGCTCTTCATGCTTCAGCGCTGGGGCTCGGCCGGCATCGGATCCATCTTCGGACCGATCATGCTCGTGTGGTTCGCGACCATCGCGGTGCTCGGCGTGGTGGAGATCGCCCAGGCGCCGGAGATTCTGACGGCCATCAATCCGTGGCACGGCGTGCGCTTCCTGGCTGGCCACGGCACGGCAGGCTTCCTGGTCCTGGGCGCCGTCGTGCTCGCCGTGACCGGCGCCGAGGCGCTCTACGCTGACCTCGGCCACTTCGGCCGAACACCGATCCGCCTGGTGTGGTTCGTCGCCGTGTTCCCGGCGCTGGTCCTGAGCTACTTCGGGCAGGGCGCCCTGCTGCTGCGCTCGCCGGAGGCCGTGCAGAATCCGTTCTACCTGCTGGCGCCTTCATGGTTCCGCTATCCGCTCATCGTCATCGCCACGCTGGCCGCGATCGTGGCCTCGCAGGCGCTGATCTCCGGCGCCTTCTCGCTCACGCACCAGGCCATTCAGCTCCGCTACTGCCCGCGCCTGACCGTCGTCCACACCTCGCGCATGGAGATCGGTCAGATCTACGTGCCGGCGGTGAGCCACGCGCTGATGGTGGCCTGCCTGCTCGTCGTCCTCACGTTCCAATCCTCGAGCCAGCTCGGCGCCGCCTACGGCATCGCCGTCACCGGCACCATGGCGATCACCACCGTGCTCTTCTACCTCATCGCGCGCGACCGGTGGCGATGGTCGATCGCCCACGCCGGCGCGATCGCCGGCCTGTTCCTCGTCATCGACGTGGCCTTTTTCACCGCGAACATCGTGAAGATCGAGCGGGGCGGGTGGGTGCCGCTCGTCATCGCGGGCGCCCCCTTCCTCCTCATGGAGACGTGGAACAAGGGCGGGCGGCTGCTGACGGCCAAGCTGGACAGCGCCGCCGTGCCGCTCGACGAGTTCCTCGTCGAGATCGCCCGCACCAAGCCGGTGCGGGTGCCGGGTACCGCCGTCTACCTGACGCACGCGAACACGACCGCGCCGGTCGTGCTCCTGCACCACTATCGCCACGACAAGGTGCTGCACGAGCGCATCGTGCTGCTCTCGGTCCTCGTGGAGGACATTCCGGAAGTCGAGGACCGCACGCGCGTGCAGTCCGAGGCGCTGCCCGATGGGTTCTACCGCGTGCAAGCCACCTACGGTTTCATGGAGCGCACCGACGTTCCCGCCATCGTGCAGCGCTGCTGTCGTGACTTCGACGTCGAGCCCGCCGACGTCACGTACTACCTGGGCCGCGCCCGCCTGGTGCCGACGGGGTCGACGCCGATGCTGCGCTGGCGCAAGCGCCTGTTCGCGTTCATGGCCCGGAACGCCGCTTCGGCGACCGACTTCTTCAGCATCCCGGCCGAAGGGGTCGTCGAGCTCGGGGCCCAGATCGAGTTCTAGCTGCGATGTCGGTCATCCAGCCACACCTCGATTTCCTGATGAGCCATCTCCTGAGCGCGGTGTTCGTCGCCTTCCTGATCGAGGGCGCCGGCGTGCCGTTCCCGAGCCGCATCATCCTGATCCTCGCGGCGACGGCTCTCACCGATGCCGGGGAGCTGGCTCGACTCGTCCTGGTCACCGCGGCGGGTGCGGTGATCGGCGACCACGTTCCCTACCTCGGTGGCAAGCTGGCCGGGCCGCGGCTGCTCACGCTGTATTGCCGGATGACCCTCGGGTCCGAGCGCTGCGTCGAGCGCACGGTCGCGTACTTCAAGCGCTTCGGAACGGCGGCCATCGTGCTCAGCCGGTTCTCGACGAGCATCCGGCTGTTCGCGTCCGCGCTGTCCGGCTGTGGCCACATCACGTATCGGAAGTTCATCGTCTTCGACGTGATCGGTACGCTGGTGTACGCGTCGCTCTGGGGCGGCCTCGGGTTCGCGATCGGCGACCAGGCGGAGGCGCTGCTCGATCGCTACGGTCATCGGCTGCTGCTCGTGGCTCCCGTCGCGGGCGCCACGCTGCTCGGCTATCGCCTGTGGCGGCGATCCCGCTATGGGCCGGCGCGGCCGGCAGGCCTCAAGGCCGAGGAGACGTGCGCGGTCCTCGAGCCCGCCCGCCGCTGACGCTCAGAGGCCGTGCTTGCGCGTGAGGATTTTGGCGACCGCCTCCGGGGCGAAGCCGAGCTGGAGGAGTGCCGCGCCCACGTCGAAGTACTCGCGATAGGCGGCGATGCGACCGCCGGTCAGCTCGAACAGGCTCATACCGCGGAAGCGGACGCGCCGGCCCGAGCTGCGCGGCACGGCGTCGGTGACGACGTACCCGAACGTCCACTCGGCCGCCGCGCGGTCGGGAGTCTCGACGACGGTGTCCATCTGCCAGCGGTAGTCGCGGCCCTCCTTGAACATCCGCGCGAACATCTCGCGAAGCGCGACCGGGCCACGGTGCGGGCCGTAGAAGTTGTCCGTGTACGTCGCGTCGGTGGTGAAGCAGTCGAGGAGGCCGTCGACGTCGGCGCGATTGAACGCCTCGGTGAACGCGCGGACTATCGACATGCTTCGAACAGCGCCGCGGCGCCCTGGCCGCCGCCCACGCACATCGTCACCACGCCGTAGCGGCCGCGCCGGCGCAGCAGCTCGTTGGCGATCGTGCCGACCAGGCGTGAGCCGGTCATCCCGAACGGATGGCCGATCGAGATCGATCCGCCGTTCACGTTGAGACGGTCCATCGGCAGCCCGAGCCGGTCGCGGCAGTAGACGACCTGGGACGCGAACGCCTCGTTCAGCTCCCAGACGTCGATGTCCTCGACGCGAAGGCCGTGCTTCTTGAGCAGCTTGGGGACCGCGAACACCGGCCCGATCCCCATCTCGTCCGGCTCGCAGGCGGCCACGGCGTAGCCGCGGAAGACGAGCTTCGGACGGATTCCGAGCGCCTTCGCCCGGTCCATCGACATCACCAGCGTCGCCGACGCGCCGTCGGAGAGCTGCGACGAGTTCCCGGCGGTCACCGACCCCTGGCCGCTCTTCGTGTCGAACACCGGCGCGAGCTTGCCCAGGCCCTCGAGCGTCGTATCGGCGCGGTTGCACTCGTCGGCGTCGACGTAGTGGTCCTCCTCGCCGATCTTGTCGCCCGTCTTCTTGTCGAGGATCGCGCGCTTGACCTGCATGGGCGCGATCTCTTCCTTGAAGAAGCCTTCGTCCTGCGCGCGCGCCGTCCGCTGCTGGCTCGAGAGCGAGTACTCGTCCTGGGCCTGCCGGCTCACGTGATAACGCTTGGCCACCACCTCGGCGGTGTCGCCCATGACCATGTAGAGGCCCGGGTAGTGCTCCTTCACCCACGGGTTCGGACTGTTGTCACGCTGGAGCATCGTGATCGACTCGATGCCGCCGCCGATGGCCGCTTCGACGCCTTCCTGCAGGACCATGTGGGCGGCCTGGACGACGGCCTGCAGCCCCGAGTTACAGAAGCGGTTCACCGTCGCCCCCGGCGTCGTCACCGGCAGCCCCGCGCGCAGCGCCGCCACGCGCGCGATGTTGTGCCCCTGCGAGCCGTGGGGCTGACCGCAGCCCAGGATGACTTCTTCGATCTCCTTGGGCTCGAGCTGGGGCGCCTTGCCGAGGACGTCGCGGATGGCGTGGGCCGCGAGGTCGTCGGGGCGGGTCATGTTGAAGGAACCACGGTGAGACTTGGCGAGGGGCGTGCGGCTGCTGGCCACCACGACGGCTTCTCTCATGGATCCTTCTCTCC